>CACGBI010000011.1 GCA_902571235.1 uncultured Pelagibacteraceae bacterium
AAATGATATTAGTTACTTTAACTATACTTATTTTGAAATAAGTAACCTAAATCAATTTTTTGAATATATCAAAAATGATTTTGATTATGTCTTAATTGAAGAGACAAAACCATTTTATTTGTCACACCAATCTAAAAATGAAAAAATTAAAGAATTTGTTAAGAAAAATTTTTTATTACAAAAAACACACATTAAGGAAGATTATATATATTTGAGAAGTTTAAGATCAATAATTCATTATTATGCAAATGCTACTAATCGTTTTGATGATGCGCAAAATATAGAGAATAAAAATATGAAAGTAGCTTTTGGGTCAAACTACTCACTATATAAAATAAATTAAATAAAAGAATATTGTTAAAAATTAATCATCTATGTCTCAGATCTGGCTCTGAATCTTTCATAAATAAGTCTACATTTGACACCTAAAGTTAAAAAAGGATCTGGTGGTAACCAAGTTGTTTTTTTTCTAGATTCTATTACTTTAATTTCTTCAGTATATTCTCCACTTGCTTTAATTGCTATTTGCTCACCAAATAAAGTACCTACTCCTATTCCAGAACCATTATAACAACCTGCTACAAATATATTGTCATCAAGTTTCTCAAATATTTGTGAACCATTTCTTGATCTGGAAACAATACCAGACCAGGTTGATTGAATAATATCGTCTGGTAATTGAGGAAATCTTTTTTTAATTCCAATTTTTTGTTTGTTATATCTTTTATTTAAATCTAACTTTGACATTTTATATGGACTATGAATTTCTGCTGTGTTCCTAATCAAAATTCTTCTATCTTTTGTCATTCTTATTGTTGCACCCATTGGTCTTACAGGTAAAACCCCCCATTCTTTTGGCTCACCAATTGATTTGAATTCTTTATCACTTAAAGACCTTGTCATGCTTGCAGTTAAAGTTATCGGAAAATTATAATTTTTTTTAATTCCAAGAGATTTTAAAAATCCATTTGTAGCAAAAATAACATTTTTTGAATTGATTGAGCCATTCATAAAATTACATGTAATTTTTCCATTAACTTTTTTCCAATTTAATAATAATGAATTTTCATAAAGATTTATATTTTCTGGCAAAGTGTCAATCATTGCTCTAACCAATTTACCTGGATGTAAAAGAATTCCTCCTTTTGTATAAAGAGCAACATTATAGAAATTAGTGCCTAATCTTTTAAAAAGATCATTATTGAATAATATTTTGTGTTTAAAATCTAATTTAGAAAGAGTTTCAGAAAAATTTTTGAGAATTTTATTATCTATTTGATTTGAAGATGCAAAATATTTACCACATTCATTCCAATCACAATCAACTTGATATTCTTTAACAAATTTTTTAACAGCCTCAATTCCCAATTTATAAATATTAGTTTTTTTTTTATAATTTTCTAAATCTTTGTTAGAAGTAAATCCATCATTTAGCGTTGTATCAACTAAATAACCCGAATTTCTTGAACTTGCACCCTCACCAGCTAATTGAGCATCTACTAATATTATTTTTTTGTTTGGTAAAAGTTGGCTTAATTTTCTTGCCGCCGATAATCCGGTATAACCCGCCCCTATAATAAGCCAGTCACAATTTTCATTTTTTTCTAATGTTTTAATGTTATGTCTTAAACTTAAATCATTTATCCAGCTGCAACTACTATCGTTAATTAATTTCATTATTTTCTTTAAAAAATTCTAATAAAAATGGAAAGATTTTATCCGCAATTCTTTTAGAACCTTGTGGAGTAGTGTGGGCTGCATCAAAATAATCATTTTTTTTCATATCTAATATTTCATCTAAAGGAATGAAATAATAATTATTTTTTAACGCAAAATTTTTTAATTCATTATTTATTAAAAAAAGTTTTTTATCTTTCAAGCCATCATACATTAGTTGATTTATAAAAATTGGTTTAATTTGAAGATTTTTAATAATTAAATTTAACTTTTCTAATTTTGATCTAAAATTTTTAATTAAAGTTAAGGTTTCTTCATCAATATTCTTATGCATTTTTAATGCTGTTTGATAGTCTATATAATCATAATTTTCATAAAGTGAATTATTGCTCAAATCATAAGCGAAAGTATTTTTTGGAAAGTATTTATTTTTAATTAACTTAAATTTATCAAAAAAAAAGCTATTATTTTTTATATAATCTTTTAATTGATCGATTTTTTGTTCACTTATTTTATTATCTAAAAAATCCTTACTGTTCAAATTATTAAACCTATCATTTATTCCAATATAAAAAATTACATATTTTGGATTAAAATTTGGTATTTTAGTAAACCAAAAATTAAAGTCATTAATGTATCCGCTAACTGACTTTCCATCAGTTGACGCATTATATATTGTTAAATCATAATTTAATTTTTTAAAACTATCATTTAATAAACCAACGATTGATAAATTTTCTGGTGTAAATCTTTGATTTCCAGTACTACCACCTTCAAAAATTACTTTTATATCCTTTGGGTTAAATTCTTCTCCTCTAAATCCCCAAAAATTTCTTTTATAAAAAAAATTATAGTCTTTTCCATAAAATGATGATGTGGTCTGCCAATTAATTTTTCGTTCCTTTCTCATATAAATTCCGAAGTTTTCTTTTTTAAACCAGTATCCAAATATGACCTCAAGAAGAACTATTAAAAAAAGAAATACAGAAAAATTATAAATGATGATTTTTAAATATCTCATAATGAATTAATCTAATTCAATTTATGAGAGAATAAATTGTAATAAGTAGAAAAACTATAAAAAAAACTATGCAAAATTTATGTTAAAGCCTGTCTTGATATTATCCATTTAAAGATTTTTGAGGTTTCATATCAGCTTTGTTTATACCAGCAACTTTAACAGGTTTTTTCATAGCATCTCTTCTAAAAGGTTCACCGAGTTCTTGATTAAGTATTACCTCAATAAAAGTGGTAATCCCTTTCTTTTGATCTTCACAAGATTGTTTTATAGCTGCAGTAGTTTCTTCCATTGTTCTGACTGTTACACCTTTTAAACCACAAGCATCAGCAACTTTTGCATAACTTAATTCTGGATCAAGCTCTGTTCCAACAAAATTATCATCAAACCATAATGTAGTATTTCTTTTTTCTGCTCCCCACTGATAGTTTCTAAAAATTACCATTGAAATTGCTGGCCATTCTTCTCTTGCACATGAACTCATTTCATTCATGCTTATTCCAAAAGCTCCATCGCCAGCGAAACCTATTACCGGTGTATCTGGACAACCAATTTTTGCTCCAAGGATTGATGGAAATCCATAACCACATGGGCCAAATAATCCTGGTGCTAAATACTTTCTTCCTTTTTCAAAGGTTGGATAAGCATTTCCGATTGCACAATTATTTCCTATATCACTTGAAATAATTACATCATCAGGCATTCCAGCTTGTATTGCTCTCCATGCTTGTCTTGGAGACATTCTGTCAGAATCTCGCTCTCTTGCTTCTTTATTCCAAACTGTGCCTTCATCATCATCCTCATGATCTAAACTTGAGAGTTTTTGTAACCAAGCTGATTTAGTTTGATGAATGATATCTTTTCTTTTTTGTCTATCAGTGTCCCCAGCAGTTGGTGAAAGTTGAGCTAACAATTGTTGCGCAACTAATTTTGCATCACCACATATTCCAACTGTAACTTTTTTAGTCAAACCTATTCTGTCAGAGTTCATGTCAACTTGAATGATGCTCGCGTCTTTGGGCCAATAATCAATTCCATAACCTGGTAAAGTTGAAAAAGGATTTAATCTAGTTCCTAAAGCTAGAACAACATCAGCTTTTGAAATTAACTCCATTCCAGCTTTAGATCCATTGTAGCCTAAAGGTCCTGCTGCTAATGGGTGACTTCCCGGAAAACTATCATTGTGTTGATAACCTGAGCACACAGGTGCATCTAATTTTTCTGCTAATTTTTTACAATCCTCAATAGCTCCACCAATAACAACACCTGCTCCAGATAGTATTACAGGAAATTTAGCTTTTGATAATAAGTCTGCAGCTTTTTTAATTGCATCTACCCCACCAGCTTGTCTCTCTAATCTTACTATTGGTGGAAGATCAATATCAATTACTTGTGTCCAATAATCTCGAGGAATATTAATTTGAGCTGGAGCTGAACCTCTAATAGCTTTTTCAATAACTCTATTTAAAACTTCTGCCATTCTTGACGGATCTCTTACTTCTTCTTGATAACAAACCATGTCTTTAAATAAGTTCATCTGTTCAACTTCTTGAAAACCACCTTGACCCATTGTTTTGTTTGCAGCTTGGGGCGTTACTAAGAGTAAAGGTGTATGATTCCAATAAGCAGTTTTAATTGGTGTTACTAAACCAGTTATTCCAGGTCCATTTTGTGCAATTACCATAGACATTTTTCCTGTTGCTCTTGTGTAACCATCTGCAATTAATCCACCATTTGTTTCATGAGCTACATCCCAAAAAGTAATTCCTGCATCTGGAAAAATATCTGAGATAGGCATAAATGCTGATCCAATAATTCCAAAAGAATGTTCAATACCATGCATTTGTAAAACTTTTACAAAAGCTTCCTCAGTTGTCATTTTTGTCATTAGTAGGGCCTTTCTAAACTAGTAAGTGAAATAATTTTTTAAAAACTATTTGTTAATTTTTGTGATTAATATATAAGATTTTAAAAATTTCAAACAAACAAATCGACACTATTATTATGGCTACAGACATCATTATTCATGACGAAAAAGACAATGTTGGGGTGGTTGTAATCGAGAAAATTACTCCAAAACAAGAGTGTAAATGCTGGATTATGGAAAATGACACTTCAACAAACATTCTATCAGTTGATGAAATACCTTTAGGTCATAAAATTGCTATGGTTGACCTTAAAGAGGGTGACACAATTCTTAAATATGGACATGATATTGGTAAAGTGGTTAAATCAATTAAAAAAGGTGAACATGTTCACGTTCACAATGTTAAAACAAAGAAGTGGTAATAAATGGAAATTCCAAAGAGTTTTTTAGGTTATAAAAGAGAGAACGGCAGAGCTGGAACAAGAAATCACGTAATAATTCTTCCTGTAGATGATATATCAAATGCATGTGCTGAGGCTGTTGCAAACAATATTAAAGGTACAATAGCTCTTCCTCATTCGTATGGGAGACTTCAATTTGGAGCTGATTTAGAATTACACTTTAGAACAATGATAGGAACTGGCAGTAATCCAAATGTCGCTGCAGTAATTGTAATTGGTATTGAGCCTAAATGGACAAAAAAAATCGTTGATGGAATTGCAAAAACTGGAAAACCGGTAGAAGGATTTCATATAGAACGTACTGGAGATATTGGTACGGTCATGAAGGCTTCCAAGAAAGCTCAAGAATTTGTAATGTGGGCATCTGAAAAACAGAGAGAAGAGTGTCCAATTAGCGATTTATGGATTTCAGTTAAGTGTGGAGAGTCAGACACTACCTCGGGTCTTGCTGCTAACCCAACAGTTGGGAATTTAATGGATAAACTTGAGCCATTGGGAGTGCATTTATGTTTTGGTGAAACTTCAGAACTTACAGGTGCAGAAAAAGTTTGTGCAACAAGAGGAGCTACAAAAGAAGCTTCTGATAAATTTATGAAAACTTGGAGCGCTTATAATGATTTTATTTTAAAAGAAGCAACAGATGATCTTTCTGAAAGTCAACCTACAGCAGGAAATATTGCAGGTGGTTTGACCACTATTGAAGAAAAAGCGTTTGGTAATTTTCAAAAAATTGGAAACTGTAAATTTGTTGATGTTTTAGAGCCTGCGGAAGAACCCAAAAAAGGTAAAGGATTATATTTTATGGATACCTCTTCAGCAGCAGCTGAATGTGTTACATTGCAAGCAGCAGCAGGTTTTAATATTCATTTATTTCCAACAGGACAAGGTAATATTGTGGGAAATCCTATTGAGCCAGTTGTAAAATTGACTGCAAATCCTTTAACAGTAAAAGGAATGGGCGAACACATTGATTGTGATGTATCTAAGATTCTTTCAAGAGAAATGAACATGTCTGAAGCGGGAGACAGGCTTATTGAAACTACTCTAAGAGTAGCGAATGGAAGATTAACCTGCGCTGAAGCTTTAGGTCATAAAGAATTTGTTATGACTAAACTTTATAGAAGCGCCTAATTTAAAAAAATTTTAAATGTTTCTAAATAAGTATTTGGTAATATTACCAGGTATAATTCTTGCATTTATTCTTTACTCTCTTTCACAGGGCTTTAACAATATAATTGGTATTGAACTTTTAGGTTATGATAAAAGTCCTATATCGACTGCAATGATTGCAATTCTTCTGGGTATTTTTTTTGGAAATATTTTTAAAGTTCGTGATGGCTTTCGGAAAGGTTTAAACTTTACAAGAGAATATATCTTAAAACTAGGTATTATTTGTCTTGGAATTCAACTTAAACCATTTGAATTTTTAAACTTTGGTAAGATTGCAATACCACTAATTGTAATTTGTATAATAAGTGTTTTACTTGTCATAAAGCTCTTAATAATAAAATTAAAAATACCCACAAGGATGGCATATCTAATATCGATAGGAAGCACTGTTTGTGGAACGACAGCAATAATGGCTACAGCACCTGTGATTAAAGCTAATAAAACCGAAGTATCCTATGCAATAGCAAACATTACAGTATTTGGAATATTATCAATGTTATTATACCCATATTTTGCAAATTTTTATTTTGAGGGAAATTCTTTATTTACAGGTCTTTTTTTAGGAACTGCTATTCATGAGACTTCCCAAGTTGCTGCTGCTGGTTTAATCTATGATCAACAATTCAATAGTCCTGAAACATTAAATATAGCAACAGTAACAAAACTTATTAGAAATACTTTTTTAATTGTAATGATCCCACTGTTTGCTTATTTATATAACAGAGGTTTAGTTAAAGAAAAAAATTACTCTATTATAAATATCTTTCCTTATTTTGTACTAGGTTTTGTGGCAATGATTATATTGAGAAATATAGGTGATCAATTTTTTGTTGCTTATAATAATATTTGGATTGAAATAATTAACTTTATTAAGTTTTTTTCAAAAATTTTTTTAACAATGGCTATGGCTGCTATTGGATTATCAACAAACCTTAAAGATATTAAAAGTATGGGTTATAAACCATTCATAGTAGGGTTTATAGCAATGTTAACTGTAGGTATTATCAGTATTCTAACAATAGAAATTTATTTAAAATTTTTTATTTAGTTTGCTTTACAGATTTATTGAAGTATTTTTTTCTAAAATTTGAAATAGATCTTCTTATAAAAGCTGCACTAATTCCAAGGGAGACTGCAAATAAGATAGAAAATAATCCATAAAAAAATGGCATATCTTTTGAAAATTCTTTAATAAATTTGGAAAAGAAGTTTAAATCTTGGTCTACTACTTTAATAGTTTCTTTTTGAATTTCTTCAGCAAAAAAAGTGTCATAAGCAATAACTATTCCAACGACTAATAGTAAAATTGCTAATAAAGCTTTTAATCCTGAGCTATCAATTTGTTCTCCAAGTTTTTGTCCAACTTGAACTCCAATTATTGATCCAACCACCAGCATAACAACTAGCATTAAGTCAATTGAACCATAATTAATTGAGTGTAAGAAAGTAACAATTACACTAACGAAAATTGTTACAAATAAAGAAGTACCTGGTACCAATCTTGTTGGCATTTTAATTATATAAATCATTGCAGGTACTAATATAAATGCACCACCTATTCCCATTATTGCAGCGATAAAACCAACTGCTAGTCCTATTATGATAGGGGTAAATACACTTTCATATAATTTTGATTTTGGAAATCTCATTCTAAAAGGAAGTCCATGTATCCAGTAATGCACGTGTAATTTTTTTCTTTCTACAATATTTTTTTTTGCTTTATCAATTTCGCCAAGACTCTCTACAAGCATTAATGTGCCAATAATCGCCAATATATACATATAAGCTAAAGAAATAACGGTATCTATTTTTCCAATTCCTTTAAAATAACTAAAAGTATAAATACCTAAAGCAGTTCCTATAGAACCTCCAATTACAATCATAAAACCCATTTTATAATCTAAAGTATTTTTTAAATAATGAGTTGTGGATCCAGATACCGAAGTTGCCAAAATATTATTTGCTTCATTAGCGACAGCGTATGCAGGAGGAACACCCATAAAGATAAGAAAAGGAGTCATTAAAAATCCCCCTCCAACTCCAAATAAACCAGATAAAACTCCTACGATTGCACTTAGTAAAAGTATTTCAACAGGATTAATTAATACTTGTGCTATTGGTAAAAAGACATCCATTTAAAATATAAAACTTTAAGTATAGCTTATTTAAAAGTTATAAAAGTTCCAACTAAGATAACACCCCAACAAGCTAATATAGCTGAAAAAATCCCAGTTTTAATAAAAGTTGTTTTTTTGTTCATTATTTTATTAAGGATTTTTATATTTGAAAGGTGCATCTATATTCCTCAATACACCTAGTGGAAAAATTGTCAAATTATAATTTAATATATGGTTGCTCCAAAGACCTTTATCACTCCATCCTCAACTCCAATAACAAGTCTTCCTAAGAACTCTCCTGGTATTTTTTTATTAGTTTGCTTGATGAGTATCGTTATATGCTCGCCTCTTCTAAGAGTACCAAAAGGTTCGTATGTTTCATTAAGATTAGTAATAAGTTCATTATTTGCCCATTGTTTTCCAAGCTCAACTTCATTTGCTCCAAACAACATTTGAGTAGAGAAATCTCGAGTAAAACCACCATAATCCTTTAGATTTGATGATTTAACTAAATTTTCCCAAAACGGTTTGCCTATTTCAAATATCTCTTCATCAGATTTAGCTAAAAGATCCATGAATGTTCTACTTTTTATATATATTTAAGAGGCTTTCTTCTTCTCGTTCTCATCAACTATATGATAAACAGGCACTTTTTCCATGCTGAACTTACCAGTTTTAGGGTCTCTTCTTGACACTGTTAAACAGTGCCAATTATCATCGTCTAATTTCATGTGGTCACCTCTATAATAATATCCAGGCCAACGAGTTTCTTCCCTAAATAAAGTGTGTTCTGTTACACATTGAGAGGTCAAAGCTCTATGTTTTAGTTCCCAAGCTCTCATTAACTGGTGGTAGTCCTCAGCACCTACTTTTTCCAAATCCTCTTCTAACCAAGCTAATAATTCTAAACCTCTTTTTAGCATATTTTCATTGGTCATATAATTTGTAGCAATTCCACCAACATATTCATCCATTATTCTTTGAAGTCTTTGTAAACCTTGAATAGGTGATATGTAGCTTGGAGAAACAGTTCCGCCAGTAATTTCATTTTGTGCAACAGTATATGTTTCTAGAGGTTTATAAACTGCAGTTTTAAAATCTTCACATTGTTTGTCAGAGACATTTATTCCATCAGCTTTTTTGTCCTCTATATATTTAACTGCTGCTTTAGCAGCTAATCTACCTTCGGTAAAAGAACCAGATGAAAATTTATGTGCACTTCCTCCAACTGTATCTCCTGCACCAAACAAACCATCAATAGTTAACATTCTGTTGTACCCCCAGAAATATTCTGGTGGAGATAAATCTTCAGGTCCACTTACCCACGCACCTGAACATGTAGCATGTGAGCCCATTACGTATGGTTCAGATGTTGTTAATTCTGGATTTGTGTATTTTGGGTCAATATTTTGAGACGCCCAAACTACTGCTTGCCCAACAGTCATACCTAAAAAATTTTCCCAACCGACTGTTTCTAAATGTGGATCTTGGAAAGCTTCTGTTGTAACCATCTGTATTGGTCCACCACCCGCCATTGTTTCTTGAATGAACGCATGATTTCTCAAACAAGTTGGTGTTGGATGATGATCTATATATTCACCAACTAACTCTTTTGTTTGTTCATACCATTTCTTTTCATAATTCTCACCATTTGCATTTTGTGTATACGTTTTTAAATGTAAAAAGTATGCACCTACTGGACCATATCCATCTTTAAATCTACATAATACAATTCTATTTTCCATTTGAGTCATTTTTGCACCAGCTGCTATAGGTAAAGCATAAGCTGAGCCATTACTCCAAGGTGCATACCAAGTTCTACCCATACCTTCACCAACAGCCCTAGGTTTGAAGATGTGTGATGCACCTCCCGCTGCAACTATTACAGTTTTTGCTCTAAATACATGAAAATCTCCTGTTCTCATGTTGAATCCCACCGCTCCACCAATTCTATTTTCTTGAGCTTCATCCATTAATAAATGGGTGATCATTATTCTATTATAAATTTTATCTGCAGATTTTTTAGCAGCTTCTGCAACGATTGGTTTATAGCTTTCACCATGTATCATGATCTGCCATTTTCCCTCTCTTAAATATCTTCCAGTTTTTTCATTTTTCATCATAGGGAGTCCCCATTCATCAAACATATGAACAGTTGAGTCTACGTGACGAGCCATATCATAACCTAAATCTTCTCTAACCATTCCCATTAAATCATTTCTTGCGTATCTAACATGATCTTCTGGTTGGTTTTCATCCCACTGCATTCCCATATAACAGTTAATCGCATACAAACCTTGTGCTACAGCTCCACTTCTATCAATGTTAGCTTTTTCAACACAAACAATTTTTAAATCTCTGCCCCAGTGTCTAGCTTCAAAAGTAGCACCAGTCCCAGCCATTCCTCCACCAACAACTAATACATCACACTCTTCAAAATGAGTTTTATGTTTAGCCATTAGTAATAAACTCCCTTCTTAAAAGAGTCTTTTGGAACAGAAGGTAATTCTTGATTAGTATTTAATCCTTCTGGTTCGCTGTATAGTCTTTGTGAATTAATCTCTCCTTGATTAGGAGTGTCACCTTCAGCAAGTTTTGGAATAAATTTTCCCCAAGGTTTTGTTGTTATTGGTGAAACAAAATTTTTCTCTGTTCCATTTCTAAATTTTATTTTCCAAGAGATTGTACCTTTTTCCTCTTCTCTTCTTACCCTAACACTATGACCCATAGGAGCAAAATCAGCATAACCTCTTACATCAATAGCATGATTAGGACATGCTTTAACACATGAATAACATTCCCAACAAAAATTTGGCTCTATATTTTTTGCACGTCTTATGTTTTCATCAATGTGCATGATATCTGATGGGCAAATATCGACACAGTGACCACAACCATCACATCTTGTCATGTATACAAATGTTGACATAATTTTTATTTTTCTCCTTTTTTCATTAACATATTAATAGTGTTTTGGCTCTTCTCTTTTTATACCCAGGCCAAATTGCTCAGGTGCATCTGCAGGAGGTGGTAGATTATCTCTTGAACCATCTGCTTCAGCTAAATTCTTTTGAATAGCAGCCCCAGGTTTATAAAACATATGTGCAAATTTAGACCAATAAACTCCACCAAATAAAATTAAATTTGATGCAATAAACAGAGTTAAGAACAAATATGAAAGCCCTATTTGACCATTAAATTGAGTGTAAGACCATGCTAACCCAAATGTTGAACAAGCAAGTAACGCTAATACAAATAAATCTGCTTTAATAATTCTATACCAAGGATGTGCTTCTGCAGATACATCCACTCTTAAAAAAAACCAAAACCAATATCCACCTAAGCAAGTTAAAATAGCACCTATATGCCAAATAAATGACCATGTTTCAGAATTTGATTTATCTACCCCTGTATAACAAAAAACTAAAACTGCAGACGATATCCAAAATAAAATTGTTCCGTACATCCCCAGTACATGAGCAAGTCTTCTTTTACCAAAACCTAGTTCTGAAGTTGTTCCAATATCAACTACAGTTGTCTTTGCAATAATAGTTGTTTTTTCCCCAATACCCAATTCTTTAGTTGCAGCTAACTTTGCTTTTTTTGCATTATTAAAAAAATATGTAAGATTTTTATGATGTATCATCTGAATTATAGTTCCAACTGCAATTAACATAACCATTGCGATAATGAATCCTTGCATAGCAATAGGACTTATAATTTCAGCTAAAGTAGAAAATGGATTGGTATTTAACATATCCGCCTTATGTTATTTTATTTTTAATTAATTTAAAAGATGTCTAATCCATAAAAAAAAATAGATCAATTATTAACTATGACTTATTAAGGTTTAATTACAACCTATTTATCCCTCTTATAATGTTGTTTATTAGGGATCACAGATCGTACTCCTCCCTGAGCATTCTCAACATCACCCTCTCTCCTTGGAATTAAATGAAAATGACAATGTAGAATCGATTGACCTGAAACTTTTCCAATATTTGTTCCTAAGTTAAACCCTTTTACTGTTTGATCTTTTCTTAAAATTTCTTCTTTAACAGTTTTGATTAATTCATCACATGCAATTAATTCATCTTTAGATAAATCAAAATAATCTTTTATATGTCTTTTGGGAATAATTAGGCAATGATATTCAGAAACTGGATAAGAATCGTAACTTGCATAAGCTAAATTATTTTTATAGGCACATCCACTTTCTTTGATATTACAAAACAAACAAGGACTATTTGGATTTCTCATTTTCTAAAATTTATGTTTTTTACAACTTTTTATCGCAGATTTATAATATTTTGAAAAAACTTTAAACTTATTAAGATTTTTTCTTCTCCAATTAATTTCTTTAATTGTTTTTACTGAGGCAACCCCTTTACCAGAGCCTATTAATATTATTTCATCGTAATTTTTTAAATCTTTTAATAAGATATCTTTTTTAATTATTTTTTTAATTTTTGTTTTAAAAAACTTATAAGTATTACCCTCATAATGATCTTTTACTGGTGCGAAAACTTTTTTATTTCTAATAAATAATAAATTTGAAGTCCCAGTCTCCAGAATCTTTTTATTATATATTAAACCAATATCCGATTTAGAATTATCCATTTTAGATAGATGGGATAAAATTTTTTTATATTTTAAATTTTTAAATTCAGGCTTTTCCCGCTTTAAATTAATTAATTTCAAATTAAAATTTAATTTTGGGGCAACTCTTTTTCTCAAAGAAATTGAAATGATTTTTTTATTTAAAGCTATTCTTAATAAATGGTTGTATTTTTTATTTTCATATAAATTTTTATTTATTAATTTAATTATGTCTTTTTTGATAGATTTTTTAATTATTCTGTAGCTTTTAAGTGATTCAATTAAATTATTTATGTGATTATCAAAAAATAAGATCTTAGCAGGTTTGCCGAATATCCACATCGTAGTAAATATGCCATGATCACCCCATAGATCTTTAAAAGTCGTCTCTTTAAAACTTTTAAGCTGATAGGATTTTTTTAATGAGTAAGTTACCATTGATTGTTAAAAAAGATTCTGGGTGAAATTGAAATCCATAAATTTTTTCTTTCTTATTTTCAAATGACATTGCTACATTTGATTCTAAACATCTCATAGTTATCTCAAAATTTTGTTTATTGAAAGGTTCTTTAAGCTTCAAAGAATGATATCGACCAACTTTAAAAATTTGACCTTTTTTAAATAATGAATTCTTATTAGTTACATTTACTTTTGACTGGAATCCATGATAAATTTTTTTTTGCTCAATTATTTTACCTCCCTCGCAGAACAATATCTGTTGAAAACCTAAACAAATACCGATAATTTTTTTTTTACCTTTATATCGTTTATAAATTTTGGAGGTTTTAGGATAATGTTTTGGATTTCCTGGACCAGGTGAAAATACAATTACTGATGCCTTTTCAAGTTTATTTTTATCTATTTCTTTATAATCATCGCATTCAGTTTTACCAAATAAAGAAAATTGATGAACAACATTATGTGTAAAAGAGTCCTTGTGATCAATTACGTAAATCATTTAAATAAATCTATTAAAGCTTTTGCCTTTATATAATTTTCATTGAATTCATGTCTTGCATTACTATCTATGACTACACCAGATGCTACGGAGATTTCTGAAGCATTTTTAAAATTTAAGATTGATCTAATTATAATATTAAATCTCATATCACCGTTAAATTTTATATAACCGAAACTACCTGTATAAATATTTCTATTTTCTTTTTCCTGATTATTTAAAAGATTAAGAGTACTTATTTTTGGACATCCTATAACAGATCCACCAGGCATCATTGCTTTAATTATATCAATATTTTTAACATTTTTTTTTAACTTACCTTTAATTAAGCTAACATAATGAAAAAGGTCTTTATATTCCTCAACTATCTTTTCTTTTGATAATATAACTGAACCAACATTACAGATTTTCGATAAATCGTTTCTTTCCATATCTACAATCATATTATGTTCTTTCGTCTCTTTAATATTTTTTCTAAAATATTTAAGAGCTTTACTTTTATTCATAATTTTAGTCTTTTTAACTGTTCCAGCAATTGGATTAGTTGAAATTATTGAGCCTTTTTTTGTTAACAAATTTTCTGGTGAACAGCTAATAATAGAATAATTGTTATCTCTTATCATAAAGGCTTCTGGAGCTAAATTAGTCTTTGATAATCTTACGAAATAATCTAGGGGATCTATCTTGGATTTTGTTTTATATTTAGTGCATATCTTTATTTGATATGTTTCTCCACTTTTAATTTTTTTTTTAAATTTATTAAATATTTTTGTATATGATTTTTTGTTTATATTAATTTTAAACTTGTAAATTTCATTATAATTATTATTTCGATATTCTAATTTTTTTTTAAATGAAATTTTTTTTTCTGGTTTATAAAAGATACCTTTTGGAAAATTTATATCTTTTTGTTTTGGTACACTTACATTTATTAAATTATTCAATAATTCATAACCAAAAAAACCAATAAATAAATCAGTTGAGGATGATTTTTTTTTATGTTTTTTATTTAGGAAAGTATGAATATTTTTATTATTAAGAATAATCTTTTTTGAAAAGTTTGTATAAAGATCAAATCCTTTTTTAACTCTATAAATTATATAGGGTTTACCGGAATTATGTATCTCTGATAATTGATTTTTTTTTGTCAAGTTATTCTGTTTTTAATCTCAAGACCGGTTCTTCTTTAATCGGTAAGTGAATTATTCCTGCAAATACAGATAAAGCAATTGCTAAATACCACGCATAATCATATGACCCATAAAGGTCGTGAAATAAACCTCCTAAATATGCACCAAAAAAAGATCCTATTTGATGACTTAAAAATACAATTCCATATAAAAGACCTAAATATTTTGTCCCAAACATATGAGCAACAATTCCACTTGTAGCTGGAACTGTTGAAAGCCATAAAAAACCAAAACTTGCCCCAAATATAAAAGCTGTCAGATTGCTCGCTGGTGTGAATATAAATAAAATTATTGATATACCTCTTAAAAAGTAAATTGCACTGAGAATAATTTTCTTGCTCATTTTTGCTGAAAGATATCCACTCAATAATGAACCAAAAATATTAAAAAAACCTATCAATGATAAAATAGCGGCTGCAGTCCAATCATCTAAACCTCTATCAATTACATATTTTGGTACATGCGTTCCTACTAAGGTAATATGAAATCCACAAACAAAAAAGCCTGACACAAGTAAAATATAACTTTTTGTTTTGAAAGCTTCAGAGAGAGCTTCTTTTAAAGTTTGGTCTGATATTTTTTCTACACTTTCAGTTTTAGATGGAGATCTGACAAAATAAGCAGCAAATAAGCCTGAAAGTAAAAATAAAAAAAAGACAAATAAAGTATAATTCCAACCAAATTCTTTTAATGAATAATTTGTAAAAATTGGAGATAAAAAATAACCAAAAGATCCTACAGCAGTAACAAAACTCATTGCAATTGTTCTTGTTGATAGTGGGAAATGCTTACCAACTATTGACATAGGAATACTAATAGCAGTACCACCTAGACCAATTCCAATTAATAAACCCATGTGAATTTGAAAAAAGATTCCTGTATTTGGACCAGTATATAAAAAATAAATACCCAAAGTATAAAATATAAATGCTGAAATTATAGCTATATGACCACCATAACGATCGGCTATTGCTCCAAAAATTGGACCAGTCAAACCCCACATTAACATTTGAATTCCAATAGCAAATCCAAATGCTGTATTACTAATTTTTAAGCTTTCATTAAAATCAACAAAAAATAAACCAAAAACTTGTCTTACACCTAAGGAGATTAAAACAACAAAACATGCAGCAAACAAAGTTACAATTGCTGTTTTAGATTGAAAAAATTTTTCTGTTATCATTTTAAATGTCTTAATGCTTGTTTAATATCTGCAATTAAGTCATTTGGGTCTTCAAGACCTATATGTAATCTTACAAGGTGTTCATCTTTAGTTAAATTTAAATATTTTCTATTTCCTGTTTCTCTAAATTCTTGGTGTAGTGCTAAGCTTTCAAAACCACCCCAGCTGTAGCCATAACCAAATAATTTAAGAGCATTAACAAATTTTCTGACAGAATTAATATTATTAGATTTTATTTTTAAACCCATAAGACCCGATGCCCCTGAATAATATTTTTTCCACATTCTAAAGTTGTTAGAGTTTTTTTTATAGGGATATAATAATTTGAATTTTTTATGCTTAGATAAAAAGTTAGCTACTTTTTTTGCATTTTCTCTATGACGATCTAATCTAACATCAAGAGTTCTTAATCCACGAGTAATTAAATAAGCATCATCTGGTCCTAATCTTAAACCAGTAATTCTTTCGGCATTATATACTTTGGAAAAAACTTTTTTATTAACTGCTAAACTTCCCCCCATAACATCTGAATGGCCTGAATAATATTTTGTTGCTGAAACAATTGACATGTCAAAACCAAGTTTAATAGGTTTTAAAAAATATGGAGTTCCCCAAGTATTATCAATTGCTGTAAAAATTTTTCTCTTTTTTGCAATTGAAAGAATCTTGCCTAAATCTTGAAAATCAAAAGTATTACTTCCAGGATTTTCAACAAAAATTAATTTAGTTTTTTTTGTAATATTTTTTTCTAATGTTTTTAAATCACTTGGATTATAAAAAATTGTATTAATATTAAATTCTTTTAAAAATTTTTCTGTGAGTAATCTTGTTGGGCTATATACAGGATCTGCAACTATGATTTCATCTCCAGGTCTAGTTACACTAAATATAGCTAAAAAAACTGCTCCAAAACCGGTTGGTGTTGTAAATACATGATAGCTCTCTTCAAGTTTTGTCAAAATTTTTTGCAAAATATAAGTAGTGGATGTTCCCTGTCTTCCGTAATCGTAATGGCCTCCAGTAGGATTTTTTTTAGCTTTAGCTTGTGTTTTTCTAATATGCTTCATTGATTTGAAAATAATCGTTGAGGCTCTAACTACTGGTGGATTTACTGACTGATTATGGAAATCCTTAGCTGTATGTTTTAAAAAAGTTTTGAATGAATTTGACATAAAAAATTTGATAACTATTAAAGACAATGCTATATCCCGCAGATAATTTCAATTAAATTATAACTAAAGGAAAAGATGGGTTACCCGAAAAAACATAGAGGCCGAAGAAAACAAGGCTCTAAAAAAAGAAGAGCCAAGAGAAAAAATAAGAAAAAATAGTTCAATGGAACAAATCAACAAGGTTAAATCCATAAGTATCTGGGTTTTTATTATACCTTTCGTTGCAGTTAATGCCTGTCTGATAATCACTACTCAACTCCATTTTTTAATAGAGGATCAATATAGAATTTTCATGCCATTCCCTTACATTGATGGGGGCGTGTCCATTAGCAGAACAGCAAGATATTTTCCGACTTATTTAATTTTTAAACCAGCTATGTTTTTAACTTCATTTCTTTTAATCATCTATTGGCTTAATAATAGAAAAATAATCAAACAATTTGATGAGTCTAATAAATATAGAGATAAAATAGTTTATTTTGGTATTGCCTCAGCAATAGCACTTATAATCCACTCAATTTTTCTTGGAGTAAAATTTGATAACGATTTCTATAAATTATTTAGAAGAATAATTATGTTCGTATTCATAATATTTGAAATAGTTGCTCAAGCATATTTAGTTTTAGCTTTGTACTCATTAAAGAATAAAATTTCAAAATTTATTAATTTAAATGTTTTAAAATTAAAATTATTTTTAGTAAGTATTCTTATTATTGTAGCTGTTATAAGTATTCCAATTATTAGTTTACCGGGTGATGATTTTTATGGAATAAATTTAAAATATCTTAAACATGCTTTAGAGTGGGATTATTTTGTAGGCGTAATATCTTTTTATTTGTTAACTTTTTTTATGTGGAAAAAAATTAATTAATCAAACCCGAGTCCTCTAAAATATTGAAAGATTGAATATATTTAGAAAATTTTTTAGCTCTAAAATTAAAATTTTTTTTATAATAAAAATCTCTAAAAGAAGACTCGTATTTTGGTGAAAATTTAAATTCTAAGATGGTCTCATTAAGATTCAAATTAAATGACAAATTATTAATCGGATTTACTATTAAATTTTGGTCAATAGTCGCTCTATATTTTTTATTATCAGAGATCCAATAAGATCTTAAATAATTAACGTTTAAAACAAATCGATAATTAAATGAATTAAATTTGTTTTTTACCTCATAAAAGTATTTCTTTAAGTCTCTTACAATGTAATCTTTATTTATTTCAGCATTTATTTCTTTTATAACTTTATTAACCTGAAAGTTTTGTTTAGCTTTTTCCTCTAAATAAATATTTCCTAAATCATTATTGTACCACCTAAACCTTATCTTTTTTCTCTTGCTTACACCGTTAATATTGTCCCTTGCAAAATCAAAATTTAAAGTATCTAAATAAACTGAGCTTATTTGTCTTGGTTGAAAAATTTCTGAAAATCCATTTTTTAATAGTGATAATTTTAGATTATTTTCTTTTCCTTTGCCAAAAATAAATTTTTTTTCTATTCTTAAATCACTCATATCAATAAAGGAATTCGTTAATAATTTTGTTATCTACATAATCTGTTAAAGAAATATTATTTTTTACTATAAAATTATTTTTTCCAACCAAATAACTAAAAGGTTTTTTTCCAATTGAATCTTTTATTTCTAATTTAGCACTTTCATACTCTTTTTTTTTATTAAAAATAGCTACATCTAATTCGTTATCCTGTAAAATATACTCAGATATTTTTAAATTTGATCCATCTTTAACTGCTATGCCTAATTTTGAATTTTTAAAATCTACTTTTCTAATAGTTCCAATTGAACTTTCTCCAAAACTTAAACCCTTATCTTTAATTGAAAATCCCTTTAAATTCATTCCTTCTACGTTTGCTGATGATACATCTAAGCAATCGTTATTAATATTTTTACAAAATATTCCATCAAAATTTACAGTTCCAAAATCTATATCAATGCCATCAGCAAAACTATTTGAAATTTCTAAATTATTTATAATACTTTTTGAAGATATAATATTTATTGAGTCTTCACTATTTGAGGAAAAAATTTTAACATTTTCAATTTGATTTTCTGAATTTATAAGATTGATACCAGAATGCAAAATCTTATCTTTCACTTTTGGATAAGATAAATTATTAAAAATCACATTTTTAAGTTTATAGTTACCATTACTAAGTATAAGTGATCCTACTTTATTTTCACTTGAAACTATTATTGGATTATCTTTTGTACCTTCAAAAAAAATTGATCCATTTGATTGAATTATAAAATCATCTTTAAAATTTATTTTAATACCATTTTTAATTTTAAGAGTTTCGTCTTTAGGTAAATAAAAATTTGAATTAATATCCAAATTCTCTGTTAAATAATAGAATTCATTTATTTTTTTAATTTTGTTAAGTTGTAAAATATTTTTTGAATTTAAATCATCAATATTTGATATTTGATTTTTAACATCATATCTATTTAAATCGTTTAATCTTGACTGAATATAATTAGCTCGGTTTCTTAAATAATTTTGGTCATAAATGTAAGGTCCTATTCCTTTACGAAAAATTTTATCATATTTAGATGTTTCACTTAAAAATTGATCATTGTAAAAAATAATTTCAGATGAATTTTCTTCAATAAATTTATCTATGAAATTACTATTTGAAATTTTTTTTAGGAAGTTTTTGTAAGAATTTAGAAATTGATCATTGTTTAAAAATTTCAAAAACCACTCTTTTTCACTACAAATATAATTGCAGTTTGTATTATCTTCGTCAAATAAATCTAATAAAATAAAATCATTAAATAAATTTGAATTATAATGACCATCGAAACCTATTGGTTCAAAATATGCTGTTACTGGATTGTAATATAATTTTACACTTTTTGGGATTGACCCATGATAATTTTGAGTTAAATCAATTATTGCAAAATATAAAGCCCACTTATTCAGGTCAAAATGTTTACTAAAATCAGAATTTTTTTGTTTTATTTCCTCTAGTTTTGATAATGCACTATTTGTTAAATCTGGAAAATTAGATGACCAATATTCTTTTGAATATAAATCGTGTTCAATATTTGGATATATTTCACCTTTAGTCTCTTCTAAGCCAAATATTGGGCCATTTCTTTTTTTATTTCTTTCTACTAATTCTTTAGAAAAACCCTCTTCAACGGCGTAAATACCTTGATCGGTATCATTAATTAATAAATTAATAAAAAAATATTTAAGTGAGATAAGATTATTAAATTCTAAAAATTTATGAAATATAAATTCATAAATATAATTTCTAGTAATAGGTTTTTGAACAGAAAATTCCTCTAATCCCCAAATTCTATCTTCCCCTCTTAGATCAATCTTATAAGATGTTTGATCATTTCTGTAAAAATGTAATGCTCTATCACCTTTTACTCTTAATTTAATATTGTAATTATTGTTACGAAAATTTATTGATGCTCTAGAATAAGTTTCAACATCCTGATTTAAACCCTCAAGTTTATTTTTTCTTTGTAATTCTAAATTATATAAATTTTTTTGATCAATATTAATTATTACATTCTCTAATTTATTGCCAAAAATTATAAATTTTAAAGATTTAATCTCATTTTTTAAATAATCATTTAATTTAAAAAAACTAAAACCTAAATGTTTATCTAAAATTACATTATCTATTTTTTTAAATAATGCTAACGGTTTGTAACTATGATACATCCCACTATTGAAATAGTAGATAATTGTTAATAAAAACAATATTAATGTTATGGATCCAAGAAAAAAAATAATCCTTGAAATCAATTTTTTTAACAATTGAATAATTGGAAAATAATTTTTTTTTGGTTTAATTATCACTTTTAGATTTTATCTAAATCACTCAAATGCACCTGACTTTGAATATATAGATATATTTATATTTTCATCACAGTATTTTGGGATTTCTTTTAGTAATGCCATCTTTTTATCCTCATCAATTTCGTACCAAAAAATATAATTATGTTGAGTTTTATCAAAATTTGCTGATTTTAATTTTAAATATTTAAAGTTATTTTTTAATTCCTCTATAATTGTATCAATATTTTTTGCATCTTTAGAAATATTAATGGAAATTATATTTGTATCTGATCCAAAATTACCGTCTTTATTTTTATTATCTTTAAAAATATTTCTAATTATTAAGAAAAATACAATTATTAAAGTGGATATTATTGAAAGTAAAAATTGATTAGCTCCATTTGCTAGACCAATAGCTATTACAAAAAATAAATATACTAATTCTTCTGGTTCTTTAATTGCAGCTCTAAACCTTACAATTGATAAAGCACCAACTAGTCCAAGTGACAACGCTAATGAAAATTTTACCACAGTAATTACTAATGTTGTAATAATAGCTAGTGGAATAAATGTATCAGAAAAATAGTCTTTATCATTTAATGCTCTACCAACTTTTAAATAAGTTATCTTGACTATAAGTGAAAGTAAAAGCGATAAAAGAAGTGCAATAAAAAAATTGCCGAAATTTATTTCAATGTTAGAATTTAAAAAAAAGTTCTCAAGATTTTGTTTATCTATAATCTCATTCATATAGTTAATTTAATTTGTAAAAATTTATCTATATCTATCATATAATCCATCCACCACCTAAAACTTTTAAACCAAAGTTGTCTTCATTATAAAAAACACAAGCTTGGCCAGGAGAAATTCCATCTTCAAAATCTTTTAAAATAACTTCAGCAAAATTCTTTTCTTTTAAGTTTACTTTAGCTTCTAATAATTTTCCAGTAGATCTTACTTTGACTAAAATATCATTTGATAATTGTTCTTCACTTACTAGTAAATTAAGATTATTAATATTTATATTTTTCTTTCCAAGATTTTCTCTTGGTCCAACAATAATTTCGTTTTTATCAGAATTAATTTTTAAAACATAAAGTGGTTCTACGTCTGAAACCTTAATTCCTTTTCTCTGACCAATAGTAAAATTTATAATACCATCGTGAACACCGATAACTTTTCCATTTAAATTTTTAATATTTCCTTTTTTAAAAGAGTCAGGTCGAAACTTTCTTATAACAGATGAATAATCACCATTAGGCACAAAGCATATATCTTGACTATCTGGTTTCTCAGCTACATTAAGCTCTAATTTTTTTGCGATAGATCTTGTTTCATCTTTAAGCATTCCTCCAAGTGGAAATCTTAAATAGTTTAATTGCTCTCTTGTTGTATTAAATAAAAAGTAACTTTGGTCTCTATTTTCATCAATTGCACGATACATATTTGTTTCTGAACCGTAAGTAATACTTTTTACATAGTGGCCAGTGATTAATGCATCGGCTTTTAATTCTTTTGAAACTTCAAACAAATCTCTAAATTTTACAGTTTGATTACATTGAACGCATGGTATAGGAGTTTCGCCCTTCAAATAACTTTCTACAAAGTTATCGATCACACCATGTTTAAATTTACTTTGATAGTATAAAATTTTATGTTCAATATTTAATTTCTGAGCTACTCTTTTTGCATCCATAATATCTTGACCTGAGCAACATTGTTTGGATGATGCAACTTCTTTACCATCATCATAAAGTTTTAGAGTTATTCCTATTACATTATAACCTTCTTTTTTCATCATGCCTGCAACAGTCGAGGAATCGACGCCTCCAGACATAGCCACAACAACAGTTGTATCAGATGGTTTTTTTTTGAGACCTATTGAGTTTAAATCATCGTTCATTAACTGGTATTTATACTTATTTCTAATATAAGTTAAATAAATGATATTAGATTTTGAACCAGGTGACAAAGTAATCAATCCTTTAGCTCAAGAATGGGGGGTTGGACAAGTCCAATCAATAATTAAAGAAAAAGTAACAGTTAATTTTCAAAATGTTGGAAAAAAGGTAATTAACTCAAATTACATAGAACTGAAAAAAATAGATGACAGAAATTAATATTGAAAAACTTATAAGAGATTTGATTGATACATTTTTGAATGCAGGCACAATTTCAATTAATCTTAGAAAAGCCGGTCTTACAAAGAAAATAAAATCTGACAACACACCTGTAAGTAATGGTGATTTAGAAGTAAACAAAATTGTCAGTGAAAAAATAAAGAAATTAACTCCTTCAATTCCAATTATTTCAGAAGAAACATCTGATAATAAGTTGATCAAAGACCTTAAAAATTTTTGGCTTATTGATCCAATTGATGGAACATATGATTATATAAATAATCTTGATGAATTTACAATTAATGCAGGTTTAATTTTGAATAAACAACCAGTAGCAGGACTAATTTATGCTCCAGCAAAAAAAAGAATGTTTTACTCTTACGGCATAGGTAATGCGTATGAATTTACAGATGGAAAAGAAATTAAGATAGATGGATCTAGAAATTTTGATAAAGATAAAATTAAATTCGTTTCATACTCAAAAAAAATTAAACCAGAAATTCAAAAAATTTTTGATGAATTAAATGTTAAAGAATTTACTAGGATGAAAAGTTCACTTAAATTTTGTGTAATTGCGACTGGAGAATATGACGGATATGTTGCTGAACCAAGAGCATGCGAATGGGATATTGCAGCAGGACATGCAATTTTAAAACATTCAGGTGGCTCTGTAACAGATTTCCAAAATAATGAAATTTTATATGGTAAAAAAGACTTCAAAAACCCAAGTATAATTTTAAAAAGTAGTAGACTTGTTTAATGGATGAACAACTTAGAATAATATTGATTATAATTGTATCAGTATCTATTTTTGGATTACTGTTATTTGTTTTTGTTAAAAACTACATAAAAAATAAAATTGATAATTTAGTTAAAGATGGAAAGAAAAAATCAAAGTAAATTTACTATCTTTAAATAGTCATTTTTTTCAATATCCATAACTTTTTTTGAAGTTTCAAAATCAAAACCGTTTCTAGCCAATAATGAGATATCTTTTTTATAAAATAATGGTCGGTTGTCTTCAGTTCTTGCGGGACCAATTCTTCTCTTTTTACATAATTTGATTGCAGAAAAAAAATCCTGATCAGAGTTTTCATCATTAATCTTTTCAACTGTTTCTTTAATAAATTCATTATTGATTCCTTTGCCTAATAAATAATTTCTAATTTTATTTATTGAACTTCCTCTTTGAATCATGCTTTTTGCTTTACTTTCTGAGTAAAATTTATCATTTATAAATTTGTTTTTTTCTAAATCAGATAAAACAATATCAATTAAGTTTGTGACATCTTGTTTTTTAACATTTGGAACTGAAGTCTTTAAATATTTTTTTAAAAGATAGGTTTTTAGCTGCTGTTTTGAAGGTGCATATTTTTCAACATAGGCAAATGCGAAATTCCTCATTTCTTCAACGGTCACTTTTAATGTTTTTTTTCTGTTTCTTATAGGAATCATAATAAGATTTAATATAATATATTTACGAATGATCGAACAAATTTATAGCTACTTTACAACTGAAATGCTTTACATGTGGGTAAATCTTGGAGTGTTGCCATTTTGGTTATTAATCATATTTTTCCCCCAATCTCATCTTTGTAGATATCTTGCTACATCAATATTGCCTATTTTTTTATTAAGTGGAGCCTATGTATTTGTTTTATACAAAGCTTATTTAGGATCATTTGATTTTAATAATAATTTTACTCTTTACTTGGGCATAAGTTATATATCTGAGTTATTTAGAGATGATTATTATCTATTAATGTTTTGGATTCATTTCGTATCAATTAATTTATTTATTGGTGGCTGGATACTTAAAGATGCTCAGAAGCTTTTGGTTAACAAAATTTTGTTAGCGTTCCCTCTTATAATAACATATTTAATTGGCCCGTTAGGTATATTCATATATTGGATTATTAGAATTTTTTATGCAAAAAGTCTAAATTTATATGACTAGGTCAATAGATTTTTACTTTGATTTTATAAGTCCCTATTCATATTTAGCTCATAAAAAAATAATCAATTTAAATTTAAGAAATATTTTTAATTATAAGGCTATTCTACTAGGTGGGTTACATAATTTAGCTGAAGTTACACCACCTGCTTTTAATGAAAGAAAAATGAAAAATATGAAAGAAGATTGTAATTTAATTGCAAAAAAAAATAAAATTTCATTTAAATGGAATGAAAAGTTTCCAATTAATTCTTTATATTTAATGAGAGGATTTTTAATTATTGATGATAATAAAAAAAGTACATTTATTGATTTATGTTTTGATGCTTACTGGAAAGATAACTTGGATATTTCAACTGAAAAAAACATACAAAAAATTTTAACTGATTGTGAAATTGATCATGCTTTCTTTAAAAAAGAGATAAAAGAGCAAAGAATTAAAGATAAGCTTAAAGATTTAACTGGCGAAGCATTTAACTTAGATGTCTTTGGAGCTCCAACCTTTTTAGTTAACAACAAACTTTTTTGGGGACAAGATCGATTAGAATATGCAATAGATGAGTCAAAAAATTAAGTAAATAAAAAAATGAAAAAACTTTTTATAAGATTAGCTAAAATTTTGGGTTATGAAATTATTGATCAAAATAATTTTATTTCACCGACGTTAAAAAAGGAATTAAATGAAGATCTATCAAATTTTAATGATAGCTCAATTATTTTACCACTTGGTGAAGTAAAAATTACAAGAAAAATTAAATCATTATTAATTGTTTTCAGAACAAATACTTCTGTTGAGATATGGGACCAAAACAAGAAAAGATTATTTGAATATCCAAAAATAGAATATGCAACCAGATCATTAAATTCTTTAATAAAATCAATTAAATTTTTAAGACAAAAATTACCTGAAATAAATATTAAATTAATTATCTTAGATGATCATTCAAATAATGAAAACCTTGAAAAAATCAAAAAAATATCTGAACAAGAAAAAAGTTCGGAAATAATTTCATTAGATCATGATAAATATAAATCTGTAATCTTAAAACAAAAATCAGCAGAAACGTTTTCAAATCTTGCAAGTTTATTAAATTCTTTTGAAATTGGAAAAGAGCTTGGGGAAGATTTAGTTTTTTTTGTTGAAGATGATTATTTACATTTTGAAACAATGTTAGAAGAAATGATTTCCTCTTACCAAAGAATATCTTCTCAATTAGATAAAGATATTTTTATGTGCCCTTCAGACTACCCTTATCTATATATGGGTAATGAAAAAACAAATGTTTTAATAGGTAGTAAACGTCACTGGAGAACAATAGATAAAACTTTATGTACCTTTTTAACTTCTAAAACATTAATTAATAAATACTGGGATAATTTTAAAAAAAACTGTGAAAATAGACATGATCCTTTTGAAAAATATCTAAATGAAATCTATCAAAAGGAGATTTGCATTTCTCCTCTTAAAAGTCTTTCTCTTCATTTAACAAATATTAATTCAAGCTACGGATTAGCACCATTTATTAATTACAAAGAATTGTGGGAAGAAAATAAGATTAATCATTAATCTTTACACTAAATAAAAAAAGGCCCCGAAGGGCCCTTTTCATTATTAACTAAAGAGAGAAAGTTAATTTTTTAATCTCTTATTGCGTATGCAATTACACCTGTCTCAGTAACATCGGTACCTTTAGTTTCACCTTCTTTACTTAGCCTTAGGCCAATCGTTGCTTTAATTGCACTAAACACTATGTAAGCTACGATGAAAACAAATGCATTAACTGCTATGACACCAATTAACTGATTACTAAAAGATGCATCTGCATTAGTTGCTGGCACTATTAATGTACCCCAAATACCAGCAAACAAGTGTGCTGGTATAGCACCTACTACATCATCAATTTTTAATGAGAATAATAGTTTAGTTCCATAGACAACTATTAAACCACCAACTGCACCAATTAAAATAGCTGCAAAAGGTGATGGAGCTAATGGCTCAGCAGTAACTGCAACTAATCCACCAATACAACCATTCAACATTTGGATTACATCTGTTTTACCAAAATGTAATCTTGTAATTACAGCAGCACCCATTACACCGCCAGCACCAGCTAAAAATGTATTTATAAAGATAGTTGATACAGCAATTGCATCATCAGCAGTTCCCATAGCTAATTGTGAACCACCGTTGAAACCAAACCAACCTAACCATAAAATAAATACTCCAATTGTAACTAATGGTATTGATGAAGCAGCAAATGGTTTAAGTGGAGCTGGAGCACCAGACTTTGTAAATCTTCCAAGTCTTGGACCAATTATTATTGCACCAGCTAAAGCAGCTGCACCTCCAGTTGAGTGTACTAAAGTCGAACCGGCAAAATCAGAAAAACCTAATTCTGCTAACCAGCCTCCACCCCACTGCCAACCCATTACGATTGGATAAATAATTCCTGAAAGAATTGCAGCGAATACGAAGAATGGCCATAACTTTATTCTTTCTGCCATTGTTCCAGATACAATGGAAACTGTAGTTGCACAGAATACCATTTGGAAATACCAATCCGAACCATCCGAATAACCTGTATCTACTGCACTTGCATCAGACCATGGTATGAATTTACCAATATATCCGCCCTCTGGAATACCATAAGCTAAGTTATATCCTACCATCCAGAACATAATTCCTGCAATTGAAAATAAACCTATATTTTTTGCACAGATAACGGATACACTTTTTGACGTAACCATTCCTGATTCTAACATTGCAAACCCAGCTGCCATAAACATCACCAAGAAACCACAAATTAGAAATAACAAGGTATTAAATATAAAACCCACTTCTGCAGACACTGTAGTATCCGCCATTCCTGCACTACTCATATTTAATAAAAAAATTAAACTTATAAGTGGTGCACTTATTTTTTTTAATATTTTAGTCATAAGACCTCCCATTTAATGAGAGGTTTTATAAATTGATGAATTTTAAAAACTAACGCTGATTAGGAAAAATGGGTATGCATAATTTGCATATAGAAACAGCCTCAATGCTTATTTTACAAACATTAAGGCTGTTTAAAAAAGTGTTATCTATTGAATACTTCTTTTAAAGCTTTTGCAGGTAAGAATTTTACCTTTTGTGATGCTGCAATTTGAATTTGCTCACCCGTTCTAGGATTTCTTCCAACTCTAGCTTTTCTCTTAGCTACTTTATAAGTGCCAAATCCAGCAATTTTTACTGAATCATCACCTTTTAAAGCATCTAAAATAGTGTTGGTAATTGTATCAAAAGTTCTTTCAGCATCAGCTTTGCTTAAGTTCAAAGCGCCTGAAAGCTTTACTATTAACTGTTTTTTGTTCATTTTAGCTCCGGTTTTATTGGTTAATTTCTATGTTTCAAAAAAACTAAGCAAAATCAATCTTTTTTTTAGTATTTCAAATTTATATATATACAATATGTTGTATATTATTAAATAAACATTGATTTTATTGAGTTTTTTTAGATTTACTAGTTTATTTTATTTAAATAAACCAAGGTCTTTTAGATCATTAAAAGTTGTAAAAAACATCAAAGATATCAATAAAAACATACCGATTCGAAAAAAACCTTCTTGAGTTTTTTGAGACAAAGGCCGACCTAAAACTTTTTCAAAGGCATAAAACATCAAATGTCCACCATCTAACATTGGTATAGGAAATAAATTTACCAAACCAAGACTTATAGAAATATAAGCCATCATGCTAATAAAAGCTAAAAAACCAATATCAGCAACTTGTCCTGAAATTTTAGCTATCCTTATTGGTCCACCTAATTGTGAAGTATCAGCTTTACCAACTATCATTCCACCGATGTATTTTAGGGACGAGATACTTACATAATATACCTCATTAAAGGCATGCAATAATGATTGAGCTGGGCCAAGTTTAATATGATTTATTTTATCATTATATGCACCCAGTTTAATACCAACCATTCTTTTATTAATTTTATTTCCTAAATTATCTTCACCTTTAACCATATTAGGTTTTATTCTTAATAAAATTTCGTCATAAGAACGCTTTACCTTAAAATTAATTAAATCATCAGTAGACATCATAATATATTTGGAAACATCCATGATGCTATGAACCTTATTATCATCAATTTCTAAGATAACGTCGCCTTTTTTAATGCCGCCAATCATTGCAGGGCTATCTTTTTGAACTTCGTTTATCACTGCTGGAGTAAAATCTTTTCCAATAAACATATAAATTGAAGAAAAAATAAATAACGCCAATAAAAAATTGGCAAATGGGCCACCAAAAACAATTAAAGCTCTTTGATATAAAGGTTTTAATGTAAATAATTTTTTTTGCTCCTCTTTATTATATCTATTTAAAATTTCTTCATGATCCGCTTGTGAATATACATTTCTATCACCAAAAAACTTTACATATCCGCCAAGGGGTATCCAGCAAATCTTCCATCTAGTGCCTGATTTATCATTCCAACCAAATATTTCTTTACCAAAACCAATTGAAAAATCAGTAACTCCCACACCATATCTTTTTGCAAAATAATAATGACCATATTCATGTATAAACACCACAATTAAAATTAAGAATATAAATGGCAAAATATAAGTTAGCATAAATATTAATTAAACAATTTTGAAGTCACTTTGTTTTATCGAGCTAAAACCTCCTTCGATATGGGATACTTTTTCAAAACCCATATCCTGCAAAGATTTTGCTGCTAAAGCTGATCTTGCACCTGCAGCACAAAATAAAACCATTTCTTTTTTAAAATCTAATTTTCCTTCTTTAAAATATTGACTATTGGGATCTATCCAAAATTCCAACATTCCCCTTGGAATATGAACTGAATTTTCAACTCTGCCTTCTTTTTCTAATTCTCTGACATCTCTAATATCAATTAAATTACATTTATTTTCTTTAAAAAGTTTTAATGCTTGATTTGCATTAATTGTTTTAATTTCTGAATATGCTTCTTGGACTAATGTTTGTGCTGATTTAATTGGCATATACTCTTATATATCAAAAAAATTAAAATTTATATAAAATTTAATTAATAATAAATTATTTAATTAGATTACAATAAACTAGATTGTGGTTGAATTATTAGATATTTAATCTACCTATTAGACTGTGAAAATTTTTAAATTTATAGTTTTATTTGTTGTTTTTTTATCTAATCAAAATTTGTTTGCAGAGGAAAACAATTCGAAAATTTATGAAGGAAAATGGATTATAAATTGCTCTTCCAAGTCTAAAGAAAACGAAAAAGAATGTGCTCTTGAAAGAAGCATTTTTATTGATCAAGAGATGAAAAAAAAGCTCATCACAATCATTATGCAAACAAAACTGCCTTCTAAAAATGTTAGATTTGTTTTAATTAGCCCTCTTGGAACGCAAATTCCATCTGGTGTGAGAATTGGTTTCGATGGTAAATTTATTAGTGATAAAGGGTTTGGCTTTAATATTTGCCGGAAAATTGGTTGTATTACTTCAATGATGGTTAAAAAAGAAACTTTAGATCGATTTAAAAAAGCAAAAGAACTAAATCTAGAATATGTGGGTGGAAATGGACAAAAAATTAATGTTAATTTCAGTTTGGATGGTTTTGGTGAAGAATTCAAAAAAATAACAGAAATCTAATATTTATATAAATAAGAAATTTTAAGTATTCTTGCTATTGTCATAAAAAGATATATTCATCCACATACTATTAATAAACTAATTCTATTTATCCTCACATAATGAACTTTTCAGATTTACAAATAGAAAATAAACTAAAAAAATCAATTGAATTAGCTGATTTTAAAAACCCCACTCCTATCCAAAAAGAAAGTATACCAGTAAGTTTATTAGGTAATGATATCTTAGGAACAGCACAAACTGGAACTGGTAAGACTTTGGCATTTACCATTCCTATGCTCAATAAATTGATAAAAGATAAACATGCAATGGCTTTAATTATTTGTCCAACGCGTGAACTTGCTACTCAGGTAATGGCAACTGTTCTAAAATTAAATGTGAGAGAAATTGGAATTGGTAATGCTCTTTTGATAGGTGGGGAGAGTATGCAAAAACAATTAAGAAAATTAAATAAAAGAGCAAGAATAATTGTTGGAACCCCAGGACGAATTAATGATCATTTAAAAAGAAAAAGTTTAGAATTATCCAAAGTAAATTACTTAGTGTTAGATGAAACAGATCGAATGTTGGATATGGGTTTCACTCCTCAAATAGAACAAATTTTAAGATTTGTTCCAAAAGACCATCAAACATTATTATTTTCTGCAACTTTACCTGATAATATTTTAAAAATATCTCAAAAATATTTAAAAAATCCTGAAAGGATTTCAGTTGGTTCATTATCAACTCCAATTGAAAAGATTAAACAAGAAACTTTTGAGATTACACAAGATAAAAAATACCATGAGTTAATTAATCAATTAGTTGAAAGGACAGGTTCAATTTTAGTTTTTGTTAAGACAAAACATGGTGCTGATAAAATTGTTAAAAAGTTGAAATTTGATGGTCATAAAGCAGACGCTATTCATGGAAATCTAAGACAAAGTAAAAGAGATAGAGTAATCAATGGCTTTAGAAATGGTCATAGTAGAATATTAGTTGCAACAGATGTTGCGGCACGTGGATTAGATATCCCAGTTATAAAACATGTTATTAACTTCGATCTTCCACAAGTTCCAGAGGATTATATTCATAGAATTGGAAGAACAGGTAGAGCTGGCAAAGATGGTTCAGCTTTAACATTTTTAACTCCTAGTGACCGATCAATGTGGAATTCAATTAGTAAATTAATTAATCCAAATTACAAATCTTCTCATCAGCAAATTAAGAAAAAATTTAAAGAAAAAAGAAAAGATAAACGTTCATTTAGAAAGAAAAATTTCTTAAAAGGAGAAAAAAATCTTTTATCAAAATTTAAAGGTAAAAAGAAATTTTCAAAAAACAATAAAGAAAATAAAAGAAGATTTAAGGAAAAGAAAAAAACTTTTGGCTACACTAATAATCCAAAATATTTTGATAAAAAATCTGATGAAAGTAATAAAGAAATTAAAAAAGTATTTTCATTTAAGGGTAAAAAGAAATTTAAGAATAGAAAAAGACCTAAAAACTTTAAATTTAAAAGATTTAAAAAAAAATAATTTCTCAATTATTTATTGGTTGTATCAATGATGCGGTATTATTAGTTGGTTTATTTACATCTTTTGAAATTTCATAAAAAACAAGATTTGGTTTTTTACACTCTTTCAAAAAATTTGAACCTGATAATTCTAAATTTAAATATCGATTTACATCAGTTTGATTGAGAATTACAGGTTGTCTGTGATGAACATCTTTAATATTTTCTGATGCTTCTTCAGTTATTAAACAAAATTGATCTTTTTCATAAATGGCTGCGAAAAAAATTGGTTTTTTATCAACTCTTAAAAAATAATGAGGAATTTTTTCTTTTTCATCTCTTTTCCATTCATAAAATCCATCTGCAACTGCAACACATCTGAAATCCTTAATTAATTTTTTAAATGATATCTTTTCGTCTATTGTTTCAAGTCTTGCATTAATTAATGCTTTAAAATCTTTATCTTTTGCCCAGCCAGGGACTAAACCCCATTTTAAGTTTTCTAAAGTATTACCATTTTTATATTTCTTTATTACTGGAAGTTTTTGGTAAGGGTGAGCATTATAATTTTCATTATCTTCAACCTGAATAGCTGATTTAACTAACTTATCTGTTTTAGAAACAGGACTAGTTACAACATATCTGCCACACATAAATTCTTAAAGTTTTAAAAATTTTAATTAATTAATTATTATATCTAACCAATTTCTAATTTCATGAGTTTTATTAATGAAATCTAAATTTTTTTCCTCAGATTTAATGAAATCAATATGTTTTTTAAATGTTTCTTCATCCTTAAAATAATTATTAGCAATCATTCTGCCTATTCTTGCATTGGATAAATTTATCATCTGCCAGTATTCATAATCAGGATGATATTGTAAGCCCCAAATTTCAGAATTACCTGATTTAAAATATACACCCATGTTATTATTGACTTTATCACTAGCTAAAAGAGTTGCTCCTTTTGGTAATTCAACCACTTCGTCAAAATTAAAAGCTGGAGTATTAAATTTAGGTTTTTTATTTTTGTAAATAGGATTTTTTTTTCCATTTTCATTAATTTCAACATCAGTTGCTATACCTATGTGAGCACCATTTTTACCAGGTGCAACCTTACCACCTGCTGCAGTCGAACAAACTTGTAAACCCCAACAGATTGCGAGGATCTTGTTGTTATATTTAAAACAATCAATAGCAAAATTAATATGTTTTTTAATCTCATCAGTCATATCGTTTAATCGCATGGCTCCACCAGTAAAAATAATTCCATTATATTGATTCATGTTTTTCAGCGCTTCTTTAGTTTCATTGTCATTTGCTGGATTAATAATTTTAATATTCGATCGTGGTTCTAACTTTAAAACTATATTTTTTAAATTTTCTGAACAAGAGGCCTTTGCGGCCTTAATAAATACTTCTGAATCTTTAGGATTATTTCCTTCAACAATTAATATATTTAAATTATGCATTCATTAAAAAAGAGTTCCAGTCATGCTATGTTGATACATAATTTTCATATCAGCTTCTGACAATTTTTTTGGATTTCCTCCTGTTGATGGGTCTGCTAATGCCATTTTTGATAATCGATCAAGTTGTAAGTCATTTTCATCAATTATATCTGATAATTTGTGTGGCATATCTAATTTTTTTCTAAGATCTAAAACCCAACTTACAAATCCGTCAAATGATTTATCTTTTAATTCTAAGTAGTCACAAATTTTAACCACCTTTTCTTCAATTACATCTCTGTTAAAAGTTAATACATAAGGCATAAAGATAGCATTGGATAATCCATGATGAATATTATTTAAAGCATTTACTGGATGGCTTAGTGAATGTATTGCACCCAGACCTTTTTGAAATGCTGTAGAACCCATGCTTGCAGCAGTTAACATATTCATTCTTGCCTCTAAATTTGATCCATTATTTACAGCTTCGAGCAACCATTCATTTATTAATCTCATTCCTTCTAAGGCAATTCCATCAGCCATTGGATGATATCCAGGTGCACAAAATGCTTCAAGATTATGTGCGAGAGCATCCATCCCAGTTGCAGCTGTGATTTTTGAAGGCAAACCAATAGTCAAAACTGGATCTAGAATTACTATTGAAGGTAAAAATTTTGGATGAAAGATAATATTTTTTACTCCTGTTTCTTCATTCAAAATTACTGAGGCTCTTCCAGTTTCAGAGCCTGTTCCTGCAGTTGTTGGAACTGCTATAATTGGCGCTATTTTATTTGAATTAGCTTTAGTCCAGTTATCTCCAACATCTTCAAAATCCCAAATAGGTAATGTTTGACCAGACATAAAGGCAACTGCCTTTCCAACATCAAGACCACTACCGCCACCAAATGCAATTACTCCATTACAATTATTTTTATGGTAACTCTCAACTCCCTCATTTACATTAGTTCCGGTTGGGTTACCAACAACATTAGAATATAATTCTGCTGAAATACTATTATCTTTTAAAATTGAAAGTGTTTTCTTTACAATTTCTGTTTTAGCTAAACCATTATCAGTAACTAATAATGGTTTTGAAATGTTTAAATTTTTACATGCTTGAGCAATATCATTTATTCTATTTTCACCTACCCACATGGTAGTAGGATAATTCCAGTTATATTTTTGCATAATAATATTATAGTGTTTTATGAAATTAGATGCTGTATATCACTTTATAAAGAAATTTTTAACTAAAATATTATGCAAAAAACTATTACACCAATTGATAATACAATTTACGTAGAAAGAGAATATCACTCAAACAAGATTGAACACACAATAGATAGTTCAATGAAAGCTCAAAAAGATTGGGTAAATTTAAACGTAAATGAGCGAGTTAAATTCCTTAAAAATTTTGTTGATGATTTTTTATCAAGAGGTGATGTTATTGGAGAAGAATTAAGCAGGCAAATCGGAAGACCTATTTCTCAGGCTGCCGGTGAATTAAATGGTTTTAAGGAGAGAGCTGATTATATGTTGTCAATTGCAGAAAAAAAATTGGCTGATATTGATGTTACTAAAGATGATAATTTTAAAAGTTTTATAAAAAGAAGAGCGCTAGGAATTGTATTTGTAATAGCTCCATGGAATTATCCTTATCTTGTGGCTGTGAACTCAATTATACCTGCAATGGCTGCTGGAAATTCTGTTATTTTAAAACATTCTGCACAAACACCTTTATGTGCTGAGCAACTTTATGAGTCAGCAAAAAAAACATTGCCCAAAGATGTTTTTAATTATCTACATTTAAATCATGAAGATGGATTAAAAGTTGTATCCGATAAAAGAATTAATTTTGTGTCTTTTACGGGATCTGTGAAAGCAGGGTATGATGTACAAAGGGCAACACACACTAAGTTTATTGATATGGCATTAGAATTAGGAGGAAAAGATCCAGCATACGCAAGGCATGATTGTGATTTAGAAAAAACAGTCGAAAATCTTGTAGATGGTTCTTTTTTTAATTCTGGTCAATCCTGTTGTGGAATTGAGAGAATCTATGTTGATGAAAAAATTTATAATAACTTCATAGAGTTATTTGCCTCTAAAGCTTATAATTATAAACTTGGTAATCCTCTTGAAAAAGAAACTAATTTAGGTCCTGTGGTAAAACTATCTGCAGCAAATTTCATTCACAAACAGATGGAAGATGCTATTAAAAAAGGTGCCAAGAAAATAATTGATGAAAATAAATTTAATTTTCCTAAAGAACACAAAAATTATATGGTTCCTCAAGTTTTAACTAATGTTGATCATAATATGGGGTTCATGACTGAAGAAACTTTTGGGCCTTGTGTGGGAATAATGAAAGTTAAAGATGAAAATGAGGCTATTAAATTGATGAATGATAGTCCTTATGGTTTGACAGCATCTGTGTGGACTAAAGATTTAGAAATCGCTGAAAATATTGGTAGTCAAGTTCAAACGGGAACATTTTTCATGAATAGATGTGATTATTTAGATCCTGCTTTATCTTGGACTGGAGTTAAGGAAACTGGCAAAGGTTGTTCATTATCTGAAATTGCATATGAAAAACTTACTGCTCCAAAGAGCTTTCATTTAAGAAAAGAACAATAAAATGAAATTAAGTTTTAAAGGAAAATCTGCTATTGTAACAGGTGCAAGTGGTGGGATGGGTTTAGACGTTTCACAAAAACTATCAGAAAATAATATTCAAGTATTAATGTTAGACTTAAGAAGTCCTAGTAAAGAATTTTTATTAAAAAATAAGAATTGTCATTTTAAGAAAGTTGATGTGACAAATTTTAAAAAAATGAAAACATGTATTGATGGCTTTTACAAAAAACAAAAAAGAATTGATTATTTAATAAATACCACAGGAGTTTTATGGTTTAATAAAGATGTTTCGGCTGTTGATATTAATTCTGATATTTGGGATAAAGTTTTTAAAATCAATTTAAAATCAATGATGTATTTATCTAAAATTGTTGTTCCATTAATGACAAAAAATAAATTTGGTTCTATGGTTCATATTTCTTCAATTGATGCTTTATCAGGCGATGATAAACCTCAAGATGCTTATGGAGCATCTAAAGCTGCAATGATTAGATTGTCTAAATCTTTTGCAATTCAGTTTGCATCTAAAAACATTAGATCAAATATTATTTTACCTGGCCCAATTGAAACAGGTATGCAAATTAGATGGAAAAAAAATCCAAAAACGAAAAGGAATTTAGAAAAATTTATTCCTTTAAGAAGAGTTGGGAAACCAGCAGATATAGCTAATGCTTCTGTATTTTTATTAAGTGATCAGGCGAGTTATATTACTGGAACAGAAATAATTGTTGATGGTGGTTTAACTTCTAAACCCTAATTTTAACTAGGCGCCTTTAAAAATAAAGGCGCCTAAATCTAAATTTTTATCTGTAAGGATATCCTGCTTTTTCCATTGTTGCCGCATACCTTTTAAATGCATCAACAACTTTTTTAGCTCTTGGACTAATCTTAGAAGTTTCATCCCAGAATTGTTCAGAGTCTTTAACAACTTGACTCCACTCATTAGCTGGAAGACTTGTTAGTTCCATTTTCTTACCATTAACACGTAGGTCAGCTTCACCACCCCAATACCATACTTGTCTATAATAGTGAGAGTCATTAATTGACATTCTGTATAAAGCTTGAAGTTTCGGACTTAACTTATCCCAACTTTTTTGGTTGGCAAAATATGATCCAAACCATGCACCTGTTACAGAGTTAGTTAATGCATACTTACAAATATCAGCCCAACCTACTTCGTAGGCCTCTGTAAATCCACACCAACAAACACCATCTAATTCTCCAGTTTGCATAGCTACTTCAACGTCATCCCATGGCACGATTACTGGAATTAATCCATATCTTGCTAAAAACTTACCCGCGGTTGGAACACCAAACACACGTAAACCTTTCATGTCAGATAGTTTTGTAATTTTTTTATTTACAGTGAATAAATGGCAAGGATCCCATGCGCTAGTACTTAACCATTGAACTCCTTTTACTTCACTATAAGCTTCATCCCAGATCTCATTTAAACCATAATATTTAAATAAAGATGGAACATCTAAGCTATATCTTGTTGCAAATGGAAAGTATCCACCAAAAACCTGAATGTCTACTGGTGAACCCATTGTTGCATCATCACTTTGAACAGCATCAATAGTTCCAGCCTGCATTGCTCTAAATAATTCGTCAGTCGGAACAAGTTGATCTGCATAATATAGCTCAATTTCCATTTCGCCATATGCTGCTTTGTTAAAAGCCTCAATTTGAGGTTTGATAACGTGTGCACCAAGCGGAGCTCCAGAGTAAGTCTGTAATCTCCATTTAATTGGATTTGATGCAGAATAAGCATATGGAGCTTTAACTGCAGTCGCTCCTGCTGCACCTAACGTTAGTAAACCTGCTTTTTTAATAAACGAACGTCTTTTATTCGTTATTATTTTCTTATCTTTTTTCACTTGGTCTCCTCTCGTTTTTATAAATTATAAGAAAAATATTATTATAAATTAAAATCTTATTAAACTTAATAATTTTAATAATTTTAATAATTTTAATAATTTTAAGAAGTTTTAATTAAAAAAAAAATAAATTAAACTTGAAGTTGAATTATCTACTTAAATATTTTTCAGGAAGGTATGTTGCGATTTCAGGAAAAGCCATAACTATTGCTAAACCGAGTACCATGATTAACACAAAAGGAATTATTGATCTGTAAATATCTTGTAAAGTGATTTCTTTAGGTGCCATTGCTCTCATCAAAAATAAATTATATCCAAACGGAGGCGTCATGTAAGCTATCTGACAAGTAATAGTATATAAAACACCATACCAGATTGGATCAAAGCCTAATGAAATTATTAAGGGGACATACAATGGTGCTACAATTACTAACATTGCTGTATCATCTAAAAACATTCCCATTAAAATATAAGAAAGTTGCATCATTATTAACACACCCCATGGAGTTAAGTTCCATCTTTCAATAAAAAGAGTTTCAATCGCACGACCTGCACCTAAACCATCAAATACAGCTCCAAAAGTCAAAGCCGCTAAGATGATCCACATAAACATACATGAAACCCCTAAGGTCTTCTTAAGAGTATTTTCTATAACTTGTTTATTGAATCTCCTTTTGTAAATTGCTGCTAAAGTTGCCAAGAATGCACCAACTGCTGAACATTCAACTAAACTTGCAATTCCCATCAGAAATAACCCTGTCATGAAGAAAAAAATTAGAAAAGGAATTATCCCAGCTTTAAGTAATCTTATTTTTTCCAGAGTACTCACTTCTCTTTCTTCTTTTTTCAGAGGAGGACCAAGTTCTGGCTGTAATTTACATCTTACGTAAATGTAAATTAAAAATAATGAGGCCATTAATAAACCTGGTAGAATTCCAGCCATCCAAAGTTTGCTTACAGGTTGGCGCGCAATCATTCCATATAAAACCATTACAACACTTGGTGGAATTAAAATACCAAGTGAACTTCCAGCTTGTACAACGCCAGTAATCATTCTTTTATCGTAATTTCTTTTTAACATTTCAGGTAAAGCTATAGTTGCTCCAATTGCCATACCCGCAACACTTAAGCCATTCATTGCTGAAATAGCTACCATCATAAACATTGTTCCGATCGCTAAACCTCCTTTTAAACCTCCAAATAATACATGAAACATTTTGTAGAGATCATTGGCAATTCCAGACTCTGATATCATGAAGCCCATGTAAATAAACAAAGGTAATGTTAACATTGGATACCATTTGAAGAGTTTCCATGTAGCTGTATAAGGCATTTCCATTGAGCCCTCACCCCAAATTAAAAGAGCTGAAGCTGCTGCAACAAAACCAATAGCTCCAAAGACTCGTTGTCCAGTAAACATCATCACTAACATTGTTATGAACATGAATAATGCTATGAATTCATAACTTAGATATTGTGCTAGCATTATTAAATTTTCCTCTCTTTAACTTTTGCAATATCTTTAAACAAAGTTGAGAATGCTTGGAGTAACATCAATAAAATACCTATCAGCATTAAAGCTTTTATTGGCCAAACATACGGTGCCCAAGCTGTGAATAATTTTTGCTTAGTTTCTATTGTATAAATCAAGCTTGTTATTGATCCAAAAAATAATAAAACTAAATAAAAAATAAGGAAAACACTTGTGAAAATATCCATTTTAGCTTTACCTTTTTTTGAAAGCCTACCATAAAATAAATCCATTCTTACATGATCA
>CACGBI010000012.1 GCA_902571235.1 uncultured Pelagibacteraceae bacterium
TTATTGATAGTGGCTGGATCAGTTCCTGAACCATTAGCAATTCTTTTTTTTCTAGAACCATCAATTACTTTTGGGTTCTCTCTTTCTTTTTTTGTCATTGATAAAATTATGGCTTCGTTTTTTGTAATAATACTCTCATCAATTCCAGCTGCATCCATTTGAGATTTTACTTTTGAAACACCTGGCATGAAAGACATGATGCCCTCAATACCACCCATCTTTTTCATTTGTCTCAGCTGAGTTAAATAGTCTTGCATTGAGAATTGTCCTTTTTTTAAATTTTCTTCTGTTTTTTTAATATTTTCTTCTCCAAGATCTTGAGCTGCTTTTTCTACAAGAGAAACGATATCTCCCATTCCAAGAATTCTATTTGCGATTCTATCTGGGTGAAAAACTTCAAGATTTTCAATTTTTTCACCAATACCTAAAAATTTGATTGGTACCTGTGAAACAAATTTCATACTTACAGCAGCTCCACCTCGGGCATCTCCATCTGCCCTTGTTAATATAATTCCTGATAAATTAACTGTATTATTAAACTCTTTTGCTACTGATGCCGCTACTTGTCCTGTAAGTGAGTCTGCAACTAAAAAGGTCTCTGCAGGTTTAATAGTATTTTCGATTTGTTTAATTTCACTCATCATCTGCAAATCTATTTGTGTTCTACCGGCAGTATCAAATAAGACAATATCAGCACCGTTCAAATTTGCGGCGCTAATTGCTCTTTGACAAATATCGCCAGGTTGCTGACCCTCAATTATTGGAAGAGTTAAAATATTATTCTGTTCACCTAAAGATTTCAATTGCTCTTGAGCGGCTGGTCTATAAATGTCTAGGCTGACCATCATTACTTTCTTTTTTTTTGTATTCTCTAAATATCTTGCAAGTTTAGCAGTTGTGGTAGTTTTACCAGATCCTTGTAGCCCAACTAACATCATTGGTACTGGTGGAACAGCATTTAGATTTACATCATTATTTTTTTCGCCCAAAAGATTAACTAATTCATCATAAACAATCTTCACTACCATATCTCCAGGAGATGTTGATCTAATAATCTCTTGGCCTAAGGCTTTTGGTTTAACCTTATCAATAAAATCTTTAGCAACCTCAAGAGACACATCAGCCTCTAGTAAAGCTTGTCTTATACCTCTCAACCCTTCATCAACTTGATTTTCATCAAGTGATGGAGCTTTTTTTAAAGAGGAGAAAACTTCCTCAAATTTATTTGTTAAATTTTCAAACATATTTATTACACACAGCAGTAATCTCACTAGTGGGCGAACCCTCGCTGACTAGTGTCGATCTCTTTGTTTCCAAAGACACCGCAAATTTAATGTTTTTGCGGAAACTGCCACAAACTATAATAGAGGTTCAAAAAGTCAATAAATAAGTTAAATAACTATATATGGACTTCAAAGCTTTTAAAATGGATGGATTAGGAAATGACTTTGTAATTATTGATAATAGACAAAAAATTACCAATTTAACAAAGGATCAGATCGTTAAGATTTGTAATAGAAATTTCATTGGCTGTGATCAACTAATATTTATTGAGTCGGATAGTTCTGCAGATGCAAGTTTGAGATTTTTTAATTCAGATGGAGGAGAGTCTGGAGCATGTGGGAATGGAACAAGATGCGTAGCAGATTTAATTTCTAAAGAAAAAAATAATAAATCTATAATCTTAAATACAAATTCTGGAAAATTAAGATCTCAAATATTAGATAAAAAAATGGTTATAACTGAAATTGGTAAAGCAAGATTGCAATGGAATGAAATACCTTTGTCAAAAGAAATGGATACAAAAAATTTAAATATGAAAATTACTGACTCAAATAATAACGAGTATTTAGGAGGTACAGCAATTAATGTTGGTAACCCACATATTGTTTTTTTTGTAAAAAATATTCATGATTTTAATATAGAAACAATTGGTCCAGAGATAGAAAATCATGAATTATTCCCTGAAAAATGTAATGTAACAATTGCACAAATTATCAACAAAAATTTGATCAAAGTGAAAGTGTGGGAAAGAGGAGCCGGTCTTACTAAAGCGTGTGGAACTGCTGCATGTGCTACTGCATATGCTGGTAAGGTAAATAATCTTACAGAAAATAAAACTGATATTGAATTTTCAACTGGCAAATTATCAATTTTAATAGACAAAAATAATTCTATTCATATGAAAGGACCTGTTTCAGATATTAAAGAAATTAACATAAAATTATAATGGGTATTTTCGATAAATTTAAAATTGGATTTCAAAAAAGTGCGTCCGCTTTCACATCTGGACTTAAAGAAATAATTGTAAAAAAAGAAATTAATGATGAAAATTTGAATAGAATTGAAGAATTTTTAATTCGATCAGATGTAGGAGTTGAGGCTGCCTCTGAAATAAAAGAAATAATTTCAAGAAAGAAAATTGATCCAAATAAAGACTTAACTAAAGAAATAAATTTTATTTTAAAAGAATATATAATTTCTTTAATGAAACCTTTGGAGCAAAATTCTTTTTTTGAAAAAAAAGAAAAACTTTGTGCTACTTTAGTTTCTGGAGTCAATGGGGTAGGTAAAACAACAACTATTGGCAAAATAGGAAAAATATTGAAGGCTAACGGTAATAAAGTTATATTTGCAGCTTCAGATACTTTTCGAGCTGCTGCAATTGAACAATTAGAAAATTGGGCAAAAAAAATAGATGTTCAAATAATAAAGTCATCCCAAGGCGCTGATCCAGCTTCTGTTGCTTTTAAGGCAATAGATCAAGCTATTAAAAACAATTACAATCAGGTTTTAATAGATACTGCAGGAAGACTTCAAAATAAAAAAAATTTAATGGAAGAATATAAAAAAATAGCTAACGTCACAAAAAAAATAGATCCCGACGCACCTCACAGTGTTATTTTAGTTTTAGATGCAACATCAGGACAGAATGTATTAAATCAAGTCAAAGAATTTAATAAGATTATACCAATAACAGGTATTGTGATGACAAAATTAGATGGCACAGCTAAAGGAGGAATTTTGTTAGCATTAGCGAAGAAATACGAAATTCCGATTATTGCACTAGGCTTAGGTGAAAAAGAAGATGACTTACAGTTATTTGAAGCAGAAAAATTTGCTGAGGCTTTTACTCAAATTAATTAATTAAATTACTAGAGATTAAAGGTTTATAAATATTACATTTATAATTATCATCAAATTTATAATGACCACAATCTTTAGAAAATGAAGAGATTATAAAGTCAAATTTTCCAGTGGTAGGATAAAGTTCTAGTTTTTTACTACTGATGTCATATTTAAAATTAGCATTTAAACTTTTTACGGCACTAATCATTACTAAAGTTTTGTCATCTTTTAGTAAATAATATGCAAAATCATCTGGAAATACTGGGAAATCATATTCTTGTAAAAAATATTTAGCTTGTGAAGGGAACCATTCGTAAGAAATTAAAGGTGATGAAGACTTTGTTAAATGATTAAAAATATAAAGATCTTTTGGATAATCATTTATATAATTATTATTTTCACCTCTAGCTAAAATAGATTTTTCTCTACCTTTAAAATATAAGCTAAACTCTTTATTATGAGATTCCATATGATCTATATGAAACAAATCATCTGGTTGAAAAAACTCATCTAGCGAATATGCATTAGTAATAAAGATAAAGACTACAATAATTAAAAGATATAATTTTTTCATTATCTTTTAATAAATTATAATTCTGAGGTATGTTTGTTTAGATTGTGGCTTAATTTAAACTTTTTAAAAATGATTTAAGAGCTTTAACAAGGTTTTCATCGTACTCCATCATATGATCGTCATGTTTAGTGAAATAAGAATATTTTGGCTCATTTGCTTTCTCATACATTTTTTTTCCCATGAAAAATGGAACTATTTGATCGGCCTCACCATGCATTATTAAAATCGGAACTTTTATATTTTTAATTTTGCTTTTATTGTCGAATTTGTCTTTCAACAATAAACTTACAGGTATGTATGGATAAAATGTTTTGGCTGCATCAATCATAGAAGTAAAAGGAGTTTCCAATACAACGCCAGCAAAATTTTTATTTTGTGACAAATGAGTTGCAACGCCAGTTCCTAATGACTCACCATAAATAACGATGTTTTCCTCTTTGACACCTTTTTTTACTAGCCAATTTATTCCACTTCTTCCATCTTCATAAAGACCTTTCTCAGATGGTTTCCCTTTATTACCACTGAACCCTCTCCAGGCAATTATTAAAAAATTAATATCCATTTTATGGAAATGGTTTAATTTATGAATTCTATTTTCAAGAGAGCCAGCATTTCCATGAAAATATAAAACTGTTTTATATTTTTGTAAGTCTTTTTCATGGTACCAGCCCAATAATTCAATATTATCCCCTGTATTAATTTTTACTTTTTCAATAGGGACTGATATTTGATCACCAGAGTAATTATTTTCATTCGGATGATATAATAAATTTCTCTGATAAAAATATAAAAAAACCAGAATTAAAAAATAAACAAAAATAATTATTTGAAAAAATATCAACAAATTATTCCTAAACTTTTTTAACATTTTTTTTCTTTGCTAAGTATATGCCAAAAAATACCAGGATCGTTCCAATTAAATGATAATTTTCAAATTGTTCATCAAATAAAAAATAGCCATAAATTGCTCCATAAACTGTAAAAACATAAAGAGTAAATCCTGTTAAAGACGCACCTAATTTTTTTTGAGCAACAGTATAAAGTGTAAAAGCTATTATTCCTGGTGAGATAGCAGCAAAAATTACCCAGTAGTAAAATTCAGGTATAAAAACCGTTTGTTTATAAAATATTTCCTCACCAATATAGAATGGTAATAGACTAAAAGCTCCAAAAAAGGATATTAAAGTAAATCTTTCAAAAATTTTTAACTCTGAATTCCAGTAAAATAAATAGATAGAATATAATGCCCATCCAATTGCAGCAGCCAACATCCATAAATCACCGATAGTAAATTGTAAATTAATTAGTAAATTTAAATCTCCTTTTATAATGATTGTAAAAACTCCTATTAAGCATGCGATTAATCCAATTATTTTTATGGAATTTATTTTTTCATTAAAGAAAAAGTATGAAATGAAAATTATGAATACTGGTGAAGATGTATAAATAATTCCCATATTCGTCACAGTTGTGGTTTCACCTGCCAAAAATGGAAAAGCTCCACATACTCCACATCCCATTGAGCCTAAAAAAAATAATTTTTTGTATTCCTTTTTAATAATCTTAAAATTTTTTTTTAATGTTAAGTAAGTAAAGGGTAATAATATTAAAAAAACTAGTGTCCATCTCCAAAATGCTAATGAAATTGGCGGAACATATTCGACACCACCTCGTGCAACCACTAAATTAGATGCCATAAAAATAGGCTGAATAAATAAAAGAGAAAATGCAAAAAAATTTTTAATTTTTAGTCTCAATAATTTTTTTTATTTTATCTATTTTTTATCAAAGAAAGCTTCATAAACCATCATGAAAATTGCTATACCCATCAGGATATATACTGGCAAAACATCAAAAAAACCTATCATTGGTGATCTAGTTAACGTTGTTGCAAGACCAACTAAAAAAGCTATTGCAAGCAAAGACCCTAAAAATGTTGTGAACTTTTGCATTTCAATTATTACATTCCTTTTCTAACCAATTAGCAACCCCTAAAAATCTGTTATCATCATAACGATTACCAACTAGCTGCACCCCTAAAGGTAAATTATTTTCACCTTCAAGCAAAGGAAGAGAAATACAAGGGGTTCCTAAATAAGACCAGACTTTATTAAATTCTGCTGTTCCAGTGCTCTTTAGACCTTTTAATGCAACTCCGGGACTGGATGGTGACAATACTCCATGATAATCCTCAAAAACTTCTTGATAAGACTCAAAACTTCTTTTTTTGAAATCAATTGCCTCAGCATATTCTTTTGCTGAATGCTTATTGCCTTTAGCAATAGCAGTTTGCATATATTTTGATAACTTTGCTTTGTACTTTTTATAATACAAAGAAAAGTTATTCGCTAAATCTGTTTCATGAATAATTTGATGATATTTGTGAATATCTTTAAAATATGATGGAGTGTCAAATACCTCAATATTTTTAAATGACTTTATAAAATACTCAAAAGACTCTCTAGATTTCTTATCAATTATCTTCCAATAGTCTGATTTATAAAAAATAAACTTAGGTTCATACGCTGGACCTTTTTTTGTCTCTTCTAAAATATTTTCAGCTGAATAGTAAATGGTTGCAGGATCATGATGGTCTTTTTTTATTAAAACTTTTGCTAACAAAGCTACGTCTTCAACTGTTCTTCCAAACATACCTATATGGTCTAGAGTGTAAGAAGTTCTTAGAACTCCATTTCTTGAAATCAAGCCATAGCTTGGTTTATATCCAACTACACCACAATAAGAAGCTGGTCTAATAACTGATCCTCCTGTTTGTGATCCGATTGAAAGTGGTGTCATTAATGATGCAACGGATGCTGCGGACCCACTTGAAGAGCCGCCAGGAGTTCGAGAGTAATCGTGAGGATTAGTTGTTTTTGAAGGTCCAAGATAAGCTAATTCAGAGGTGGTTGTTTTACCCATTATAATTGCCCCTGCTGAATGCAAGAGTTCTACTATTTCAGCATTTTGTGAATAAGATTTACCTTTTCTTATTACTGTTCCACATTCGGTAGGCATATCCACAGTGCCAATAATATCTTTTAACGCAACAGGTATTCCATGCAATGAACCAACTGGTTTGCCTGATCTTCTATGTTCATCCGAATCTGCGGCTTTCTCTAATAAAATCTTTTTATCAAAATGTGCCCATGCCTTAACATTTTTTTCAAATTTATTTATTCTTTCAATATATTTTTCACACACTTCAACAGATGTTAATTGACCATCTTTAATTTTTGAGGCCATCTCCTCAATACTAAGTGAAAATATATCGATCATTTTTTTAGTCAGCAAACAATACTTCTGGAAGCCATAAAGCAATTCCAGGGAACATATACATTAAAAACATTCCAAAAATAACTATACCTAAAAATGGCATAATACCTCTAAATATTTCCATTAATTCTACGTTAGTTTTTTGAACTCCTTTTAAATAATAGGCTGACATAGCCATGGGTGGTGTTAAAAAAGATGTCTGCAAATTTAAAGCAATTAACATTGCAAAGAAATACGGATTAACATCGAATATTTCTAATAAAGGCAAAAATATTGGTACAAAAATTATTAAAATTTCAGTCCATTCTAAAGGCCATCCTAAAAGAAAAATTATAATTTGAGTTATTACTAAAAATTGCCATGTAGTAATATTTATTGATGTGAAAAAATGTTCAAATACTTCATGCCCACCTAAATAAGAAAAGACAGAGGAAAAAGTCCATGATCCAATGAATAACCACATAATCATTGCTGTTGTTTTTGCTGTTAAAAAAACTGACTCTTTAAAATTCTGCCATTTTAGTGTTTTATAAAACCAAGATAAAAGAATTGCACCAAATGCTCCTGCTGCTGCTGCTTCTGCCGGAGTAGCGATCCCAGCTAAGATTGTTCCGAGAACTAACATTATTAAACCAAATAAAGGCACAAAAGAAACTAAAACTTCTTTTAAAATTTCAGCTCTTGGCGGAATGTCTTCTGCAGGAGGTCTTGGTGCTATTGATGGATTTAACCAAGCTCTAGTAACTGCATATGTAATGTATAGACCTGCTAACATCAGTCCTGGAAAAATTGCGGCTGCAAATAATCTTAGTGGCGATAATTGAGCTATAACAGAATAAACAATAAGCATGATACTAGGTGGAATTAAGATTCCCAAACAACCACCAGCACAAATTATCCCTGATGCAAATTTCTTGTCATATCCTGCTTTAACCATTGCTGGCCAAGCAAGCAAACCCATCAAAGTAACCACTGCTCCAATAATTCCTGTTGCAGTAGAAAATAAAGTGCAAGTTATTAACGCGGCCACTGCCATTGATGCTGGCAATCTATGTGCTGCAAGTCTAATAGCAAAAAATAGTTTAGCAACAATTCCTGCTCGCTCTACTAGATATCCCATGAATAAGAAAAGTGGTACGGCTGTCAGCACGTTGTTATCCATAACTGTATAAGTGTTTTTAACAAACAAAGAAAATATTCTATTATCAAAAAGATGATCCATTAAAACTGGATCGTAATAAGCGTAATATCCAAAACCTATTCCCATAGCCATTAATGTAAACGCTATTGGAAAACCTAAAAGCACTGCAAATAAAAATACACCCATCATTAAAATTGCCACTTCAGGATTTGTAAGGCTAAACAGCATTTTCTTTATCTTCCTTTTGAGAGGTTCTCATAAGTAGTTGCTCTGTCTCTTCTGCTACAACTATTCTTGCTGGCCATTGACCTGTTTTTATACAAAGTATTGATCTAAATACTTCACTTACTCCTTGAATTATTAACATTATACCTGCTGCAGGTATCATAGATTTAACCATATAAATCTGAATTTGAGCAGGGCTACTCCAGCTAGTTTCTTTTATTTTCCAAGCTTGCGCTGCGTACTCATAACCATAAAAAGCCAAAGCTATAACACCAGGAAAAAAGAAAAGAAAGTAGAGCACTAAATCAATCCAAGCCTGGGTTTTTTGGCTAAATAATCTATAAATGACATCACCTCTTACATGAGCCTCTGTTGCTAAACAGTATGCTCCTGACATCATTAATATTGCTCCATACATCTGCATACTAAAATCAAAATTCCACAATGTTGGAGCATTAAAAGCGTAAGCCATAACTACTTCATAAACTGTTCCACCCATTAAAATAACTATACACCAAGAAAAAGCTTTGCCCATGGATGTGCTAAGCGTATCTGCAAATTTGATGTAAGATTTCAACATAGTTTAAGAATTATATTAAATTTCAATAAAAAAAAAGGGGGTTTTTCAACCCCCTCTTTTTTAAATATTTTTAAAGTTATTTAAATCTTAACTTTTGCAATTGGACCAAACTCATTTTCATAAGCTAATTTGTAGTTCGGTTGATTCATCAACAGATACTTCATTGTTCTCTTAGCATATGCTTTTTGAGATGCGATAATTTTCTTAAAGAAAGGATCTTTCTTAGAGAAATCACCAACAATTTTATCCCAGCCTTTTAACTGTTCAGCTAAAATAGCATCAGATGTTTGGTACACATTAACCTTGTGCTCATTCATTAACTTACCTAAGTCAGTTGAATATCTAACTAAAGCTTTAAAGTAGTTATCCGAGTTTGCAGCATAAGCAGCATTTTTCAAGATAGCTTGATGAGCAGGTGAAAGGCTGTTGTATCTCTTTTTGTTCACCGGAATCTCAAACATTTCTTGAGACTGATGGAAACTACCTAAGTGATAGTGTTTAGATACATCTTGCATTCCAAACTGTGAGTCTGATGTAGGGTTGTTAAATTCAGCAGCATCAATCAAACCAGTTTTCATCGCTGGTTGAATCTCACCACCTGGCAATTGTCTAACGACCATTCCCATAGCAGTTAAAACGTTAGTCGCTAAACCAACTGTTCTATACTTCATTCCTTTAACATCAGATACTTTTGTTACGTTCTTTTTGAACCAACCAAATGGTTGTGCTGGCATAGGCATATGAAAGAATCCTATATAATCGAATCCAACTGAAGCTACTGCTTCTTCATATAATTTTCTTCCTCCACCATACTCCATCCATCCCATAACTTCTTGTGATGACATACCGTATGAAGGACCAGTTCCAAAAAGTGAAGCCGCAGGATTTTTACCGTACCAATATGCTGTCACCCAGTGACCCATATCAAGGTTTCCATCACTTACTGCTGCACCTATTTCTGAAGTTTTTACAACTGAACCAACTGGTTGAAGGTCGATAGTGAGCGTACCTCCAGACATTTCTTTAACCATGTTACAGTAGTCACCAGCCATTTCAAAAAAGATATTAGCGCCTGAAGGCCAAGCTGCTTGCATCTTTAATGTTACATGACCGTCTGCTCTTGCAATGTTTGGCATTGCAACTGTAGCTGCAGCAACAGCTCCAGCTTTAGCAGCAGTTTTAAAGAACTTACGTCTTGAAGATGTTTTCATCTTCAATGATTTATTTTCTTTTGTCATTATTACTCCTATTAAAGTTAATTAACTGTAATAATTTAAACACAGATTATGATTAGAGTCTTTCAAAAAAAAAGCGACGATGTCGCATAATTTAAATTAATTTCAATTGTAAGTAGAATTAATTAACTTTATTGGTGCAATTTCCAGTTTTAAAAAATTCATCGATATTATCGATTGCTAAGTTTGCCATTGCAATTCTAGTATCTTTAGTTGCACTTCCTAAGTGGGGTAAAATAAAAGCTGTTTTAATTTTTAAATAACCTGGATTTAGATTTGGTTCATTTTTATAAACATCTAAACCAACAGCATAGATTTTTCTTCTATTTAGTGCATCAATTAACGCTTCATCTTCAATTATATCTCCTCTAGCAACATTAGTTATAATTGCTCCTTTAGGAAAATATTCAACTGTCTCTTTATTAATCATATTTTCAGTCTCTTTAGTAGCTGGACAACAAATAGATAAAACGTCTGAAACAGAAAAAAGACTTTTAATATTATCATGATAAATTGCTCCATCTTCCTTCTCGGCTTTTAATTTAGATCTATTATGATAATGAATTACCATTCCTAAAGATTTAGCTATCTTAGCAATCTTTTGTCCTATTCTTCCCATGCCTAAAATACCCAATTTTGTTCCTGTTAACTGTTTACCAATTAAGTAATCAGCCGACCATTTCCAACCACCTTCTCGTGCAGCTTCTATTCCTTCTGCTGCTCTTCTACATGCACCTAATATTAATAAAATACCAATTTCTGCTGTAGCGTCTGATAAAACCTCTGGTGTATTTGTTACAGCAATACCTCTTTTTTTTGCAGCATCTAAATCTATATTTCCAAAACCGACCGCAAAGTTAGATATTATTTTTATAGTATCTGGTAACTTGTCAATTGTTTCTTTATCCATTTTATCTGTAAGTGAGGTAAGAATACCGTCACAACCTTTGCTCATTTCAATAACCTTTGATTGAGAATATAATTCATCATTACTATTAAATATTGGATCAAAAATTTTTGAAGCTTTATCTTCGCTATCTTTAATTAATTTTCTTGTTATTAAAATTTTTTTCATAATTTTTCTAAAATATTAATTTAGATCAAATATTTTACCGGGATTCATTATATTATTTTGATCAATACTTCTTTTTATCATTTTCATAACAGGAATGTTATCACCATGTTCCTCTAATAAATATTCTTTTTTGTGAAGACCTACTCCGTGTTCTCCAGTTATTGTTCCATTTAATTCTAATGCTTTTCTAATTAATAAATCATTAAATTCTCTAATCTTTTTATACATTTCTTTTTTTTCTGGATCAAAAGGCAAAAGAACATGAAAGTTTCCATCTCCTAAATGACCAACCATTGGAGCTCTTAGTCCAAATTTCTTAGCTTGTTCCTCAGCATAATTTACACATTCAGTTATATTTGAAATTGGCAGACACACATCTGTTGAATAAACTCTTCCATTGTTAATTAAAGCTTTTACTGAATAATATACATCCCATCTTGCTCTCCAAAGCTTATTTCTTTCTTCTAAATCTTTTGCCCATTTAAATGAACTGCCATTATTATCTTTTGATATTTCCTCAACTATTTTAATATTTTCATTATTTGATATTTCAGATCCGTGAAATTCAAAAAATAATGTTGGAACTTCCTGAATATCTTTTAGTTTTGAATACCTAATGCTTATTCCCATTTGATCTTTATTAAGCATCTCGATCCTAGCTATTGGAATACCATATTGAATTACTTGTTGAGCAGTTTGAACTGCATTTTCTAAAGTTGGAAAATGGCATACTGCAGCCATTATACTTTCTGGTATAGGAGATAATCTTAATTGAACCTCAGTTATTATTCCTAATGTTCCCTCTGAACCAATAAAAAGATTTGTTAAATTATATCCCGCAGAAGTTTTTTTAGTTCTACTACCAGTTTTTATAATATCACCATTGGGCAAAACAACTGTAAGACCACTAATAACTGTTTTCATTGTTCCATATTTAACAGCCATTGTTCCAGAGGCCGAGGTTGATGCCATGCCGCCAATAGCTGCATTAGCTCCAGGATCAATTGGGAAAAAAACCCCATCTTCTCTTAAATAATCATTTAATTGTTCTTTGGTTACACAGGCTTGAACTCTGCAGTCAAAATCTTCAACGTTTACACTTAAAATTTTATTCATTTTTTCTAGGCAAATAGTTATTCCTTTTTCATTACCTACTACATTTCCCTCTAATGAAGTTCCTGTTCCAAAGGGGACTACTGGAATTTTATGTTCGTTGCACAATCTTAACACTTTTGAGACTTCTTCATTTGTCTCAGGAAAAACTACAGCTTTAGATAAAATAGGATCATAAGTATCTTCTCCTCTTGCATAATTAGCTCTTGTCGACTCGGAGGTAGAGAACCTTCCATTAAAAATTTTTTTTAATTCTAATTGAACTTGCTCATTCATAAGACAAATATTATTAGAGTTTTGTAGGAAAATATAGTCTATTTAGACAACATTTTTTTCAGATTTTCCAGCGCATCAGAAATATTTTGCTGTGAACACGCAAAGCTAAATCTTACATAATCATTACATGTTTTACCAAATGCTGTACCAGGAACAATTGCAACTCCTGCATCATGCATTGCTTTTTTGCAAAATTCAGCCCCATTCATTCCTGTTCCAATAACTTTTGGGAATGCATAAAAAGCTCCCCCTGGTAAACTACATTCAACACCTGGTAAACTATTTAAACCTTCATGAATTAACTTTCTTCTTTCAGTAAACTTTTTCATCATTTCATGTATTGAGTCATCAGGACCGTCTAACGCTGCTATTCCAGCAAATTGAGCAGCTGCATTAACACATGATACACTGTTTATTAAAAGCTTGTTAACATGTTGAACTAAATCTTTAGGCCAAAAGCTCCAACCTAATCTCCATCCTGTCATGGAGTAAGCTTTACTCCAACCTTCTAGTACAATTAATCTCTCTCTTAGTTCTGGATAATTAAAAAACGTTGGCATTTCTTTGTCATCAAAAATTTGTCTGCTGTATATCTCGTCACTTAAAATTGTAACATGAGGATGTTTTTTTAAACCTTCGGCTAATTTATCTATCTCTGGTTTTTCAACAAAACTTCCTGTTGGATTATTTGGATTTATTAATATTAGTAATCTTGTCTTATCTGTTATTAAAGAAAGAATTTTATCAGCGTTAAATTTTAGATCTTTGTCTTCGGTTAAATCATACGGAACCGAAGTTGAGCCTGTATAATTAATCATAGACTCATAAATAGGGAAAGCTGGTGTTGGATGAATGATTTCAGCTCCTGGTTCACCAAAACATTGGATTGCATAACTCATAGTTGGTTTTCCGCCAGGCATTATTAAAATTCTTTCAAAGTCTACTTCAACATCATAACGTTTTTTAATCCATCTTGTCACTGCCTGTCTGCACTCAGGTATCCCATTTGACATTACATATCCATGATGACCATCGTCCAAAGCTTTTTTTGCAGCTTCAACCACATGCTTGGGGGTTTTAAAATCAGGTTGACCTAAACCCATGTGAATCATTGGGTTGCCTTTGGCCTCTAATTTTTTTGCCTCTGCTAAAACTGCAAAAGCAGATTCTGTACCAAGATTTTCTAGATTTTTAGCTAATTTCATAATTCATCCTAATATTTTTATTCAAATGATTAATCTATTTTTTTTATATCTAGTTTTTATAAGTATTTGTATTTATTTTCTATAAATCAATTTTGAACTATTCAGCTCATTTAAATTTTTGCATCCCATTAAAATCATGTTTCGATTTATTTCCTCATGCATATTCTTTAACAAATGCTCAACACCTTCCTGACCACCTGCAGCTAATGAAAATAAGAACATTTTACCAAAGCTACATGCTTTCGCACCAGCTGCTAAAGCTTTTAAAACATGAGTACCTCTTCTTACTCCGCCATCTAATATGATTTCTAGTTTATCACCTACTGCATCTGAGATTGCTTTCACTTGATCAAAGGGAGATCTTGAACCATCAAGTTGACGACCTCCATGATTTGAAATCATAATTGCTGTACATCCAATATCTATAGCTTTTTTTGCATCTTCTACAGACATAACACCTTTGAGAGCAAATGGGCCATTCCATTTTTTTGCACAATATTCTGCATCTTTCCAGCCCATTTTAGGATCATATTGCTCATTAATATATTCAATTACAGACTTAGCAATGTTAGTACCCTTATCAGTTTTTTTTTTTACATTTGATAACTCAAATTTTTTACCAGTTAAATAGTTAAAAACCCATCTAGGACGCATTGCAAAACTCATCAAACTTTGAAAAGTAAGCTTAGGCGGTGTTGTAAATCCAGTTCTATGATCTTTTTCTCTATTACCTGCCACTAATGTATCTACAGTCAAACACATTGCATCAAAACCAGATCTTCTGGATCTTTCAATCAAATCATCAGAAATTGACCTATCTTTATGAACATAAAGCTGAAATAGTTTTGGTCCACTAGAAATATTTGAGATTTCCTCGATAGAGTTATTTCCCATAGATGACATGCTGTAGAATGTATTAAATTTTTCGGCTGCTCTTGCTGATGCTTTATCTCCATCAGGATGATACAATCTCTGCATTGCTGCTGGAGAAAGGAAAACTGGCATATCAATCTTTCTGCCAAATAAAGTAGTAGATAAATCAGGCTTACCAACACTAGCTAAAATATTTGGAATTAAATCACACTCATTAAATGAGTCTGTATTTCTTCTTAAAGTTGCCTCATCGTCTGCTCCACCATCAATGTAGTGAAATATAGGCGAGGGTAATTTTTTTTTTGCTAATTTTCTAAAATCTTCAAAGTTATGACAATTTTTTAAATTCACTATCTTCTGAATCTTAAATTATTTCGATTCAAATCACTAATCTTTGTGCACCCCATTAATTTCATATCTCTTACTAATTCAGATTTATACTTCTCTATAGCTCTCTCAACACCTGCTTGTCCTCCAGCAGCTAAAGCATAAAGATATAATCTTCCACCTGAGCAAGCTTTGGCACCTAATGATAAAGCTTTAAGCATGTGTGTTCCTCTATGAATTCCACCTTCACAAATAACATCTAATTTATCACCAACAGCATCAACAATTTCAGCAAGTTGATCAAATGGTGATCTTGATCCATCAAGTTGTCTTCCACCGTGATTTGAAACCATTATACCTGTGCATCCAATATCAACAGCTCTTTTAGCATCATCAACACTCATCACTCCTTTAAGAGCAAAATGACCACCCCACTTAGAACATAATTGTTCAGCATCTTTCCAATTCATAGATTGATCCAACATTGTAGAAAAATAGTTTCCAATCGAAGAATTAGTGCTTGTGCCTTCTTTAACGAAATCTTGGAGGTGTGGTAATTCAAACTTACCTTTTGTTAAATAATTTATTCCCCACATTGGCTTAGTAGCAAAACTAAATAAACTTGATAATGTTAACTTTGGAGGAGATGTAAAACCAGTTCTCAAATCTCTCTCACGGTTCCCTCCTGTTATTGTATCAACTGTTAAAGCCATGACATCAAATTTTGCTGCCTTAGCCCTTTCTAAACATGAGTCATTTAAGCCTCTGTCTTTATGAAAATAAAACTGAAACATTTTTGGAGTATCAATCATAGAAGAAATTTCCTCTACACTCACAGTTGCTAGAGCTGAAACACCAAACATAGTATTAAATTTTTTTGCTGCCTTTCCTACTGCTCTTTCACCATCATAATGAAAAAGTCTTTGAAGCGCTGTTGGAGCAAGATAAAAAGGTAAATCTAATTTTTTTCCAAATATCGTAGTTGATAAATCAACATGCTCAACACCCCTTAAAACATTAGGAACTAAATCAACATCATCAAATGCACTCGTATTTCTTTGATATGTAATTTCATCATCTGCAGCTCCATCAATATAATGAAAAATTGGAGATGGTAACCTTTTTTTAGCTAATTTTCTAAAATCACCAAAGTTGTGACAATCTTTTAATTTCATTCAAAATATTAAAAGTTTTTAATAAAATTAAACATATAACTATTTGCCCCAGGATTTTTATCACCTAAACTTGCATTAGATACATGATTATATGAGACACCAAAACTAGTGTTATCAGAGGCTGCATAAGAAAATTGTACCTCAGATTTGAATTCCAAAACATGTCCTAAATCTTTACCATCACCTTCATGATAAAGGCCTGGTGCGAAACTAGGAGTAAAAGTCAGACCACTTCCCATATCTACATTCCATTCTATTCCTGTATAAATATATGCTGCAGAATTCTCTGTAAAGAAACCACCAGTAATTGGAGACACATTTCCTAAAATTGTATCTCTAATTAAATTTTCATTTTGATGTTGAAAACCAACTAAAATAGCTTTTTGTTTATCATCACTAAAATCAAAATTACCTATGTAGAAATTTAGTTGATGTTCATTAGAACTAATTTTTTCGCCGGCGTTTAACTTAATTGCAGAAAAAATAATTAGCAGAAATATACTGAGTCTTTTTAAAAACATTACTTTTATAAACAGATTATTTATTTTTTATTTATTAATTTTTTAGATATTATTGCACCACCTAATAAGAAGATCAATAGAGGCAAAAACCACAATAAATATGTATTTTTATTAAATCTTGGTTCATACACAATCCACTCACCAAATTTATCCATTAAATAATTATAGATTTGCTCCTCTGACTGTCCTTGGCTAATCTTATTTTGAATTGTTAATTTGAGACTTGTAGCAAACTCTGAGTCAGAGTCATAAACTGATTGACCTTGACAAACTAAACATCTTAAATTTTTTGTTATTTTGTTTTGTAATTTATCTTCAGTTGCATTTACTGGATTCAAATATATAAAAACTATAAATAATATAATAATATTAAATAATTTCATTTTATAATTTGCTCAATTTCTAAAAGAGAATTTGCATTAAGTGGTCCAATAAATTTTTTTACCACTTTTTTTTTATAAATTAAAAAACTTTCAGGTACACCAAAAGCACCCCACTCGATAGCCTTTGTTCCATCTTTATCAAGTAAAATTTTTTTATATGGATCTCCTAACTCATCAAGAAATCTTTTAGCATTTTCTAATTTGTCTTTATAATTTAAACCAATAATTTCTAATTTATCATATTTATTTAAATCAGTTAATATAAGATGTTCATCTCTACATGGTACACACCATGATGCCCAAATGTTTAAAAGATAATATTTATCCTTATTAAAAATTTTTTTTGAATCTATTTTTTCATTTGAATAAAAAGATAACGCCGAAAATTGAGGAATATCTTTTATTTCACTTTTAGGTTTATAGAAATTTATCGTATTTAAACTTTTATAAAAAATAATAAAAACAAATATCAAAATTGAAATTGTTAAAAGGGATGTTATTCTTTTTTTCATATATCTCTATTTTTAAATAAACTAATAACTCCACCAAAAGAGATTAATACAACAGAAATCCAGATCCATAACATAAATGGTTTCTTTTGATATCTAATATTAAAGTATTCTTCATTTTGAACTGTATTCATTGTAATAAATTTATCGGATAAAAATGTAGTTTTTATATCAGCCTCACTTGTAATAATATTTGGCTGGTTATAAACTCTTAATTCAGGTTCTAAATTTTCTCTAGAATTATTTTCTTTTATTAAAAAATAACCTTTAAAAGATACATAATTCTTCTCTTCAAATTTTTTAAGATCGTTAAATTTAATTTCAAATTTTTTGTTTTTAAAAGTTTCACCAACTTTCAAATTAGTAATAATTTCACTTGAAAAAATATTATTAAACAGAATACTTAAAATTAATAGACTAAATCCAAAATGAGATAAATTTTGGGAAAAATTTTGTAATTTTTTTTTAAAAAAATCTCTTATAGTTGTTAAGAAAAGATAAAATGCACTTCCGATTAAAATAGTATTAATCAAAATATTATTTCCAAAATTTTTTAAAATTAAATAGGAAATTAAAAAAGATATAATTAAGAACAATATCAAATATATTTTTCCATCTAATTTACCTCTAATCCATGATAGTTGAGGGCCTAAAGCCATAAATATTAAAAATGGAATTAAAAAAGGGATTATTAATTTATGGTAAAATGGAGGACCTACAGAAATTTGCTCAGAGGAAATAACATCTAAAAATATTGGATAGACGGTTCCAATAATAACAACAGATAAAAAATACATCATAAACCAGTTGTTGATTAATATTGATGTTTCTTTACTAAATAGTGAAAACGAAATTACTTCTTGTTCATCAGATTTGTGAAATACAAAAAAAACAAATAACGAAATAAAAATTAATATGAATAAAAAAGACAGTATAAATAAACCTCTTTCTGGATCATTTGCAAATGTATGAACAGAGTTCAAAATTCCTGAACGAACTAAAAAAGTTCCACACATACTTAATGTAAAAGTGGTTATAGATAAAATTATTATCCAAGAACTAAGCGTGGATCTTTTTTCTAAAACTAAAACACAATGTAATAATGTTGTTAAAGCTAACCATGGCATTAAAGAAACATTTTCTACTGGATCCCAAAACCAAAAACCACCCCATCCCAATTCATAATAAGCCCAGATTGATCCTAATAAAATACCTAAAGATAAAAATATCCATGAGATTAATATCCAATTTTTAATATGTATTGCCCAGGTTTTCGAAATATAATTTAAACAAGTAGCGGCAAGCACACTGGAAAAAATAATTGATGAACCAACGTAACCCAAATATAAAATTGGAGGATGTATGGCTAAAGCAGGATCTTGTAAAATTGGATTAAGACCCAAACCTTCACTTGGTGATGGAAAAGTGTGATTAAAAGGATTTGAAGAATCTATTAAAAAAATAAAAAAACCAATTATTATTATTTGTTGAAAAAGAACTGTTAAAATTCTGTATTTCTTTAATAGATTTTTAGATCTAACTAAAAATATAAAAATAAACAAAGTTAATACTAACAACCATAATAGTAAACTTCCCTCATGATTTCCCCAAGTACCAGAAATTTTATAAAATAGTGGTTTAGTTGTATGAGAGTTATTAAAAACTGTATCATTACTAAAATCAGATAATAAAAAAGATACTATTAATCCTAAAAAGCTTACAATAACTAACAATAACTGAATAAATGAAAAGCTGATAATTTTACTATCTAATATTTCATGATTCTTAAAATTTTTTATCGAAAAAAAAAATATAGGTAATGATATCGCTAATCCAAAAATTAAAGCATAGTATCCAATGGAGCTATATATCATTATTTTTCTTTTAAAGCCTCTTTGACTTCAGGAGGCATATAATTTTCATCATGTTTCGCTAAAATTTTTGATGCTTGAAAAAAGTTTCTATCTTTTAAAAATCCCTCCGCAACAACTCCTTTTCCTTCAGAAAATAAATTAGGCACAGCACCTGAATAAATAACATTAATTTCATTTTTAAAATCTGTTATTATAAAGTTAACTGAATTATTTGATATTTCTATGGAATCTTTTTTAACCATTCCTCCAATCCTAATTTTCTTACTATCTAATTCAGGAACTGTTTTGACATCAGAGGGGGATTTAAAATAAATAACATTTTCCTCTAAAGACTTTAGCACTAAAAAAACTGATAATGTTAAAACTAAGAAAATTAATAAGATGAAGATAAATCTTAGTTTAACTTTTCGACCATACATGGTTCAAAAGTTAAATTGTTTGGCTACTTGATAAAATTTCCTGATTGATAGTTTGAGATCTTGCAATTTTAGCTTTTTTATCATTGAGGGTTTCATATTTAGATAAGAATTTATTTTTCTCTTTAACGTACTGAATTTTTATTACTACATACAATGTTAAAAAACTTAATAAAGTAAACGAAAATGCTGACCAAACATATAGTCCATATCCATTCATATTTATTGTTTCAATAATCATAATCTTTCTAACCCTTTGTTTTTCAACTTTATCAGTTCAGTATTATATTTCATTAAAAAAATTAGCAATGAAAACAGTGCAAATGCCGCACTCATTAATATTAGAGGAAGAAGCATTGAAGAATGAATTGTAGACTTTGACATAATATTTATCGAAGCTGGTTGATGAAGTGTATTCCACCAATCAACAGAGTATTTAATAATTGGAATATTAATAATTCCAAAAATAGTTATCAATGTAGTAATTTTAATAACCTGCTCTTTATTCCTATAAATTCTCCAAGCTATCAAATATAGCAAATAGAAAATTGCTAAAATTAACATAGACGTAATTCGAGCATCCCAAGCCCACCATGTCCCCCATGTAGGTTTCCCCCATATAGAGCCTGTTACTAATGCAACAATGCAGAAAACCAACCCAGAGGGTGCAAGACTTTTTGAAATTAAAAAAAAATGTTTGTTCTTAAAAATATATCCACTTATTGATAATAATGTAATTGAAGAAAATATTCCTAAAGAAATCCAAGCTGCAGGAACATGCACATACATAATCCTTACTGAGTGACTTTGTTTGTAATCCTCAGGTGATAAAATTAAAGCCTCTAATAAACCTATTGAAAGCACTACTATAAATAAAGCAATTACAAACTTTGGTGCTCTTGAAGTAATTAAAAAAATTTTGTTTGGTTCTAAAAGTTTAAACATAATTTATTTTATGAATCTTTAATATGAAAAATATATCTGATCAAGAATGCAGAGGGAGATAATAATGAGGATAAATTTTCACACCCTTGATCAGATAATAATATAAAATTACTCAATTTCTTTGTCTAAGATTTGAATTAAATGTGTTTAAATGATGATAATTGTTTTAATTAGAGGGCTTGAAGTAACTAGACCCCTTTTTTCCAGAAAATATCTCCTCAATTAAAGGGTGTTTGATTGGCTCATCAGAATCATCCATAAGAAGATTTTGTTCGGATACATAGGCCTCGTATGTGATTTCATCGTTTTCAGCAAGTAAGTGATAAAATGGTTGATCTTTTTTTGGTCTAACATTTTTTGGAATAGATTGATACCATTCCTCGGAATTATTGAATTCAAAGTCAACATCATAAATTACACCTCTAAATTCAAAGTGTTTATGCTTCACAATATCTCCAATGGAGAATTTAGCTTTTTGTATTGCCATTGAGTTTAATATGGAGATTTAGAATTAAAAATCAATAAGAAAAAATATAAAGTTTTTGTGATACTAATAAATATGTTAATATCTTTTAGGTGAATAAATCTTTTTTAAAATTTCTCACAGATTTTGGACCTTTAGCGATATTTTTTTTCTATTATTATAGTAACGGCAAAAATTTATCTATTGCAATACCTCCACTAATAGTTGCGACAATAATTGCATTAATTATTGTTTGGATACTTGAAAAAAAAATACCTCCGATGCCACTAGTAAGTGGAATTTTAATTACTTTTTTTGGTGGACTTACTATTTATTTTGATGATCCAATTTTTATTTATATAAAACCTACAATAATTAATATTATGTTTGCTCTAGCATTGTTTTTTGGGAAATACTTTACAAAAGAACCGATTCTTAAGAAAATTATGGGTAAATCAATACCTTTAAATGATATTGGTTGGGAAATTCTAAATAAAAGATGGATGTTATTTTTCTTTGGTCTTGCATTATTAAATGAATTTGTTTGGAGAACACAAACTGAGGAATTTTGGGTAAATTTTAAAGTTTGGGGAATGTTACCAATAACAATTATTTTTACTGGTTTTCAGATTAGTTTAATTAATAAATATAAAATAGATGAATAACAATTTAAGATTAATAATAAATAATTCTAAAGAAATGATAGAAGAGAAGCATTTTTTTGAGAAGGATGAATTACAAACAATTTTAGATCTATATGCAAAAATGGTATCTGAGGGTTCTTGGAAAGATTATGGACTAAGCATATCAAGCAAACAAGTTAGCTTCAGCGTTTTTAAAAACGCTACAGAAAATGCTCTTTATAAAATTTGTAAGAATTTCAAACCTAAAAATAAAAATTTAAAATATTTAATAACTGATACGAACGGAAAAATATTAAAAAATTCTTTTGAACTAAGAGTTTTATTGAAAAATACTAATTGGAAAAACCTTTAAATTTTTTGTTATCTTCTTTGACCAAATAGTCTTAAAAGCATAATGAACAAATTTATAAAGTCTAAGTAAAGAGTTAAAGCTCCCATTACCGCTTTTTTGCCAACTACTTCACCAGAGTCACTTGCAACATACATATTTTTGATTTTCTGAGTATCATAAGCTGTTAAACCCACAAAAATTAAAACACCTAAAATTGAGATAACAAAGTACATCATTGAAGATTTCATAAAAATATTGACGATAGATGCAATTATAATTCCAATTAATCCCATCATTAAAAATGAGCCTAATTTAGTTAAGTCTCTTTTGGTAGTGTAACCGTAAATGCTCATCGCACCAAAAGTTGCTGAACAAATAAAGAAAACTCTGGTAACACTCATCCCAGTGTACACTAATAGAATTGAAGATAATGATAAACCCATTAATCCAGCAAAAACCCAAAAAGTTGTTTGAGCTTTCGATGCACTCATCTTATTAATTCCAAAACTCATATAAAAAACAATTCCTAAAGGTGCCAACATGACTAACCATTTTAATCCAGACATATAAATTGCATTACCAACTTGAGTAAGTCCTATAATTGATCCGGCATCATTTGTGACTACTGACATTTTAAATGTTACAAGAGCAATTATACCAGTTAACAGTATTCCTGTTGCCATGTAGTTATATACTCTAAGCATGTAGGTTCTTAGGCCCTCGTCCGTTACTAATGCAGCCTCTTGTGCGGCAGCTTTAGCTCTTCCAAGTATTCCTTTTTTATCGAATTCCATAATAGGTGAAATATATAGTCTTTTACTAATTATTCAAGATGCCTTAAAAGACTTAAAAAAAATTAATACTATAAAACAGTAATGAATTACAAAAAATTAGGAAATACTGACCTTGATGTAAGCACAATTTGTCTCGGTACAATGACGTGGGGTGAGCAAAATACTCAAGAAGAGGGTTTCAAACAGATGGATTATGCTTTAGATCAAGGAGTTAATTTTTGGGATACTGCTGAGATTTATTCTATTCCTCCAAGACAAGAAACTTTCGGGGATACCGAAAAAATCATCGGAAATTGGTTTAAAAAAACAAAAAAGAGAGACAAAATAATTTTGGCCTCAAAAGTTTGTGGACCTATGAGGGAATACGTCAGGGGCGGTGGAAATCAATTTGGAACAAAAAATATGACTGAGGCTTTAGATGGTAGTTTAAAAAGATTAAAGACAGATTATATCGACTTGTACCAATTACATTGGCCAGAGAGAAAAACAAACTTTTTTGGGAAATTAGGTTATGAACATGATGATACTAATGAGTGGACTCGATTTGAAGACATATTAATTGATTTAAAAAAATTTATAGATCAGGGAAAAATTAGATATATTGGAATCTCAAATGAAACCCCATGGGGATTATCAAAATTTTTAGAAATATCTAAAGATAAAAATCTTCCAAGAATGCTTTCTGTTCAAAATCCTTACAACTTATTAAATAGAACTTATGAAGTTGGTCTTGCAGAAATATCAGTTAGAGAAGAAGCAGGTTTATTAGCTTATTCTCCTTTAGCTTGTGGATATCTCTCTGGAAAATATATGAATAATCAGCTACCAAAAGGATCTAGGATTGAACTACATAAAGATTTCTGGACTAGGTACAACAAGCCTAACACCGAAAAAGCAATTGAATCTTATTATAAAATAGCAAAAAAAAATAAGTTAGATTTATCTCAAATGTCTTTGAAGTTTTTAGAAATTCAGCCTTTTGTGACAAGTGTGATTATTGGTGCCACAACAATGGATCAGTTGAAAACTAATATAGAAAGTGTAAATATAAATTTAACAGATGATGTTATAAATGAAATTAATGAGGTTCAAAAAATTTACCCAAATCCATGTCCATAATTAAAAAGTATTATATTTATTTTTTATTAGTTACTTTAGTTAACGCAACACCATTAAAAGCTGAGGAATTGAAAGAAATTGGAAAATATAAAGATTGGCAAACTATGATTTTAGTTGAGTCCACTGGTACAGTATGCTTTGCACAATCTTCTCCTGTTTTACAGGCGCCTAAAAAAAACAGAAGAGATGCAAGATTATTTGTAACATTTAGACCTGATGAAAAAATTAAGGATGAGATAAGTGCTAGTCCAGGGTATGAATTTAATAAAAACAATTCTGTCACAGCAATATCAGGAAAAAATAAAATTAAATTTGACATTGTACAGCAAGGTTTTGCTTGGATAGCAGATAATAAAATTGAGAAGAAAATGGTTAAAGTTATGAAAAAAGGTTCAAGAATTATGATTACAGGATACAATCAAAAAGGATCACAAACAATTGATCATTATTCACTATTAGGTTTTACTAAAGCTTATAATGCTGCAAAAAAAGCCTGCAGCTAATTAATGAAATCAAAAAAAAAAATTGTTCTAGCTTATTCTGGAGGCTTAGACACATCCATAATTTTAAAATGGCTTCAAGAAAATTATAAAGCTGAAGTTATTTGTTATACTGCCGATATTGGTCAAGAAATTAATAGAAAAAAAATATTAAATAATGCAAAAAAATTTGGTGTAAAAAATATAATCATACAAGATTTAAAAGATGAATTTGTAAAAAATTACATATACCCAATGATAAGAGGACATGCGATTTATGAGGGAGTATATTTGTTGGGAACTTCAATTGCTCGACCACTAATTGCAAAAGATCAAATTAGAATTGCAAAAAAGTTTAAAGCATTTGCTGTTTCTCATGGTGCTACAGGCAAAGGAAATGACCAAATAAGATTTGAATTAGGTTATTATTATTTTGGACCTAAAATAAAAGTGATTGCTCCATGGAGAATTTGGAAATTAAAATCTAGAACTGATTTAATCAATTATGCAAAAAAACATAAAATTGAAATTCCTAAAGATAAAAAAGGAGCTCCACCTTTTTCGGTAGATGATAATTTATTTCATACTTCAACAGAAGGTAAAGTTTTAGAGAACCCAAAAAATTCAGCTCCTGAATTTATTTTTCAAAGAACTAATTCTCCTGAAAAAGCCCCAAACAAACCCTCATTTGTAACAATTAATTTTAAAAAAGGAGATCCTTTCGCAATCAATGGAAAAAAAATGTCTCCTTCAAAACTATTAGAAAAACTTAATAATATTGCTGGAAAGAATGGAATAGGAAGAGTCGATTTAGTTGAAAATAGATTTATAGGAATTAAGTCTAGGGGTGTATATGAAACACCAGGTGGAACTTTGTTAATTCATGCACACAGAGCAATTGAGTCTGTAACTTTAGATAAAGAAACAATGCATAAAAAAGATCAAATTATGCCTAGATATGCTGAACTTATTTATAATGGTTATTGGTATTCTAAGGAAAGGTTTAAACTTCAAAAAGTTGTAGACCTCAAAAAAAACAAAGTTAACGGATCAGTGAAACTTAAACTTTATAAAGGAAATATAATAATCGAGTCTAGACAAACAAATAGTTCAGCTTACTCTATGAAAAAAGTCTCATTTGAGGAAAATAAAACTTTCAATAAATCAAATGTTGAAAGATTTATTAAGTATCATAAAAAAAAATTACGATCATAAATTACTATGAAATTTGAAATTTCAAGGGCAAAAGCCATTGAAAAATTAAACGAGTTTATCGAAAAAAATCTCTTCGAATATTCAAAATTAAGGAATTTTGATTTTGGACCAGAAAAAAGATCAAATGTTTCTTGTTTATCTCCTTATATAACTCATGGAATAATTAATGAACAAGAGATAATTAAAAAATCTTTATCTAAATTTTCTTTTTCAAAAAATGAAAAATTTATTCAAGAAGTTTTATGGAGGACATATTGGAAGGGTTGGTTAGAATTAAGACCAAATGTTTGGTCCGATTATTTGATCGAATTAAGTAAAATTAAGGAAGAATTCAAAAATAATCAGAATTATTTTAATGTAATAGAAGGCAAAACAAATATTGAATGCTTTAATTCATGGGTAAAAGAACTTAAAGAAAACAATTATTTACATAATCACACAAGAATGTGGTTTGCTAGTATTTGGATTTTTACTTTAGAATTACCTTGGCAATTAGGTGCGGAATTTTTTATGCAACATCTTTATGATGGAGATGCAGCATCAAATACTCTTGGATGGAGATGGGTAGCAGGTGTTCAAACTCAAGGAAAACATTATTTAGCAAGTGAATGGAATATTAAAAAATTCACAAATAATAGATTCGATAATATTAAATTAAACGAAAACGCACCTCCTAAAATTTCAGAAAAAACTTACCCAATTGTTAAACAAAATTTTAATAATCCACAAAATATTGAAAATAAAAATCTATTAATTTTTGAAAATAATCTTTCTTTTGAGACCTCTGATTTTCAGAATAATAAATTTAAAAAAATTTATTTAATATCCAATAACAATAAAAATAGGTCCATTAAGCTAAGTGATAAAGTAGAAAAATTTAAATCCCTGCTTATTATTGATCAGGAGCAAAGATTAAAAGATAATTCTATTGATTGTGAACTTATCGATATAAGTGAAATAAAGAATATAAATGAACCGATAATTGGATTATATCCAACTGTTGGGGAAAACTTAGATTATTTAAATTCTAATAATATAAGATTAGATTATTTGTACAGAAAACTTGATCAATATTCTTGGCAATATTGTAATAAAGGTTTTTTTAATTTTAAGAATTATATTCCTAAAATAATTTCAACTTTTAATTAAAACCACCTTAACATTCCAATAATTCCAGCTGTAGCGTAAAAAAATTGTAAAAATAATATTCCTCTGTGACCACCTCTGTAAGCCCAAATTCCAATTAAGATTGCAGATATAAGTAATAAACAAAAACCAAAAAACTCTATACCAATATTCATAGCTACAAACAATGAGTACAGTATTGCAGTAATTACGCCTGCCCATTCAAAGATTTTATTACTCATTTTCTAATTTTAACTTTTTTCTATTATAAATTTTTTTCTTATTTTTAACTATTTTATTTCTTAACATTGGTGAACTTAATAATTTTGCCATAGGATTTTTCTTTTTCAGTTTTTTTCTTTTTTTACTCATAAGAGCTTTTTAAAATTACTATATAAAATTTTTGAATAATTATTCATATCTTCCATGTTTTTTTTGGCTGATTGGTCAAATTTTTCTAATGCATCATCTCCTAATTGATCTTCTAAAGCTTTTTTATATTCTGGCACACATCCCCATTCCTTAACTGTTGTGTCTTTGATTTCTATGTGAAATTGAATGCCATAAGCATGATTTTGATATTTAAAAATTTGGTATTTCGTAACTGGTGATGAAGCTAACAAAGTAATATCTTTATTTTTTTCTATTCCATGAACTTCATAAGAATGCCATTGTAAGCTTTTAATTTTATCGGGAAATTTAGAAAATAAATTATCTTGTTTTTTTTCTTCAGTAAAATTTATGTCCATCATTCCAATCTCTGCTGGACTTGATTTCACAATCTTTCCTCCAATAATCTCACCTAATAACTGGCAGCCTAAACAAAAACCTAAATAAGGTTTCTTTAAATCAACTACAAATTCTTTAATTTTTTTTTTCTCCTGAATTAACCACGAATATTCTTTTTCCATGAAAGTATCCATTGGACCGCCCATACAAAACATTCCATCAAATTTACTTAAATCTTCTGGAATTTTATCACCTTCATCTAGCTCAATGGTGGTTAAGTTAAATCCATCAGCTAACATTAAATCTTTAATGTAACCTGGATCTTCTATTTTTATATGTTGTAATACTATTATATTCACTAAGGTTAGCTTAGCTTAGAACACTTCTTTGAACAATATTTTACTCTCCCCCAATTCAACTTCCATTTTTTTCGCCATGTAAATGGTCTCTTACAAACTAGACAAGTTTTAGTTGGTAGATTTTCTTTTTTCATCAAGTTGTATTTTGTTTAATAAATTTATCAGCCTCTGATAAAATTAATTTTTTTCTGTCAGATTTCATTTTATCAAATATTCTTACCATCATTGATAAACGAGGATTTTTTAAAAAAAATTTTCTGTTTCGATCTATGAATCTCCAATACAAACCATCCATAATGTTGCACCAATCACCTTTTTTAAAATCCATCATTTTCATAAAATATGCAGATCCACAAATATAAGGTTTGGTTGCAAAAATTCCTCCATCACTAAATAATCCCATACCATATACATTAGGAACCATCACCCAGTCTGAAGAATCTACGAACATCTCCATAAACCATTTATAAACGACTGTTGGCTTAATTTCACAGAGATTCATAATATTTGATAAGATCATTAATCTTTCAATATGATGCGACCAACCATGATTAAGTGCGTTTTTGATTGCATAATCTAAAGGTGGAAGACCTGTGTTCCCATCGTACCAAGAACTTTTCATTTTTCTATTTTGTTTAAAAAAATTTCCAGTTTCCATTTCTTGTGAATATGTCTGATAAATTCCACGCATAAATTCACGCCAGCCAATTACTTGACGAACGTAACCCTCTAAAGAGTTCATTCTAATTTTATTCTTCTTGTGAAAATCTAAAACTTTTTGAATCACAAATTCAGGGGTTATTAAACCTAAATTAATGTAGGGACTTAATGCACTATGAAAAAGAATATTATCTTTTTGATTAACAGCATCTTCATAATCACCAAAGAGGTTAGATTTTTCTTTTATAAAAAAATTTAAAAGTTTGACAACATCCTGGTATTCTGTTGCAAACCAAAAATTATCTGTACTCCCTGGATGATCTTTAAATTCCTTTTCAATAATAGGCTTTAGTTTTTTTGTGTAATTAGTTTCATTGATTTTTGGAAATTTAGGAATTGAAATATTTTTAGGTAATTTATTCCTGTTATCTTCATCAAAACTCCATTTACCTCCGATTGGATTACCATCTGAACCCATCAGTATTCCAGATTTTTTTCTAATATCCTTGTAAAAAGTTGCCATAAAAGGTTTTTTCGATTTTGATAAATAATTTTTAAATTCATCTCTAGAATTTAAAAACATAGGAGTTTGAATAATATTCCAATTTATTTTTTCTTTTTTAAAAAATTGTGAAATTTTTTTTTCAAAAAATTTATCCTCTACTTCAAAACTTGAAATTTCTTTTATTTTTTTTTGTATAATTATTTTTTTTAATTTTTTTAAATAATCATCACTAAATTCTTTATCTTCGATTTTAAAATAATCTAATTTAAATTTATTTTTTCTTAATCTATCTGCATAAGAACGCATCGAAGATAGAAATAATAAAATTTTTTGTTTATGATGCCTTTCATAAGTGCATAAACCCTTATCTTCAGCCATAAAAAATAGGTGGTCCTTTTTGAAGCGGTCTAGGTATTTAGTTGGAAATAATTGATTACCAAGTATAAAAAATATCTTCATAGTTAAATATAACTAATAAAATTTTTTATGTCAGAAAAATATGTAATTTTTGGTGCGACAGGTTCTATTGGATCAAGTTTAGCTGAACAATTAAAAAATTCCGAAAATGATATTCATTTAGTTGCAAGAAATGAAAGTGAACTAAGTTCTCTATCCGAAAAACTTGGGTGCTCTCATACCGTTGCAGATGTTTTAGAAGAAGGGTTCATGGGAAAAGTTAAATCAGATATTTCAGAAATTAAAGGTTTGGCTTTTTGTGTAGGCTCAATTGATTTGAAACCATTAAGAATGGTAAATGAACAAGACTTTCAAAAATGCATGAAACTTAATCTCTATTCAGCTGTAGAGGCTATTAAAGGATTTCAAGAAAGCTTAAAAAAGAACAAAGGTTCGATTGTATTATTTTCTACAGTTGCCGCTCAAAGAGGATTTACTAATCATGCAATAATAGCATCAACCAAAGCAGCTGTTGAGGGCTTAACAGTTTCTCTTGCAGCTGAATTTGCTCCAAACATAAGAGTGAATTGTATTGCTCCAAGTTTAACAAAATCTAAAATAGCAGAACCTATGTTAAAGAACAATGTAATCGCTGAAGGAATTGCGAAAGCACATCCTTTAAAAAGATTAGGTGAAGGAAAAGATTCTGCATCTCTTGCAAAATTTCTACTTACCGAGGATAGTTCTTGGATAACAGGTCAAATTATTGCGGTTGACGGAGGAAGATCAAAGTTATCTTAAAGTGAAAAAAATAATTTTATTTTTTTTTATATTCATTTTTAGTCAAAATGGATTTTCAAATGATATTAAGATAAGAAAAATTATAGATCTTGAGGAGCCTTGGGGTTCTACTTTTGTAAATGATAGAGAATTAATTATTACTGAAAAAATTGGCAAGATTAAATTAGTTAATGTTGAAAATGGAAACATTAATGTTATTAAACATAATATAAATTTTATTGTCGATGGTCAGGGTGGTCTGTTAGATGTAATCTACAAAGATGAATATCTTTGGATTTCTTATTCTGAAGATAGAGGTTCAGGTAAATCAAATACATCAATAGTAAGAGGTAAGTTTAATAATAAAAATATTGACTTCAAAAATATATTTCAAGCAAGCCCTGACATTAATTCTGGTTACCACTTTGGCTCTAGATTAGCTATTAAGAACAAACATTTATACGCTTCAATTGGTGAAAGAGGTGGCGGAATGATAGCGCAAGACCCAACTAATCACGCAGGTAGTATTATAAGGATCAATTTAGATGGAAGTATTCCTGAAGATAACCCAAAATTTCAAGGTAAAAATAATTGGCTGCCTGAAATTTACCAAATTGGAGTCCGTAATCCTCAAGGCCTAACTTATTCTAAATTTGATAAAAAAATTTATGCAAGCAATCATGGTGCTAGAGGTGGTGACTGGTTTGGTGAAATCAAGAAAGGTGAAAACTATGGTTGGAAAATATTAGGTTGGGGAGGGAAAAATTATACTGGTATTCCTATTGGTCCGAAATGGAAGCCAGGATTTACCAAAGCAATTCAATATTGGGTTCCATCAATAGCTACTAGTGCAATTACTATTTATGACGGTAAAGAATTTAAAGAATGGAGTGGAAAAGCGCTTATTACATCTCTTAAAGATCAATCTCTTAGAAAGTTGGATTTTGGAGATCTAAGTAATGTTAAAGAAGAAATAATTTTTAAAGACAAAATCGGAAGAATAAGGGACATTCAAATTCATCCTTCCAATGGAAAATTATATTTTTTGGCAAATGATAGCCTTTGGTTGATGGAGAGAAATTAATTATCTAATAATTTTTTTTTTGCTTTATCAAATTCTTCAGCTGAAATGATTCCCTTTTGTTTTAACTCATTAAGCCTATTTAGCTCATTGCTTAAATTATCACCTCGATCGGAATTTGGTGAGGTTGTCTCATCTCCAATTTCCTCTTTTTCAACTTTGTTAGCTTCCTTAGACTTAAAACCGTTCATAATGGCTGTTCCACCTAAATATAAAACATAGGCCAAGATAGGAATTACCAAAGTAAAAAAAATAATTTTTTCCATAGATTAGTCTTCGTCTTCCTCCCTCCAGTTTTTTTCATACATAAGATAAGCTGCATATATTACTGATACTGTACCTACTATCATACCATAATCAAATCCCGTTTGCTGGTCATGAAGATACCAACCTAACTGTGTTGCCCCAATTGGAGGAACTGTTAACAATAGAAATATTATTCCTATTCTATAAGGATATTTTGGTTTTTTCATAGCTAAAACTAACAGATTAAACTTATAGATTTAAATATTAAATTTGCGATCTTTTGAAACACTCTATCGTATTTTTAAGTAAACATGCAATTGTCATTGGGCCTACACCACCTGGGACTGGCGTTAATGCTTTTGCATTTTTTGAAACTTCATCAAAATGAACATCACCTACTATACCATTGTCTGTTTTATTTATTCCAACATCTATAACTATAGTATCTTTCTTCACCCAATCTCCTCTGACAAGCTCAGGTATACCAACAGCAGCTATAATAATATCTGCTTCTAAGCACTCTGCTTTTAAATCCTTTGTTTTGGAATGAGTTATTGTCACTGTACAGTTTTCTTTTAAAAGGAGTTGTGTCATTGGTTTTCCATTTAAATTAGACCTTCCAATCATTACTGCTTTTTTTCCATTTAAATTTGGCTCTATTTTTTTTATTAGTAAATAACATCCTAAAGGTGTGCAAGGTACAGAACTTTCATAACCTGAGGAAAGATTTCCAACATTCATTGGATGAAATCCATCAACATCTTTTGAAGGATCAATAGCTTCTATAACTTTCTTTTTATCTATATGTTTAGGCAGAGGTAGTTGAACTAAAATACCTGAAACAGTTTCATCAATATTTAGTTCTTTAATCTTTTCTAAAACAGTTTTTTCTTCAACAGAATCTGGATATCTAATAACTTCAGATTTTAATCCTACTTCAGTTGCCGATTTCTCTTTATTTCTCACGTAAATCTGACTAGGAGTTAAATCACCAATAAGTATAACCGTTAACCCTGGTACTTTATTGTATTTTCCTTTTAACTCTGTTACCTCTTGCTTTAATTCTGCTCTTAATTCTGCGGCTGCTTTTTTTCCATCAATTAAAATCATAATTCTTCTTTAAAAAATCATTGGTGCAATGTACAGCTTCATACACATTTCAATAAACCAAATCAATAAAAGAAGAATGATTGGAGAAATATCTAGTGAGCCTAAATTTGGCAAAAAACGTCTTATTTTATTCAAAAAAGGCTCAGTCAATTTGTAGCTCATCTCTAAGATTGCATAAACAAATTTATTTTGAGTATTAAGAACGTTAAAAGCAATTAGCCAACTTACAATAACATTGGCAATCACTACATAAGAATACAATTTTAAAAGTTGTAAAACTAAATAAAAAATAGCTATCATTTTTTCTCAACATAAATCGACTGACTTGGAAACGCAAATGAAGCATCATTTTTTTCAACGATTTCCTTGATCGCAATTGCTAACCTTTCTTTAACATCTAACCAATTATTCCAACTTCCTGATTTTGTAAAACATCTTACATACATATCTATGGAACTGTCTGAAAATTTATCAACTCTTACTGCAACTCCAATCGAAGGGTTATAATCTTCACTTGAGTTAATATGGTTTTCAATTTCATCTCTAATCTTTTTTAACTGATCCACTGTAGTGTCGTATTGAAGTGTAATAATCCAACTAATCAACCAATTTGAAGTTTCACTTACATTAACTACTGCGTTTTCTGCAAACTGAAAATTTGGAATAATTGCAAGAGACTTATCAAACTTTCTAATCGTTGTTGATCTAAATCCAATCTTTTCTACTATACCTTCAATAATTCCTTCAACCGCAATCCAGTCTCCAATTTTAAATCTCTTTTCAACTAAAACTAAAATTCCTGAAATTAGGTTTTTAAATAAATCTTGTGCCCCTAATGCAACAGCAACACCAAACAGTCCAAGACCTGCAATGATTGGACCTATTTTAATTCCCCACAATTCTAAAACAGCTGCTAAACCTAAAATAAAAATTAAAATTTTTAACGACTTAATTATCCAGCCAATAAGTTCTCTTGTTAATAATTTATCTAAACCGCTAAGTATGTATGAGATAGGTTCTATGATTTGGTGAATTACCCAAAAAATTAAAATAGTGATCAGCGTTCTATTGATTGTATCTACCACTTCTCTTCCTTCTATTGAGAAAGTCATGTAGTAACTTGCAATAAAAAATCCTAATACAATTGGTAAAAATCTTGCTGGACCTACGAGTGATTGAACAAAAGTATCATCTAATTTATTAGTTGTTCTTTTCGAGATAATTTCTAATTTTTTAATAACTAATTTACTTATTAGACCTCTAAAAATTAAGAATAATAAAAATATTCCAATACCAATTAATATCTGAAAAATATCAACACCAAGAATTCCTTTATTCCATACTGATAAAAATATTTCAGAAAAATTATTAATTAATTCCATTTTTAAATTTTATATAACAAAAACTCCTCTTCTCCAGGATTAAAAAGAAAAATCTTTTTCCATTTGATTTCGTTCAATATTGACGAGGTTTTTTCGCTTATACACATCAAATTTGTATTCATCCATAAATTTTCGGTTTGGTAAATCTTTATAAAATTTAAAAAACTTGATGCACTATTTTGAGAATAAACATAGACCATATCAGGCATTTTTAATTTTAATTCATTAACAAATTTCTCATCAAATTTTTGGTTATGATCTACTCTATAATTAATTATTCTTTTTACCATAAAACCTTCATTTAATAGCTGTTGATCTAAATCAACAGATATTATCTCACCACTAACATAGAGTAATTCTTTATTTTCAGATTCATAACTTTGTATTATTAACTCTTTTAAGTTTGTAACATTTCCTTCGGCCGCAATTGTATTTTGAAAACCAACACTTCTTGCTTTTTTTTCTGTAGCATTACCTACACAAAAGCATTTAATATTTTTATTTAATCTTTCTGTGTTTAAGAATTTTACTGCATTTGCGCTAGTAAAAACTATTCCACCATATACAGAAAAGTTAATTTCCTCATAATTAACTTTTTCAATTCTTACTAACGGAAGATGAGAAACTTGATGTCCTAATGATTGAAATTTCAAAATCATTTCTGAACAATCCTCCAATGGTCTAGTTAATAAAATATGCATACTATCTTTTATATGTGTTGTTTGATTTTGTTTTTAAAAGTATTCCAACCTCTTTACCAAGTTCTTTAAATTCATTCAAATTACCAACTTTTTTTTCATAAAATCTTTGTTTACCATCAAGAGAAAAAAGTTCAGTCTCCACTATAATCTTATCTCCATCAACCACTGAATGAGCGCCAATTGCTGTTTCACAATCTCCATCTAAAACTTTTAAAATATTTCTCTCAAGGTGAGCTCTTTTATGTGTTTCCTCATGATTAATCTTATTTAAAATAGAAATTATCTCTTTATCATTATCCCTACACTGAAGAGCAATTATGCCTTGTCCTGCACTAGGAATTATTTCTTCAGCTGAAAATATTTCAGAGATTTCATTTTCAAATTGTAAAAATTTGATTCCAGCATAAGACAAGATAATTGCATCATACATCCCTTCATTGAGTTTTTTAATTCTAGTATCTACATTTCCTCTAATTAATTTACAGTCTAAATCTTGTCTAATTTTTTTTATTTGAAATTCTCTTCTGTAAGATGAGGTTCCAACAATTGACTTTTGATCTAAGTCTTTAAGTTTCTTTTTATCTTTAGAAATTAAAATCTCTCTAGGGTCATTTCTTTCAAGAAAAGAATCTGTCCTTAATCCCTCTGTCTCATTAGCTGGCATATCTTTCAGCGCATGAACTGCAATATCAATATTTTTTGACTTAAGTTCTTTTTCAATATTACTAGAAAACAAACCTTTACCACCAACTTCTGATAATCTTATATTCTGAACCTCATCACCTTTAGTTGTAATTGATTTAATTAAAATATCATCATCACCAAGTTTAGTATTTTCAATAATTTTATCTTTAGCTTGTTGGGCATAAAGTAAGGCAAGCTTGCTACCTCTAGATCCAATTATTATTTTTTTACTCATAAAAATTTATTTCTTACTTGTATTAAGATTGTACAATTATTAAAAACTATTTGAATGAGCAAAAAACCCTTAATTCTTGGAATAGAATCTAGTTGTGATGAAACTGCAGCTTCCTTAATAAGTGAAAATGAAGAGGGATTCCCAGTAGTTTTGTCGAATATTGTTTCTAGTCAAGTGGAGGTTCATAGGGAGTTTGGTGGTGTAGTACCTGAACTAGCAGCTCGTTCACATATTGAAAAGATAGATTGGATCGTAAAAAAAGCTATTGATGAAAGTGGAAGAAAAATTGAAGAAATAGATGCAGTTGCATCTACCGCTGGTCCTGGATTAATTGTATGTCTGTCAGTTGGTTTAAGTTTTGGTAAAGCTTTTGCTTCAGCAATAAATAAACCTTTTATCGCTGTTAATCATTTAGAGGGACATGCTTTAAGCCCAAAACTGAATTCAAATTTAGATTACCCATATTTGCTTCTTTTAATTTCTGGCGGTCATTCACAATATTTAAATGTTCAAAATCTAGGTAAATATAAAAGGTTAGGTACAACTATTGATGATGCTTTAGGTGAAGCATTTGACAAAACAGCAAAACTTTTAGGAATAGATTTTCCAGGAGGACCTCAAATAGAAATTTTAGCTG
>CACGBI010000013.1 GCA_902571235.1 uncultured Pelagibacteraceae bacterium
AGCTAACTCTTTCTCAGCAGGATCAAGTTCATCTGGTGGCGACGGTGCATCAATGAAATCAAATTATGAAAAAGCTGTCACACATATCAAAAAAGCTAAAAAATTTGAAAAATGTTATGAAACTTATGAGATAAATAATGAAGATGAGATAGATATATTATCTACTAATAAATCAGTTTATGGTTATTTATCTTTAAGTGGAAAGTTTGATGTAGATTTTCAGTGGGGTAGTTGCTCAACAAATACAAAGTCAAACATTGGAGCAAATAATGGAGAAAAATTACAAAATGAACAAATTATTAAGATTTTTAAAATTAAAAAAAATTATAATAAAAAAAGAATTAATTTTGTTAGTACAAAAATAGAGAAAATTAGAGTTATTAAAGGAACCAATTTTAATTATTTTTCGGAAATAGCTATAAATAATTTTTTTAAAAAAGAATTTAAAGTTTCAAAGTTATCTGATCGAATGGGTATGAGGTTGGAGGGATCTCAATTAGAAAATATATATAATTCTAATATAAAGTCAGAGGGATTAATTAAAGGTGTAATCCAAGTTCCTGGAGATGGAAATCCAATAATAATGTTATCTGATCATGGCACAATTGGTGGTTATCCTAAGATTGCTGTGATTATTAGTGCTGATTATGATCGTTTAGTTCAATTACCATCTGGATCTAAAATAAAATTTCAACAAATTAATTTATCAGATGCAGAAACTCTTTTTAAGATGTATGAGATGGAAACTCAAAATTTATTAAATCAAATATAATGAATATAATTACAAAACTACCAGGCCCATTATTAATTTTTTTGGGGGCATTGAGCTTAAGCTTTGGTGGACTTATTGTAAAATCGTTTGAAGGGGCCACCTTATGGCAAATTTTATTTTGGAGATCTTTGTTTTTTTCTCTAACAGTTTTGGCTTTTTTAATTTTAAGTTATAAAAAGAAAACTTTTAAATCCTTTTATGAGTCTGGTATTCCAGGGGTTATAGGAGGAATAGTATTATCTTTTGGATTTTGTGGTTATGTGTTTGCCATGTACAATACTACTGTTGCAAATACAAATTTTATAATTTCACTTCAAATATTATTTCTTGCTATTTTTGGATATTTTTTTTTGAAAGAAAAAATTAGTGCCATTACTTTAGTATCAATTACATTAGCTATGGCGGGTGTCTTACTAATGGTTGGAAATTCTTTAACGCCAGGTGAATTATCTGGGAATCTTGCAGCTTTCACGATGCCAATTACTTTTGCAGTTTTAATTATGATTGTCAGAAAATATCCAACAGTTGATATGGTTCCTGCGCAATTTGTAGCTGGTATTTGTTCTTGTTTGATTGGTTTTTTACTTTCGTCAAAAATTATGATTTCTCCTAATGACATTTTTTTAGGTTTTTTAGCTGGTTTTTTTCAAGTTGGTTTTGGATTTATATTTATAACCATCGGAGCTAGAACAACTCCTTCTGCAATGGTTGGAATTATTATGTTGTCCGAATCTGTATTAGGACCCATATGGGCATTTCTGTTTGTAAGTGAAAGACCATCAACTTTTGGATTAATTGGAGGTGCAATAATTCTGTCAGCTGTATTATTGCAGTTTTATACACTTTTAGACAAAAATAAAAAAAATGTTTCTAATTGACATTTATAGGTAGTTGTAAGAGTATCTGTTTACGGGAGAGACTACAGAATATCGTAGCGCCGAAGGAGCAACCACCCAGGAATCTCTCAGGCAAAAAGGACCGTAGCATATTAACTCTGGAAAGAGATTGAATTCTCGCCGAAGGAGCAAAACTCTCAGGCAAATATACAGATGGGTATTAAGAGTTAATATGGAAACAAAAAAAACATCTTTATATCAATTACACCAAGAAAGTAAGGCTAAGTTTGTTGAATTTGCTGGATATCAAATGCCAATTCAGTACTCAGAGGGAATTGTAGAGGAGCATAAATTTACAAGAAATCATTCAGGTATTTTTGATGTTTCTCACATGGGCCAATTATTTATTTATGGTGATGAAAATTTGATCAGTGATCTTGAAAATATATTTCCATTAGATTTAAAAAATTTAAAATTAAATCACTCAAAATATTCTTTTTTGATGAATAAAGACGCTGGTGTATATGATGATTTAATAATCACTAAAATTAAAGAAGGTTTTTTGATTATTTTAAATGCCGCTTGTAAAGAAAATGATTTTAAAATTTTAAGCCAACTTTTGAATGATAAATATAAAATGGTATTAGACGAAAAAAGGTCATTAATAGCTTTACAAGGACCGAAATCAGCACAAATTTTAAATAATATTATTAATGGTATTGTAAATCTTAATTTTATGACAGGAAATTGGTTTACATTTGAAGAGAAAAAAATTTATATCACTCGTTCAGGATATACTGGAGAAGATGGCTTTGAGGTTTCTATTAGCAATGAATTGGCAGTAAGATTTACTAAAGAATTGATTAAAAAGGGAGCTAAATTAATTGGTCTAGGTGCAAGGGATACATTAAGACTAGAGGCAGGACTTTGTCTTTATGGACATGAATTAGATAAAGATAAAACACCAGTAGAAGCAAACTTAAAATGGGCAATTTCTAAAGAGAGAGTTTTAAAAGGTAATTTTATTGGATCTGACGTAATTACTAAACAGTTAGCAGATGGCGTTAACAAAGTAAGAGTTGGCATCAAACCAGAAGGAAGAGTAATTGCAAGAGAGAAAACTAAAATATTCAATCAGTCAGATTTACACATAGGTGAAATAACGAGTGGAACATTTGGTCCAAGTGTAAATGGTCCTGTTGCAATGGGTTATATAGAAAATGAATTTTCAAAAAAAGATACAAAAGTCTTTTTAGAAATAAGAGGAAAAAAACATGCAGCAAATGTATGTGGACTGCCATTTTACAAAAAAAGTTATGTGAAAGGAGTAAATTAATGAGTGCAGTAAAATATTCAAAAGAACATGAGTGGATTAAATTAGAGGGAGATGTTGCCACTATTGGAATCACAAAACACGCAACGGAAATGTTAGGAGATATTGTATTTGCAGAACTTCCTGAAAAAGGATCAAGTGTTGAAAAAGATGGTACAGCAGGAGTTGTAGAGTCCACAAAAGCTGCTAGTGACGTGTATACACCAGTTAGTGGAGAAGTAGTTGATACAAATCAAGCGATTGTTGATGATCCATCTAAAATTAATGAAGACCCAGAAGGCTCAGCATGGTTTTTTAAACTTAAAATGAAAGATCAATCTGAAATAGATAGTCTTATGAATAAAGAAGAATACGATAAATTTGCAAAGGAGACCGCTAGTTAATGTTACATAATTCTCAAAAAGATTTTTTAAAAAGACACATTGGACCTTCGGATGAAGATCAAAATAAAATGTTAAAGGAACTAAATTATCAATCTTTAGATGATTTAATTAAAAGTACAGTACCAGAAAAAATACAATTGAAAGATGAACTAAATATTGGCGAGTCTAACTCAGAATATGAAGCACTAAGAAAACTGAAAGCAATATCAAAAAAAAATGAAATTTATTCAAATTTTATTGGGATGGGTTACTATGGAACTTATACTCCATATATAATCTTAAGAAATATTTTAGAGAATCCGGGCTGGTATACTTCTTATACTCCTTATCAACCAGAAGTAGCTCAAGGAAGATTAGAAATGTTACTTAATTTTCAACAAATGATAGTCGATTTTACAGGAATGGATATTGCAAATGCATCTTTACTAGATGAAGGAACTGCCGCTGCAGAAGCTATGGGATTAAGTCACAGACTGAACAAAAAAGATAGTAATTTGGTTTTTGTCTCAGAAAATTGTCATCCACAAACAATTGATGTAATTCAAACAAGAGCTGAACCAATGGGATTAAAAGTACTTGTTGGTGATGAAGACAAAATATTAGATCAATTAAAAGAAGATTTAGTTTGTGGTATATTGCAATATCCAGGAACATTGGGGGATATAAAAGATCCTAGTGAACCAATAAGTAAAATACATAAAAAAAATGGTAAAGCGATTTTAGCTTGCGATTTATTAGCTCTTGCTAAGTTAAAAACACCAAGGGAATTAGGAGCAGATATAGCCGTAGGAAGCTCTCAAAGATTTGGAATTCCAATGGGTTATGGTGGACCACATGCAGCTTTTTTTGCAACTAAAGACGAATTTAAAAGATCTATGCCAGGAAGAATTGTAGGTGTCTCTGTTGATAGACATGGAAACAAAGCATACAGATTATCATTACAAACTAGAGAACAACATATAAGAAGAGATAAAGCTACAAGCAATATTTGTACTGCTCAAGCCTTATTAGCAATTGTGTCAGCAGCATATGCAATTTATCATGGTCCAGAGGGTATACGAATGATTGCTGAGAGAGTTTCTCAATTGGCTAAAAACTTTGCCGATAAATTAAAACAATCAGGATACGAGATTTATTCAGATCATTTTTTTGATACTGTTACTATTGTTACTAAGGACAAAACTAATCAAATTTATAAAAATGCTTTGGATCAAAAAGTGAATATTAGAAAAGTAAATTCTGAAATGCTTGCTGTTTCTTTTGATGAAAAGAAAAATGTTTATAGAGTAAATCAATTATTGAAAATTTTTAATGCAGCAGAGTCAATTAAAAAAGAGGATCCTACAGTAAGTTTACCTAATCTACCAAAAAATTTATTAAGGACTTCAAAGTATTTAGAACATCCTGTTTTTAATTCATATCATTCAGAAACAGAAATGCTTAGATATCTTAAGAAATTAGAAGATAAAGATATTGCATTAAACAGAACTATGATTGCACTAGGTTCGTGTACCATGAAATTAAATGCTACCGCAGAAATGATACCTATTTCTTGGAGAGAATTAGCTGAACCTCATCCATTTGTCCCTATTGAACAGATGGAAGGATATAGAGCATTATTCACTGATCTTAAAAATTGGCTAAGATCAATTACTGGTTTTTCTGGAGTTTCACTTCAGCCTAATGCAGGTGCTCAAGGTGAATATGCAGGCTTAATGGTAATAAGAAAATATCATCTAGACAGAGGGAATAAAAATAGAAATATATGTTTAATACCAAGTTCTGCACATGGAACAAATCCTGCAAGCGCACAAATGGTTGGCATGAAAGTAGTAGTTGTTAATTGTGATAAAGAAGGAAATGTTGATTTTGATGATTTAAAGAAAAAAGCGGAAATGCATTCAGAAAATCTTGGTGCATTAATGGTCACTTACCCATCTACACATGGTGTATTTGAGGAAAAAATCACAGATATATGTGAGTTAATTCATAAACACGGTGGTCAAGTTTATATGGATGGTGCAAATTTAAACGCGCTTGTTGGTATAGCAAGACCTGGAAATTTTGGTCCAGATGTTTGTCATATAAACTTACATAAAACATTTTGTATTCCTCATGGTGGTGGAGGACCAGGAATGGGACCAATTGCATGTAAAAGACATTTGCAAGTTTATTTACCTAATCATCCAGTTGTTAAAGATTGTGGACCTGCCACAGGAATAGGAGCAGTTTCAGCAGCACCTTGGGGAAGTTCAAGTATTTTATCAATTTCTTGGATGTATATTAAAATGATGGGTTCTGAAGGTTTGAAATTAGCTACTCAAGTTGCAATATTAAATGCAAATTATATTGCTCATAGACTTAAAGATCATTATCCAATTCTTTATAAAGGCTCAAATGGTAATGTGGCTCACGAATGTATAATTGATATTAGATCAATTAAAAGTGAAATAGGAATTACTGAAGAAGACATAGCTAAAAGACTAATTGATTATGGTTTTCATGCCCCAACTATGTCATGGCCAGTAGCAGGTACAATGATGATAGAACCAACTGAAAGTGAGAGTTTATCTGAGCTGGATAGATTTTGTGATACTTTGATTAGTATTAAATCAGAAATAGATATGATTAAGTCAGGTAAATTTGATAAAGCTGATAACCCAATCAAAAATGCACCACACACTGATATGGAATTAGCGTCAGATAAATGGGAACATAAATATTCTAGAGAGCAAGCTGCATATCCAGCAAAATTTTTAAAAGCAAATAAATTTTGGCCTCCAGTTGCAAGAGTAGACAATGTGTATGGAGATAAAAATATTTTTTGCACTTGTCCAAGTATGGATGAGTTTAAAGAAGATGCAGCATAATTATTAATGAAAATTGCTGTTGTTGGGTCAGGGATTTCAGGATTAAGTGCAGCATATTATTTATCAAAAAATCACACTGTAGATCTTTTTGAAAAAGAGGACCACTTTGGAGGACATTCTCATACGATTGATTTATTTTTTGATGAAAAAAAAGTTTCAGTAGATATTGGTTTTATTGTTTTTAATTTTAAAACTTATCCAAACTTAATAAATTTTTTTAAGGAAAACGATATTAAAATTGAAAAAAGCAATATGTCTTTTTCAGTTTCTGTAGATAATACAAATTTTGAGTATTGTGGAAAAGGCTTGAATGGGATTTTTTCTAATAAATCAAATTTATTCAATATCAAATTCTTAAAAATGTTTTTTGATATTATTAAGTTTTATAAAAAAAGTGATCAAGAAGCTATTTCGAATGAAAAAATTACTTTAGGAGAATATTTAGAAAAAAATAAACTATCCAAAACATTTATTGATTATCATATTATACCAATGGTATCTGCTATTTGGTCTATGCCTCCTTTTGAGGCAAGTAAAATGCCAATCAGTTTTTTTCTAAAATTTTTTCAAAATCATGGTTTGTTTAAATTAAAAAATAGACCTCAGTGGTACACCGTATCCAATAGAAGCAGAACTTATGTTAGTAAAATAATTTCTCAAATAAGTGGAGAACACTATAAAAATTACAAAGTTACAAAAATTAAAAGAAAATCATCAGGTTTAGATTTGTATTATGGTGGAGAAAGTGAGTTTTTTGATTATGATAAAGTAATATTAGCTACTCATGCAGATGAAGCTTTAAAATTAATTGAAAATCCAACTGAAGATGAAAGAAATATTCTTTCTAATTTTAATTATAAAGAAAATATAGCTTATATTCATACAGATCAACGAGCCATGCCAAAAAATAAAAAAGCTTGGTCTTCTTGGAACTCTTCGATAGATGATAAAAATTTAGACAAAAACTCAATTACATATTGGTTAAATTTATTACAAAACTTGACATGTAATAAAAATATTTTCTTAACACTAAACCCTTATTTTAAAATCGATGAGGAAAAAATATTAAGAAAGGTTAAATTTACACATCCTTATTATGATCAAAATGCATTAAACGCTCAATCTGAGCTTGTTAAAATACAAAATCAAAAAGATTTACTTTTTTGTGGAAGTTATTTTGGTTACGGATTTCATGAAGATGGAATAAAATCATCTATTGAAATGCTAAAAAACCTCAATGACTAGTTCTTGTATTTATATTGGAAACGTAATCCATAAAAGATTTAAGCCAAAAGAGCATTTTTTTAAGTATAAGGTATTCTCACTATTTATTGATCTCTCAGAACTCAATGAGCTTGATGACAATTTAAAGTTTTTTTCTTTAAATAAGTTTAACTTAATAAGTTTTTACGAAAAAGACCACGGTGAACGTGACGGCTCATCTCTTCTAAATTGGGTAAAATTGAATTTAAGTAATAACAATATAAGCACTGAAAATATTAAAATTAAACTTTTATGTTATCCAAGAATATTAGGTTATGTGTTTAATCCCCTGAGTGTCTTTTTTATATATGATAAAGATGAAACTTTAATTTCTATTTTATATGAAGTTAAAAATACGTTTGGTGAACAGCACACTTATGTATTTAAAGTAGAAAGTGAAAATAAGTTAATTCAAAATAATTGCTCAAAAAAATTTCATGTTTCACCATTTATTGAAATGAATTGTAACTATTTTTTTAGAATATTAAATCCGGGAGAGAATTTGTCAGTTAAAATAGATCAGTATGATCAAGAAGGAAAAATTCTTTTCGCATCTCAAGATGGCAAAAGATCTGATTTGACAAGTGAAAATTTAATGAATTCTTACTTAAAACACCCTTTAATGACATTTAAAATAATTTCTGCGATACATTTTGAAGCGTTTAAATTGTGGATTAAAGGAATAAAATTTGTGAAAAAAAAATTAAATATTAAAAATAACATAACAATAGAAAATTAATGTTTTTAAACAAAACAGCAGATAAATTAGTTTTTAAATTCTTAGATAAAATTAATTATGGATATCTTGAATTAACAACTTTTGATAGAAAACATTTAAAATTTGGAAATCCAGATGAAAAATTGAAAGCAAACATTGTAATTAAAAAACCAAATTTTAATTACAATATTATTAGAGGTGGCAGTATTGGATTTGCTGAAAGTTACATGAGAGGGGAGTTTGAAACTGACAATTTATCAAATTTAATTGAATTAACAGCTAGAAATATTCAAGTGATATATAAATTTTCAGGATTCCTTGATTTCTCAATAATCAATTTTATAAAAAATAAAATAATTAAAAATACAAAAAATAGAAGTAAAGAAAACATTGCTAAACATTATGATTTAGGCAATGACTTTTTTTCTCTTTGGCTAGATAACACTTTAACTTACTCAAGTGCTATATTTGATGATAAATCTAAAAATCTTTCTGAAGCTCAAAATAACAAATATCAAAAATTAATAGATCTTATAAAACCAAATAATGGCGACAAAGTTTTAGAGATTGGATGTGGCTGGGGTGGCTTTGCAGAATATTTAGGTAAAAAATATGATGTACAGCTTGATTGTATAACAATATCAAAGAAACAATTTGAATATGCAAAAGAAAGAATTTTTAAGTGTGGTTTAAACGAGAAAGTTAATATTGAAATAAAAGATTATAGAGATCTTAAAGGCAAATATAATTCAGTAGCTTCAATTGAGATGATAGAGGCTGTTGGTCAAAATTATTTAGAGGGATATTTTAAAACTATTAAGAATAATTTATCTGATGGTGGAAAGGCTGCTATCCAAGCAATTACTATAGATGATAGGTTATTTAATAGATATAGAAATAAGCAAGATTTTATTCAAAAATATATTTTTCCAGGTGGTTTTTTACCAAACAAAAATAGCATTAATAGATATGTTTCTGATAACGGATTAACAATAAATTCCTATATTTCTTATGCAGATCATTATGCAAGTACACTAGCTATATGGAGAAATGAGTTTTTAAGAAAATGGGAACTAATTAAACATCAAGGTTTTGATTTAACGTTTAAAAGAATGTGGGAGTTTTATCTCTCATATTGTGAGGCGGGGTTTAAGTCTAAGAATATAGATCTAATACAATTTTCAATGCAAAATAAATAGTAAATTGAGGAGGCATGCATGCGTTATTTTAAAACCATTAAGTCAATTTCATTGATAATTTTATTATTCTTAATTACAAGTTGCTCAAATAATAGTGTTATGAAACCAGAAGATTTTAAGAATAAAGAACCAAGATTAATTATTGAAGAATATTTAGCTGGAAATGTTAAGGCTTGGGGCGTTTTACAAAATAGATCTGGAAAAGTTACTAGACAATTTTCCGCTGATTTAAATGGGACTTGGGATGGCCAACAATTAATTCTTAAGGAAAAATTTAATTGGGATGATGGTGAAGTTCAAAATAGAGAATGGAAAATTAATAAGATAGATGAAAATAATTATGAAGGCACCGCAGGTGATGTTGTTGGTAAAGCAATCGGTTATTCTTATGGTCCAGCGTTTAAATTTGAATATGTATTACTTGTTCCAGTTAAAGGTAGAGAATTAAAGATTACTTTTGATGACTGGATCTTTAAACAAGATGATAAAGTTGCAATAAATAGAGCTACTATGACAAAATTTGGATTTAAAGTAGCTGAGTTAACTGTTGTGTTTGTTAAAGATTAATTTTTTTATTTACTTATTTTTTTGAGATAATAATAATCATTCTCAAAAAAAATTTGAGATTGATTATCATTCGCTTACATATTTGTTGAAATTATATTTATAATAAATAATTTCCTCTCATGGAAACTCAAAACTATAGTTGTAAAAAGTGCGGACTAACAGTTACATCTATTTGCTCAAAATGTGATAGAGTAGTAGATGTGAAAGTTCTTGATAACGGATGCATCGTTCAACAAACAAAATGTGGAGACTGTGCAAACGTACCAGTTATTAAAGATGTTTGCGCTCAACAAAAAACTTAAGAAATACTAATTTTTTTTTTGATATTTGGTCATTTTACCAATCAAACTAAAATAAATTCTGTTTGGTAATAAACTTAATATTTTAAGTATTAGTGTTAGTGATTTAGGAAAATGAATTTCAAAGACATTTTTGTTAATCAAACCATCATAAATTTTTTCGGCAGCATATTCTGTAGTTTTTAAAAAAGGCATTTTAAAATCATTTTTGTCAGTCATAGGTGTTTTAATAAAACCAGGAGAAACTAGACAAACTCGAACTCCAAATCTTTTAAAGTCAAAGTATAAACTTTCAGTTAAATTATTTAGTGCTGATTTAGAGGGTCCATAACCTGTTGAGTTGGGCAATCCTCTGTAACCTGCAATCGAAGAAACAATAGTAATTATACCACTCTTTTTATCTTTAAAATATTTTTCAACTGCTTTGATGCTATTGACCGTTCCAAAGAAATTCACTTTAAAAACATCTTCAATTTGCTCTACATCTATGTCTTTCTCTTTTTTTGGATTCCAGGTGCCAGTGGAAAAAAAACAAATATCAACTTCGTTAAACTTATTTTTTATATTATTAAAAACTTCATTACATTGATTTTTGTCTGTCACATCTAATGGAAAAGAATGAATATTTTCATACGTTTCAGAAATTTCTTTGAGTAAATTTTCCCTTCTTGCTGATATGGCTACATTCCACCCCTCGTTGGCAAATTTTATGGCTAAAGCTTTTCCAATGCCTGTACTTCCACCAGTTATCCAAATAGTTTTTTTATTCATTTATTAATATATATAATACTTAAATGCTTAAAAATAAATTTTTATCATTCATACTCTTTTTTATAATTACATTTTCAGCATCATTTATTGGGGGTTTAGTAACTATCAGTTTTAAAGATCCTTGGTATTCTCAACTTGTTAAATCAAATTTTAATCCTCCTGATTGGATATTTGCACCTGTTTGGACAACTTTATATCTGATGATGACTTTAGCTATTTGGTTTTTTTGGCATAGTAAAAACAGAAATTTGAATACAGTATACTTATATTTCATTCATATTTTATTTAATACAACTTGGAGTATTGTTTTTTTTGGCTTACATCAAATATCACTAGCTTTGTTTGTTTTAATTGGTTTAGTATTAATGATAATAATTCTCATGTTGAGATTTAAACGTGTCAATATTGTAAGCTATTATCTCATGATTCCCTATTTACTTTGGTGTTGCTTTGCACTATTTCTGAATTTTAACTTACTTATATTAAATTAAATGGATGATGTAGTAATAGTTGGTGGTGGAATAATCGGAGCTGCTTCAGCTTATTTTTTGTCTAAAGAAGGTAGAAAAGTAAAAGTAATAGAAAGAGACCCAACTTATAAAAAAGCATCTTTTCCACTTTCACTTGGAGGTTTTAGAAGACAATTTTTTCAAACAGAAAATATTTTGTTAGGTAAATTTGCTAGAGAATTTATTTTTCAAATTCCTGAATTACTTAAGACTGAAAAAAACCCTAACCCAACAGCTAGTATGGTAACTAACGGTTACCTATTAATGTTTGGACCTGAACATGCTGAAGAACAGTATAAGGCTTTAGAAAATCATAAAGCTTGTGAAGCTGGAACAAAAAATATTAAAGGCTCAGAGTTAACAAAATATTTTCCATACATTAATAGTGAAGGAATTGAAACTGCAACATTTACAGACAATCAAAGTGAAGGATGGATAGATCCTTTTATGTTTCACAGCGCTTTAAAAAGTAAAGCGATGGAACTTGGGGCTGAATTTATTAAAGGTGAAGTAAAATCACTTTCTGAAATAAAAGCTAAAACAATTATTTCTGCAGCCGGATGCTGGACAAAAGAATTGTTAGAAGATATTCCTGTCGAACCTCAAAAACATACAGTGTTTAGAGTTAAATGCCCAAAACACATTCCTGAAATGCCATTGACTGGTGATTTGACAACAGGGGTATATTGGAGGCCTGAGGGAAAAGAATACTTAGCAGGATCACCAAAATCAGTTTTTGATGCAGATGATTTAGAACCAGCATGGGATGATTTTGAGGAATTAGTTTGGCCTGCTTTAGCTCAAAGAATACCTGCTATGGAGGAACTAAAACTCACTGGTGGTTGGGCTGGATATTATGATTGTAATAGACTTGATAACAATGCAGTTGTAGGCAAACACCCTAAGTTTGAAAATGTTTATTTAGCTACTGGATTTACAGGAAGAGGACTAATGCAAGCCCCAGGAATAGGGAGAGCTCTTACAGAATTGATTACCACAGGTGCATATCAATCTATTGATATCTCGAATATGGCTGTTGAAAGAGTTTTGGGTAAAAAAGCAAGACCAGAACCTTATGTTCTTTAATAATTAAGTCCCACAAAAAGTTTGATATTTTTCATCTGATACAGAAGGAGACTGATAATCTCCAGTTTCAATCTGTTCATCATAAGGTCTCTTTAAAATTTCTAAAATTTTATTGAATGGTTTTAAGTCGTTTTGCTCCGCAGCTTCTAGAGCTTCTTCAACTTTATGGTTTCTTGGAATAAATAATGGATTGTTATTTCTCATTAATTCCAAAGATTTTTTCGATGTACCATTATTATTTGCTGATCTATCTTTCCATCTTTCTTTCCAATTTATAAAATCTTTATCACTATATAAATCATTTTCTTTTGAATTAAGATTCATTAAATGACAAAAAGTATTTGTGTAATCTGCTTTTTTTTCATGCATCCAAGTTAAAAGATCTAAAATTAAAAATTTATCTTTATCATCTAAACCAAATAATCCTAATTTATCTCTCATCATATTCATCCATTTTTCTTCATATTTTTTTTCAAAAGAATTAATTGTTTCAGTAGCTATTTTGATTGCCTTTTGTTGATCTTTATCAATTAAACTAATTAAACATTCAGCAAATCTGGCTAAATTCCATTTTGTAATAACGGGTTGATTACAATAAGCATACCTACCAGTTTGATCAATTGAACTAAATACAGTTTTTGGATCATATGTATCCATAAATGCACAAGGTCCGTAATCAATAGTTTCTCCTGAGATAGTCATATTATCAGTATTCATAACACCATGTATAAAACCCACTCTCATCCAGTTCACCACTAAATTACATTGTCTATCAATTAAAAGATTTATTAAGTCTAAAGCTTTATTATTTGATTTCTTTATTTCTGGATAGTGTCTATCAATTGTGTAATCTAACAAAGTCTTTAACTCATCTTCTTTTTGTCTTGCTGCTATATACTGAAATGTACCAACTCTTATATGGCTAGATGCAACTCGAGTAAGTAAAGCTCCTTGCAAAAGCTTTTCTCTTTGAATATTTTCTCCAGTTTTTGTTACAGCTAAGCTTCGCGTTGAAGGTATTCTTAACGCATGCATGGCTTCACTAATTATGTATTCTCTTAACATTGGACCTAAGGCAGCACGTCCATCACCATTTCTAGAAAATGCAGTTTTTCCTGAACCTTTAAATTGAATATCATATTTTTTATTTGATTTAGTTATATGTTCTCCAATTAATACTGCTCTACCATCTCCAAGCATTGTAAAATGGCCAAACTGATGTCCAGCATAAGCTTGTGCAATAGAATTACTCCCAGCAGGTAATAAATTTCCTGAAAAAATTTTTGAAAGTTCCTCTTTATTAATTTTAGAGAAATCTAGATCTAATTCAGAGGCTAAAGCTTTATTGAGTATTACTAAATCAGGATTATTTACAGGAATAGGGTTTATATTTTCTTTAAAAGTTTCAGATAGTTTTGAATAGGTATTGTTAAAATGCCATCCTATGGTCATTTTAATTAGCTTACTTCAGCTTGATTTTCTTTTGGTTGTATTTCAGTTTTAAATTGATTTGAAATTTTTTGAACTTGTACAGAGGAAACTTTGTATTCAGCACACATTGTTTCTTCATCTTTTCCATGTCCAGTCACCATGTTAACCATGTGTTCTGGGAAATGGAAAGTTGTAAAAACTATTCCTTCTTTTACTTTATCAGTTACCTCTACTTTTAAAGCAACTTCTCCTCTTCCTGAATACAATCTTCCGATATCACCCGTATTTAAATCTCTATTTGCTGCATCTTTAGGGTGAATTAATAGAACATCTTCATCAACAATATTAATATTACTAGTTCTCCTTGTCATTGTAGCAGCATTATAGTGCTGTAAAACACGACTAGTTGTTAATATTAGTGGATAATCTTTATGATTAGCCTCAATTTCAGATGACTCTTTCCAATCAAAGTTTTTCAACCGTCCTTTTCCTAGTTTGAATTCTTCAGTATGTAATATTTGAGTATCTGTTCCATCTTCTTTTACTGGCCACTGTAAGCCCATTTTTCCTAATCTTTCTCTAGTAATTCCTTTGAAGAAAGGCACAATATCAGCAATTTCTGCTAAAACTTGATTTGCATCATATGTAGGTTGATCAAATCCAAGTTTCTGCATCATTTCAGTCACTATAACCCCATCTGGCTTTGTTCCAGGGAGAGGAGGAACTGCTCGGTTAACTCTTTGCACTCTTCTTTCAGTATTAGTGAAAGTTCCATCTTTTTCTAAAAAAGTAGTTCCAGGAAGAACCACAGTTGCTAATTTTGCAGTTTCACTCATAAATATTTCTTGTACAACTAATAGTTCTAAAGAGTTCATAGCTTCAATTACATGAGCGCTATTAGGGTCTGTTTGAACTATGTCCTCACCAATAATCCATACGCCTTTTAATTCTTTGTTAATTGCAGCCTCGAACATTTGAGGAATTTTTAAACCAGGTTTTGTTGGGTGTGTTACACCATATTTTTCAGTATAGAATTTTTGATTTTTTTTATCAGCAACTTCAAAGTATCCTGCACCTTGATGAGGCTGACATCCCATGTCTGCTGCTCCCTGAACATTATTTTGCCCTCTAAGAGGATTTACCCCTACACCTTTTCTTCCAATGTTTCCTGTAATCATTGCAAGATCTGCAATTAGCATCACTGTTTTTGAACCTTGTTGATGTTCAGTAACACCTAAACCATGAAACTCCATTGAATTTCTTGCAGTTGCATATGCAATTGCAGCTTCTTTAACAAGTTGTTTATCTACCCCTGCAACTTTTGCTAATTGGTCAACATCTTGTCTTTCAATTTCTTTAAGAAAATTATCAAATCCTTCTGTTCTATCTCTTACAAAATCTGCATTATATAATTTTGATTTAATTATAAAATGTAACATCATATTAAGTACAGCTACATTAGTTCCAGGTCTTAATTTGATGTGATAGTCAGCAAGTTTTGCAAGTTCAGTCGTAATAGGATCTAAAACTATAAGCTTTTTGCCTTTCATTACTTGTTGTTTAATTTTCGCACCAGTAACTGGGTGAGCATTAGTAGGATTTGCACCAATAACTAAAAATAGATCTGCATGATAAATATCTTCAGTTGAGTTAGTTGCAGCTCCAGTACCAAATGTTTGTTGCATTCCCCACGCAGTAGGTGAGTGGCAAATTCTTGCGCAACAGTCTACACTGTTAGTTCCGACAGCTGCTCTTATCATTTTTTGAAATACATAATTTTCTTCATTAGTACATCTTGCAGAAGAAATACCTGCAAAAGCATCAGGTCCGTGATCTTTTGTAATCCTTTGCATTTCTTTTTTTATAAAATCATATGCTTCATCCCAAGTTGCTTCCTCAAATTTCCCATTTCTCTTAATTAATGGAGTTTTAAGTCTGTCAGGATGATCATAAAAACCAAATGCATACCTACCTTTAATACATGTATGACCAGCATTGACTTCAGTTTGTTTTGGAGTGTCAATTGCAACAACTTTATCATCTTTAATTGATGCTTCTAAATTACATCCAACTCCACAGTATGAACAAGTCGTTCTTACCTTTTTATCTACAGCAGCTGATTTAGATTGAAAGACATCTGAAATTGCATCTGTTGGACATGTATGTGCACAAGCTCCACATGAAACACAAGATGAATCTCCAAACATCATATCATTGTCAGTTGTAATTCTAGACTCAAAACCTCTCCCTGACATTGTAAGAACAAATGAACCTTGAATTTCATCACAAGCTCTTACGCATCTTCCGCAATTAATACAGTTATCCAAATTCATTCTCATGTAATCATGAGAAGTATCTCTAGGAATGCCTTTATGTTGTTTTGGACTATTATATCTATGGTCTGAAATTCCTAAATCATTAGCTACAGTTTGAAGTTCACAATTATTGTTCACTTCGCAAGTTCCACATTCCATCGGGTGGTCTGTTAAAACTAGTTCAACAATGTTTTTTCTTAAATCTTGAAGGTTTTGATTTGACGTGAAAATATGTTGATTTTCAGCTACTGGAGTATGGCATGATGCAACCACTTTTGTTGGGCCATCTTTTTCTAAGGCCACTTCAACAGAACAGACTCTACATGCCCCATAAGGTGCTAAATTTGGATCATCACAAAGAGTTGGAACTTTTTTTTCTCCAACATAACTTTTAACAAATTTTAAAATGGATGTATGATTAACACCTATTTCATAAGGCTTACCATCTATGTACGCAATTTTTCTTTTTTCAGAACTCATTAATTATCTTTTACCATATCACCTTTAATTTCATCACCAAAATACTTTAAGATGTTCATAATGGGAGTAGGTATTGCCCCACAAAGAGCACATAAACAGCCTTTTTGCATGGTTACTAATAATTCATTTAATAATTTTAGTGGAATTTTTGCGGTCTTTTTCTTTAGTTGATCAAACATTTCTTTACCCCTGTAAGAACCTAATCTTCCGGGAAAACATTTTCCACATGACTCTTCAGCAGAAAATTCAAATAAGTGGTGAATATACTCTGTCAAAGGAAAATCCTTTGGAATGCTAACAACACTTGCGTGACCCAACATAAAACCTTTAGAACTGAACTCTTGAAAATCTAAATTTAAATTATCAATTTCTTTTAATGGAACAACTCCACCAAGAGGCCCACCAATTTGAAATGCCTTAACTGGCTCCTTATAACCACCACCTATTTCATTAAATATTTTTTTCATTGGTGTTCCCATATCAATTTCATAAACACCTGGATTATTAAAAAAACTATCTAAACAAACTAATTTAGTTCCTGCAGATTTTTTATTTCCAATTGAAGAAAATTTTTCTGCACCATTAATTAAAATTCCAGTTGCAGCGGCTAAGGTTTCAACATTGTTAACCACAGTCGGTTTTTTATAGAGTCCCTCTGTAACTGGGAAAGGAGGTCTAACATCTACTTCTGCTCTTCTTCCTTCTATAGATGCAATTAAGGCAGTTTCTTCTCCACATATGTATGCACCTTGACCAATACAAATTCCAAGATCAAACGAAAAGTCAGTGCCTAAAATTTTATCACCTAGTAAATTTAATTTTTTAAGTTCATTAATACATCCATTAATTGCTTCTATAGATTTTGGATATTCACCTCTGATATATAATACTCCCTCATCACTACCAATAACCAGACCACATATAACCATTCCGAAAATAACTTTTAAGGGCTGATCCTCTAAAAGGTATCTATCTGAAAATGCACCTGAGTCTCCTTCATCAGCATTGCAAATAACATATTTTTTATCACCTTTTGCTTTACTACAAAAATCCCATTTCATTCCAGTTGGAAAACCTGCACCACCTCTTCCTGTAAGATTTGAATCTAGTAAAAATTTAATAATTTCTTTTTTATCTGTTTTTAAAAACTTTTTTAATTGCTCTTTAAATTGATCTGTAGATGCAAGTTTGTCATCCATCAAAAAACTAGTCGTTGCAAAACTCTTTGAAAAAAATTTTTCTTGTTTAATATTTTCCCCTTTAAGAATTTGATCAATTTTTTCTATATCTTTTCCTGCGTAGTTTTCACCATCATAATGGAATGCATGATTTTCATAACAATGACCCAGGCAAAACATTTCTCCTACTTTGTCTTTTCCAAGTTTTGATTTTAAAGTCTCTTTTAATTTTTCCTGAGTACCAGCACACATACATGCACTTCCATTACAAACAAAAGCTTTTTTTTCTCGATGAGATGGTCTTAAAAATTCATAAAAACTCTCAGCCCCATGAATTGTTGAAACACCCAAATTATATTCTTTAGCAATATCCTTAATATCTTTTGGAGAGTCATTAAGGACGTTTTCAGACATTTTTTTAAAAAGATTGTCTTTTAACCCAATTCTACCAGATAAATTACTAATATTTTTTGACACTAAACTTCCCGCAATTCTAGTTTACAATAACTTTTTGGTTATTTGTGTAAACGTTAAAACTATCCTCTTTTACGAAACCTATCAAGGTCATGTCAAACCTATTCGCAAGGTCTATAGCTAGGCTAGTTGGCGCACCTACACCAACCATCAAGCCAATATTTGTCATCAAAACTTTCTGTACCAGTTCAAAATTAAGACGTCCTGAGCATGTGATATATTGGTTTTGTGGATTGATTTGGTTTTTATACAAGGCATTTCCGATCATTTTATCTAAAGCATTATGTCTACCGACATCTTCCCTTAAAGATATTAATTTTCCATCTGATGAAAATAAACCACTAGCATGAATTCCACCAGTCTTTGAAAATTCAGACTGATTATCTCTCAATATAGATGGTGATTTAATAATAGTTTCTTTTGATAATTTAGGCTCAATATTAGATACTTTTTCTTTTTTGATAATTTCTAAAGCATCAAGTGATGACTTTCCACAAACTCCACATGATGAATTTGTTAAAAAATCTTTCTTTATTTTTGAAATATTAATATTTTTTGAATTATTTAAAGTTATTAATATTTTATTTTGAATATTGTATTGACCAACTTTGTCACCAATACTTTTTATCTCTTTTATTTCACTTAAGTTTTGAATTATTTGCTCGTTGAATAAAAAACCTCTAACTAAATCTTCATCATGACCAGGCGTTCTCATTGTGATTGATAGACTTATTGTTGACCATTTATCTCGATCTTTGTATTTTATTGAAATTTCAAGAGGCTCTTCTATTGAAATTAAATCATCTGTATTTTCAAATTGATTTTTTTTAAATTTAAGAACCTTGTACTTAGAATTCATTAAATCATTTTAACGGATAATTCTTTTTAAGTAAAAATTTATTAATTAATATTGCTAATGAAATTATAATAATACATCCAAAAATTATTGGACTTAGCAAGTAATCATATGAAACACTTCCAATAATTACCATAATTGGGTTACCTCCAGCAGGTGGGTGAACAATATTTAACAAAATCATTAAAAAAATTCCAACTCCTACGGCTAACGCTATATTAATATACAAAGGTAATGGAACTAATGTAACAAAGACCACTCCAACAAGTGCTGTAACTAAATGACCAAAAAAAACATTTTTTGGTTGAGCAAACGGACTTTCAGGAAAACCAAATAATAAAACCATAGAAGACCCAAAGGATCCAGCTATAAATAAACCTAAAGCACTTTTATAAGTTAAGACAGTAAGAACACCAATAGTGAATGCTGAAAATATTCCAGCTAAAAAAGCTTTTTTAAAAATTTCTTTATTAATTTTAATCATTATATTTTTAATGCTTTTAGTACAGTTCTTATAGGAAGAAGCAAGCATTCTTTTCTAGATATATTTTTTTTGTTAAATAATTCTAAAAAATCTTTCCAATTTTTTTCGAATAAAGTTTTTGTATTCTCAAATATGTTTTCACACGAAATTACAAAACTTTTTATTTCTTGAATATTTTTGTTTTTAATTTTTTGAGAAAGTAGACTTACAGATGCTTGGCAATAGACACAAGATTTACATTGGTAGCCCATATCGATAACCTTGTCATTTTTTACCACCAAACTTATTTCCATCTCATCACCACAAATTGGATTTCTATTCTTGGATTGGTGTGTAAAATTATCAAGAACTTTATTATTTTCAGTGTTTGATGCAATTTCTAAAATACGTAAATCCATTTAATTACTTTAATTCAATTTTTAATGTTTTATATTTTTATAATGGAACATAACAATATTTTGCCTGTAGTACTAGCTGGGGGAAAATCAAAAAGATTTGGTGAAGATAAATCTCAAGCTAAATTAGGAGGCAAAATCCTTATTGATTATATTCTTAAAGAAATAACAAAAGATTTTAACGAGGTCCTTATTGTCGCTAATAGCTCAATTCAACATTTAAGTTCAGAGAAGATTATTAAAATTGAAGATCATAAAAAAAACCTTGGTCCATTAGGAGGGATTTATAGTGCCATGAAATGGGTTAAAGAAAATAATAAAAAATATCAATGGATTGCATCTTTTCCTTCAGACACTCCTTTTTTTAAAATGGATAATTTTAATGATTTTATAAAAAGAATTAACGAGAAAGAAAGTGAATTATTCTTTATTAAATCTGGTGAAAAAAGACATAATATATTTGGTCTGTGGTCAGTTCATTTAGTTGATCAGTTGAATAAAGATCTTGAAATTGGAACTAGAAAAGTTGAAAGATGGGCTAATGACATTGGAGTTAAGATAATTAATATGGCTTATGAAAAACGAGATCCATTCTTTAATATCAACACTAAAGAAGATTTAGAAATTGCTGAAAAAATTTTAAATGATTAATTACCAACAAGCAAAGAATATTTTAAAAAAAGCAAAAATTAAAATTCAAGATGAAGAAATTTCAATTAAAAATTCTTTAAATCGAGTTATTGCAAAAGATATTATTTCTCCTTCTAACCACCCATTAGGCGATAATGCAGCTTTTGATGGTTTTGCAATTAATTCAATGGATACTCAAAATTTAAATAAAAAAAATTCAAAACAATTTAGAATTTTAGGATCTATAGCAGCAGGAAATAAGCCTTTTAATAAAAAAGTCAAAAAATTTGATACAATAGAAGTTATGACTGGAGGAATAATTTCAAAACCATTTAATACTATAATACCAATAGAAAAAATTGATTTTTATCCAAATAAACAAAATCCAAAATTTATTATAATTGACCGCAAAGTGAGTAAAAATAATCATATTAGATTTAAAGGATCAGATTATGAAAAAAGACAATTAATCATAAAAAAAGGAACAATCATTAAACCAAATCATATCTTAGCTTTAAAAACTTTAGGTGTTAAAAAAATAAAAGTTAAGAAAAAGTTGAACATTGTTTTTTTTTCAACAGGTAATGAAATTTCTAATTCTAATAATATTCCAACTTGGAAAGTAAGAAATTCCAATAGTCATTATATTGAGAATTTAAGTGAAAATTTTTTATTTAATTTTAAAAATGGTGGTATTTTAAAAGACAACCATCAAAATTTATTTAGGTCAAAAATTAATCAGATTTTAAAATCTAAGACAGATATAATTATAACTTCTGGGGCTGTATCAGCTGGAAAATTTGATTATATTCCTAATGTCGTAAAAAAGTTTAAAACCACACACTATTTTAAAAGTGTTAGAATGAGGCCTGGAAAACCAATTTTATTTGCTAAAATTAGACAAAAAGTTATTTTTGGTTTACCAGGGAATCCAATTTCATCTGCAGCATGCTTCAGATTTTTTGTTTATCCTTACATAGAAAATATATTAAATTTGAGCCCTGAAAAACCAATTAAGGCAATTTTAAAAAATAGTTTTGAAAAAAATAAAAATTTAACAAGATTTATTAAAAGCAAAATTAACACAACTAAAAATGGTAAAGTAGTGGTAGAATTATTATCTGGTCAAGAGTCCTTTAGAATTAAGTCTTTTGTTAGATCAAATATGTGGGCGGTACTGCCCTATGGGCAAGCAAAATTTAAAAAAGGGCAAATTATTGATTGTTTTTTTTCTAACCTTTCAAATAAAATTTTAGATTAAAGCCTCTAATTTTGTTGTAGTTATAAATTTTTAGAATTAATCTCCCGCGAATGCTTGAATTAAAAAATCCTAAAACAGCTGTTCCGGTTGTCTTATTTGCTGGAATTTTATGGTCATTTGGACCTTTGGTGGTCAGATATATGGACAGTCCAAATCAGGTTCCCTGGCAGTATATATTTGGAAGAGGTCTTACTATTTTTATTATTCTTAATCTTTATTTGTATTTTGAAGAGGGAATTAAATTTTGGAAAAATTATTTAAAAATTGGCGCATCTGGAATTATAGGTGGTACAGGACTAGGTATCGCTATGATTTCATTTATTTATTCCATCACTAATACATCAGCTGCAATTACCTTATTGTGTTTAGCTGCAATGCCTTTTTTTACAGCACTTTTAGCATTTATATTTTTAAAAGAACAAATTTCATTAAATGTTTGGATATCAATTTTTATTGCAACGATTGGTATTATTATTATGGCATTTGGGAACTCAGGAGAAAATTCTCTTATCGGATTTATTTTTGGGATAACCTCTTCAATAGGTTTTTCAGTTTTTTCTGTAACTTTAAGATGGAGAAAAGAAACACCTAAATTCACAACAGTAGCTTTTGCTGGTTTATTTTGTTTTGTGTTTGCTACTGTAATAATCTTAACTAAAAATCAAGTTTTTTTTTCGTCAAGCTATAATAGTTCTCTATTTTCACTTCATGGTACTTTAGTTTGTTTAGGATTAATTTTATATTCGATAGGCTCTAAAGCAATTCCTGCAGCCGAATTAACCTTATTGTCTTTAACAGAGGTTATTGGTGGAATATTTTGGGTATGGTTACCTATATTCGGAATAAATGAAGTGCCTGATACAAATACTATTATTGGGGGCTTTTTTTTATTTATATCTTTATTTTATTATAGTTTGATAATGCGATGGAATAAAAGATATATCGGTTTAAATTAACCAAAAATACAATTTATGGAAAGACCAGATTTTTTTACATTAAAAAATGGAGAAAAAGCAAAACTCCCTTTTTCAAATCAAGAATATAAAAATAGAGTTTCTAGCCTAAGATCCATAATGGATAAAAAAAATTTAGATATGGTAATTCTTACTTCTATGCATAACATTGCTTACTATACAGGTTTTATTTATTGCTCATTTGGTAGACCTTATGGCTGTGTTATTACTAAAAATAAAATTTCGACAATTTCAGCCAATATTGATGCAAGTCAACCTTGGAGAAGATCTCACTGTGATAATATAATTTATACAGATTGGAAAAGAGATAATTTTTTAAGAGCAATCGTGTCTATTGTAGGAAGAGATGAACCTCCAAAGAACATAGGGCTTGAGTATGATCATATAACTTTAGATATTAAAGATAAAATAACTTCTATATTCACGTTATCTGTATTTTTTGACATTGCCAAAGATCTTATGCAATTAAGAATGATTAAATCTAATGAAGAAATTGAAATTATTAAGAATGGAGCAAGAATTGCCGATCTTGGTGGTGAAGAAATAGTTAAAAATATAAGTGAAGGAAATACTGAACTTGAAATTGCTATTGCTGGTCGAGATAGAATGGAAAGAGAAATTGCTAAAACTTATCCATGTGCTGAGTATATGGATACTTGGGTTTGGTTCCAATCTGGAATTAACACTGATGGTGCACATAACCCAAAGACCAATCGGCAATTAAGAAAAGGTGATATTTTATCTTTAAATTCTTTTCCAATGATTTCAGGTTATTACACAGCATTAGAGAGAACTTTATTTTTAGATTATGCTGATGAAGCATCATTAAAAGCATGGGAAGCAAATGTTAAAGTTCACAAACGTGGATTAGAATTGATTAAACCTGGAGTAAAATGTTCTGAAATTTGTCATGAACTTAACGAAATGTTTGCTGAACTTGGTTATCTTCAATATCGAACATTTGGATATGGTCATTCATTTGGAGTTCTCTCTCACTTTTATGGAAGAGAGGCAGGTTTAGAATTAAGAGAAGATATTGATACTATTTTAGAGGAGAATATGGTGATTTCAATGGAGCCAATGATCATGATACCTGAAGGAAACCCTGGAGCAGGAGGATATAGAGAGCATGATATTTTAGTGATTGGAAAAAATGGTACAGAAAATATTACAAAATTTCCTTTTGGACCCGAGAACAATATTATAAAAATTTAACTTAAATGAGTGAAAATAAAACAATTGTTAATAGTTGGAATGAGTGGGATCCACTTAAACATGTAATTGTTGGAAGGGCAGATGGAACTTGTATTCCTGCTCCAGAGCCTGCTTTAGATGCAAAAGTACCTGAAGATAGCGACATGAGAGGTCTATTTGGCCCACGTACTCAAGAAACTGTAGATAAAGCTAATCAATTATTAGATGATTTTTCAAATATGTTAGAGAAAAAAGGAATTAAAGTAGATAGACCAACTCCAATTGATTTTAATCAAAAAACATCTACTCCAGATTGGGAAGCTGAAACTATGTTTGGCTGCATGCCACCAAGAGATGTTTTATTAACAGTTGGAAATGAAATTCTAGAGGCAACTATGAGCTATCGCTGCAGGTGGTTTGAATATTTATGCTATCGACCATTATTAAAAGAATATTATAATAAAGATCCCAATATGAGGCATGAATCTGCACCAAAACCTAGATTAACAGATTTAGATTACAGAAAAGATTATTTATCAGAAAAAATTGGTGTACAAAAAAGATTGGAGTGGACTGAAAAAAAGTACTTTGTAACTACAGAGGAAGAGCCTTTATTTGATGCAGCTGATGTTTTAAGATTTGGTAAAGATTTAATCGTGCAGCATGGTTTTACAACAAATTTAAAAGGAATTGATTGGTTAAAAAGACATTTCAAAAATCATAGAGTTCATGCTGTAAACTTTCCAGGTGATCCTTATCCAATTCATATAGATGCAACTTTTACTCCAATCAAGGAAGGATTAATCATCAATAATCCCCAGAGAAGACTTCCAAAAGAACAGAGAAAGTTATTTGAAGATAATGGTTGGGAAATAGTTGATAGTGCTCAACCTGCACATAACGAACCACCACCATTATGCTATTCTTCTACTTGGTTATCAATGAATGTGTTAGTTCTTGACCCTAAAACAGTTTGTGTTGAAAAAAGTGAAGTTTTCCAAGCAGAACAATTAGATAAATTTGGAATGGAAGTTATTCCTGTGGATTTACGAGATGCATATGCCTTCGGTGGAGGACTTCATTGTTGTACGGCAGATGTTTTTAGAAAAGGTACATTAAAGGATTATTTTCCAAAACAATAATGACTACTCGACAATTAGTATCTTTATATTTTTTAATTCTAGCTTTAAAATTTAAAGCCTACGGCATTTGTGCTTTCATCCTTTGGCTCAATATTCATAAATTTAGAAATATTAATAAAAATTTAAAAAGTAAAAATTTGAGAAAAGCCTTAGTTTTTCCTAAAAGTGGAGGAACAGAAGATTTAGTAGAAGCATTAAAAAATAAAAAAAATAATGAAATAATTTATTATTGGATTTCAAGAAAATTTTTGAAAAGTATATATTCATTTTATTTTAAAAATAATATTGGAGGTGATTATTTTACAAAAATAAATGGATCAAAAAAACTTTCGATCAAAAAATTTTATATAGAATCATTGACTAAAATTTTTCAATCTTTAGATAAATTTTTTAAATTTGATGCTCTCATAAGCTTTAATATCTTTTATTACGCAGAAAAAAATTTAGATGAGGTTTGTAAAAAATTAGATAAAAAGTTTATTATACTTCAAAAAGAGTCTGCATTTACACCTATTGAAGAAAAAAATGCAATTAAAATTTATCAAAATTACAATGATAAATCTCTTTCAACAAAGATATCAGTTTATTCTAAAAGTCAAAAAAATATTTTGATAAAAAGTAAAATTGCTGAAAAAAAACAAATTATTATGAATGGTTGTCCTAGATCTGATTATTCTTTTAAGTTAAGAAAAATAAAGCCAAAAAACAATATTATTGTATATTACTTAATTGAAAAAACACGTGGCAAAGTATTATTTAATAAAAAGTCTCAATTTAATTGGAATAACTTATACGATAAAACTTTAAAGTATCTTTTAGAGTACTCAAAAAATAATGATAATGTTAAACTAATATTAAAAGGGAAGACTGGAGTTCATAATAACCTTTTAAACTCAAAATTCTTATCAAAAAATTGCATATTTATAAATGGTGGAACAGGCGAAAGGCTTTTAAAAAATGCAAAAATTGTTATAGCATTCAATACAACTATCGTTTTTGAAGCAATAGCAAGTAACAGAAATTTGATTATTCCCAATTTCAATCATGAAAATATTAAAAAGAAAGACAAAATACTTAAAATAGAAAATACAAATTATTTTGCTAATTCAAAATTGGATTTTTTTAAGAAGTTAGATTTATATTTACACTCAGGATATAAAAATAGAAAATTAAAAAAAACTGAAAAAAAAATATTAGAATATTATCAAGGTAATGTAGATGGAAAATCTGGAAAGAGACTTGAAAAATTTTTAAGCCAAACTATTTGCTAAGTAATAGAGCTTCTTTATTATTAATCAGTTAACTAAAAAACTTTGTTTAATTCTCAAAAGATAAAATTTAAAAATAATCATTTTTAAACTCATCTTACTTTTTCCTTTTTTTCTATCATCAAAATTAATATAAAAATCCATAACTTTTTTTTTGGAATATTTTTTTGTGTAAATTAAATCAAGTAAAATTTTATATCCATCTTTTAGCAATTCTTTTTTTGTTTTATTGTAAAGTTTTCTTTTAAAAATGAAAAAACCACTCATAGGATCAGAAGTTTCTTTTCCAAATAAAACATTAACAATCAACACTAGTATTCTTGATGCATTAAGCCTTATAAAGCCTAAACCTTTATTTTTGTTCATAAATAAATTTCTAGCACCCACTAAAATATCAACATTTTTTTTTTCAAAAGCTTTTATTAATCTTAATAAATCTTTTGGTTTATGTTGGTAATCACCATCCATAACAACAATATTTTCATTTTTTGATTTATCAAACCCATAAATACATGCTCGAGATAAATCTCTATCATTTTTTCTTAAAAAATATCGAATTTTTTTATTTTTTATTTTTTTAAAAATTTTAGAGGTATTATCTGTTGAATTATCATCAACAACAATTAACTCAAAATTTACTTTTTCTAGTCTTTCAAAAATTTCAGGTATTATTTTGACAAGATTTTTTTCTTCGTTTAAAACAGGAATAATTATAGAGTACTTCAAAGTTTTATAATTTAATAAATTTATTATAAACAATAACATGAAAATAAAAACAAATTATAATAAGATTATTCCAGGATATTACGATTTAATATATAAGAAAGAAAAAGGAATTCAAAGCGCCTGGCATCATCTTAAATTTAATTTTGTTAAACAAAAAATTGATAAAAACTCAATTCATTTAGACATAGGTTGTGGACCTGGGACTTTTATAGGTTTATTAAAAAAAACAAAATCTATTGGAATTGATATTTCTTTTAATCAAATAGATTATGCTAACAAAAATTATAAAAATAAAAATAAATCTTTTTATATATATAAAAAACACATTCCTTTAAAAGATAAGTCAGTTGATTTAATTAGTTTAGTTGAGCTTATTGAGCATTTAAATAATAAAGATTTATCACTACTTTTAAATGAATGTAAACGTGTACTAAAAAAAGATGGTAAAATACTTTTTACCACACCTAATTACTTTTCTTTTTGGCCATTATTAGAAATTATATTAAATCTTATTTCACCATTTAGTTATAAGCATCAACATATTAATAAGTTTACTAAGAAAAGGTTACATATGTTTTTAAAATCTCAAGATTTTAAAGTTATAAAATTGGGTACCTTTATATTAATTGCACCTTTTTTAGCTCCCTTATCATTTAAGTTTTCATTATTTTTTGAAAAGATTGACAATTTTTTGTGTAAATTTTTTCCAGGTTTTTTACTTTATGCAATAGTTAAAAATTAAGATATTTGAAACTTTTATTTAACTTGTATTTTTTTTTAAATATTCGATGAAATTCAAAACTTCATCGAATTTCTCATCAGGAATATCTTTGTAACTTGCATGAAAATGATCTTTTACACATATAGCGACATGAGCATAAGGATTTCTTCCTTTAGGATGATTTGGATGATCAGGTAATTTTCCTACTAAATAATCGCCAGCATCCTGAATCATTTTCCAGAGTTTTTGTGAATTTTCTGGGCTCATATTATTTAAAACCTTGTAAGATCTTGAAGCTAGTTTATATATGAATAATATCTGTTTCGCTAACTATTTTGATGATATCTTGTGTGTAGACAAAACTGTTTAAAGAAAATAAGTATAATTTAATTTTATTTTAATGATAAAAAAACCTAAACCATGGCAAAAAAAGTATTATCCTAATAAGGATGGTACACCTTCAGTTTTTTATGTAGAAACTGTTTTGGCATGTAATTTAGCATGCCCGGAATGTGCAATTGGTGTTGATGTAATTACAAGAAATAAAAAAATATTAAAATTAAGTGAATTTGAGATTATTTCAAAAAAAATTGAACCATATGCTAAGCTTGTTTATCTCCATAAGTGGGGAGAACCTTTCATGAATAAAAATATTATTCCAATGATAAGGGAAGTATCAAAATATGCTCACCCACATATTTCAACCAATGGTCATTTTCTAGATGAAAAAAATGCTGAAGAGGTTATCACATCAGGACTTGGTACTTTAATAATTTCTATAGATGGTGTAACACAAGAAACTTACGATAAATATAGAGTTAAAGGTAATGTGGAGTTAGTAAAAGAAAATATTGCGAGAGTAGCAAAAATTAATGAAAAATATGGAAATCCAGTTGATCTTCTCCCTCAATTTATTGTCTTTGATCACAATTATCATGAGAAAGATAAATTTGCTGATTTTTGTAAAAAGATAAATGTAAGACCTATTTTTAAAAGTCCATATATTCGATTTGGAAGTGTGAAAGAGTCTAATGATAAAAATTTTCAAAGAATAAAATATAATTCAAAAGAATCACACTTAGCTGCGATCTCTGGATGCAATAATGGTGATACAACAATGACTATTACTGCTGATGGTTCATTACTTCTTTGTTCACAAGATTACAATAAAGAATGGAAATTAGGTTCAATATTGGATCCTGATATGACAGTTCCAAAACTTTGGAATAACCCATATTACAAAAAAATACGTGATAATATTATTAATAAAAACCCACCTGAAATTTGTAAAAAAAACTGCATGTTTTTTAACCCTGGATATTAGGTATTAAGATAATGGCTGAGCATCTTACAAAAAAAATTTCTAAAATTTATAAAGAGCATGATTTGTTTATAAATAAACAAAAATTAAAAAAAGAACTTGTTGATCATTTTCCTTTATTTATAAAAAGAGAACAACTGTCTTATTATATTGCAAAAATTGAATTAGTAAAAAAGATTATAAGTATAAAAGGATCTGTAATTGAATGTGGAGTATTTAAAGGCTCATCATTATTATTAATGGCAAAGTTATTTTCAATTTATGAGCCATATGGAATTCATAGAAAAATAATTGGCTTTGATACATTTACTGGATTTCCCGGCAGCTCTGACATCGATAAAAAAAATCAAAAGGATAAAAGAAAATACAGAAAAAACTATCTTGGAAATGTAAGTTTGAAGAATATAGAAAATAGCATAAAACTATTTAATAAAAATCGACCAAATGGTCATATTACAAAAATTGATTTAGTCAAAGGGGACGCAACAAAAACTATACCTAAATTTATGGATGAAAATAGCCATACATTAATTTCTTTATTGTATTTAGATTTTGATTTATATGAACCAACGAAAATAGCTCTTAAATATTTTTTACCAAGAATGTCCAAAGGTTCAATTATTGCATTTGATCAATTAAATCAAAAAAGATGGAAAGGTGAGACAGTTGCATTAATTAAAACTTTAAATCTAAATAAATACAAATTGAAACAGTTCAGTTTTGAACCAAATATTTCTTATATAGAATTGTAAAAAATACTAATTTAAATAATCTGAATAAATATTGTGAGATAGTGAGAGTAGTGAGTACCATTTACACTACAAATAATCATTAGTATCCAAAATTTTCTAAAGTTTACTTCTAATTTATTTATTTAAATTTAGTTTTGAGAACTCTTATCTATTTCAAAATTTTCTAATGGATTTGAAGTAGACAGTTCTAAATTTTCATTTTCATCTGATTTGAATTTTCCAAGTTCTCTTTTTTTTAATCTTTCTTCTCTTCTTAATTCTTCTTGTTCTTTTAATTTTTGTTCTTGATCAAACTTTTCTTCCCATTCTTTCATTCTTATAAATTCAATTTTTTTCTGCTTTTCTTCTTCTTCTTTAATTTCTTTTAAGAATTTTTCTTTTCTTCTTTTTTCTTTTAATTCTTTATTGTTTTGTTCATCTTCTCTGACTTTTA
>CACGBI010000014.1 GCA_902571235.1 uncultured Pelagibacteraceae bacterium
TTAGAGATTAAGACTTTAACTGCTAATTCAGAATAATCTAAGACTTAATGGAATACCTGGTATTGGGTTTTTTTACTGGGTTAAGTTTAATATTAGCTATTGGTGCACAAAATATCTTTGTTATAGAGCAAGGATTAAAAAAACAATATGTTTTTTTGGTTTGCATAATTTGCTCAATATCTGATTTTTTATTAATTTTTTTAGGATTATTTCTTTTTCACTATTTTAATCAATATTTCAGCTCTACAGTTGAGCTGGCTTTTAATATTTTATTAATAATTTTTTTAACTCATTTTATCTATTCAAAGATAAATGAGAGAATTGAAAAAATAGATTTCAATAAAAAAATAGAAATTATATCTATAAAAAATATTATTCTTAAAACACTAGGTTTTACTTATTTAAATCCTCATGTTTATTCAGATACAGTATTTTTCTTGGGTAATTTTTCAAAAAATTTTTTAATTTATGAAAAAGTAAAATTTGGCATTGGAGCTTCTATAGCTTCATTTTTATTTTTTTTTTCAATTGGGTATATGTCAAGTTATCTATCTAAATATGTTCAGCATCAAAATACTTGGAGCATAATTAATAAATTTATTATTATTTACATGAGTTTAATTATTTTTTTTGTATTTGAAGAGACAATTAAACTAATTTAATAGTTTAAATTGTAATTATTAATTTTTATATACTTAAAAAGCTTTTTCATACAAAATAGCACTGATTAACTTATAATTAACATAATCTTTTTTTTTTAATTTAAAGATCTCAATATCACTATGACTACAATTAAATTGATTCAAGGGTTTATAACAAAGCAACCAAACATTTTTGAAATTTTCTCCATTAATATTATCACTTATTTTAAAAATTTCATTTTTGTGTGATAAAAGATTTTTGGTGTAATTTGATACAATTTCTTGATGGATCTTATGTTCAGCTAAAACAAACAGATTTTTTTCGGTCCCAGATTTTACAATATAGTTAATTGTTTTTTTAAATTCAGGTTTTGAAGTTTCTCTCTGAAATATTTCTATATAGTTATTAGCTAGTGTTGAAGTTAAAATTATAAATATAAGAACAAACTTTTTTTTAAGACTTTTAATTTCAAATATAAGAGAAGAAATTAATATAAAAATAGGGATTAGTACAAAAATTATATATCTGTCTGTTAATATAGGCTGTTTAAATAAACTATAAATTAAAGGCAAAAAATAAGAAAAAAATAGAATTAAAAATAGAAAAAAATATTTACTTGAAATATTAAAAACTATTTTTCTATTTATCAAGATAAGATAAATTAATATTATTAAGTATATAGCTCCCATTATTTTAGACCCAAAAAATCTTGAAAAAAAGAAGTTTACAAAAAAGTCAAGCTCCACTTGTTTGATCCAAAAATCATTTATACTCATTTGTAAAATTAAAAAATCATACATTATGATTAAATAAATAATTGGAATAATTAAAATACAAAATACTTTAATATAAAATTTCTCTTTTATTTGAGATTTATTTAAAACTAAATAAATAAATTGTGAAAATAAAATTATAAAAAAAAATATATGTGTAGTTGCAGCTAAACTAGAAATTAAGATATATAAAATATAATTGAAATTTATAATCTTTTTTTCACTAATTTCTAATATCCTGAAGAAAAAAATAATACTCAAAATACTCAACAAAAATAAAAAAGAATACAATCTTAATTCTTGAGAATAGCTTATTAAATACCAACTTATTGATGAAAGAAAAGCAACAAATATAAAACCATAATTTTTTGTTATTTTAAAATTTAAATAAGTTAATGCTGGAATAGCTATTACACCAAATACTGCTGTTAAAATTCTTCCAATATCAGGATTATATCCAAACACATTAAAATAACCTTTTAAAATAAGATTAAAAACTATACCTGTTCCACTATCTAAATTTTTAGATTTTAAGATTGTTTCTTTATGACTTAGAGCTGGGTCAGCAATTAAAAAACTTGATTGCTCATCAAACCATAAATCTTCAAAATTAATATTATAAAATCTTAAAATAAGACCTATTATAAAAATTAATGATAAAAGATATATTTTGTTTTTATTAAGCTTAGTTTGAAAATCCATATTTTCTGAGTCTGACATCACCTGTTCTTGCATGTGCTTCCATACCCTCATATCTTGATATTCTTGCACAGGCAGCTCCAACTGATTTAGTAGATTCTTTTGTCATTCTTTGAAAACTTAAAGTTTTAATAAATTTACCTACAAATAAACCACCTGTATATCTTCCCGCACCCTTTGTAGGTAATATGTGGTTTGTACCTGAGCATTTATCACCATAAGCTACTGTAGTTTCTTCACCAATAAAGAGCGACCCATAATTTTTTAATCGTTTGTGAAACCATTCTAAATTCTGTGTTTGAACTTCTAAATGCTCTGGAGCATATTCATCACTTATAGTTGCCATTTCTTCATCTGTATCACAGAGAATAACTTCTCCATAATCTCTCCAAGCAGCTTCAGCACTTGTTCTGGGAACTTCTGGTAATTCAGCAATTAATTCAGGAACTCTTTTCATTACTTCTTCAGCTAATTTTCTACTTGTTGTATACAACCAAGCAGGAGAATTGTATCCATGCTCAGCTTGACCAACTAAATCTACAGCAACCATTTCAGAATCAGCCTTACCATCAGCAATAACAGCTATTTCAGTAGGACCTGCAAACAAGTCAATACCAACTTTTCCAAATAAAATTCTTTTTGCTTCAGCAACAAACTGATTTCCTGGTCCTACCAAAATATCTGCTGGTGGATTTTTAAATAAACCATTTGTCATCGCAGCAATACCAGGGACACCACCTAAATTTAATATTACATCAGCACCACATAAGTCAGCAGTATAAATAATTGCTGGATGAGCACCTACACCTTCTTTTGGTGGACTACATGCAATAATATTTTTAACACCAGCTACCTTAGCAGTTGTAACACTCATAACCGCTGAAGCTATATGTGCGTATCTTCCACCAGGGATATAACATCCAGCTGTGTTAACAGGTATTAATTTTTGACCTGCAAATAATCCTGGAGAAAGCTCAACCTCAAAATCTTGACCATAGTTTTTTAACTGTGCTTCTGCAAATTTTCTAACTCTTTCATGAGAAAATTGAATATCATCTTTTGTTTTTTGATCTAATTCTTTTTTAATTTTCTCAATTCTTTCTTTAGAAACGACTATTTCACCATCATACTTATCAAACTTTTTAGTTAGGCTTATACAGGCTTCTTCTTTTGAAATTTCAATTTCTTTTAAAAGATTTTTTACTATTTCTGTAGTTTTAGAGTCGTCTGTAGATGAAGTTTTAGGTGATTTTTTTAAATATGTAATAGCCATTTTAATGCTTCCCTTAGTAATTTGTGAAATCTTTAATAAATCATTAGTAGTTTGATTTCAATGTGTATTTAAAAAAATATTCTATAAAATACATTTACACTTACTAGGCATAAAATTGTTACAAGTAAATATAAACTTATATAATCAATAGGTTTCATTTAAGTTAATCTAAAGCAACAACAGCAGCTGCAATAGACGCCAGTCTTGCTTGGGCCTCATCTGACCTACTAGTTATTACAACAGGCACTTTACCACCAACAACTACTCCAGCAGCACAAGCACCACAGAAATAAATCATCATTTTGACTAAACTATTTCCTGCCTCAACATTTGGAACAAGAAGAACATCAGCAATTCCTACAACTTCATTTTTTATTCCTTTGATAGCTGCTGATTTTTTTGAGATACAATTATCAAATGCCAGAGGTCCAAATACATCTGCATCCAAATTCTCCTCTTTTGCAAGCCTAGTAATTTCTGCAGCATCTTTTGAACTTGGAACACTGTCTAAAATCTCTTCAGTAGCAGATAATAAAGCAATCTTTGGTTTTTTAATTTCTATTCTTTTTGAAAAATCAATTACATTTTTTAAAATATGCATTTTTGTTTTTATATTTGGTAAAACATTTAATGCACCATCAGTAATTATTAATGGCTTGTCATCTTTACCAATAGTCATATGCCATATATGACTAAGTCTTTTTTTGCCCAGTAAATCATATTCTCTTTTTAAAACTTCTTTCATTAGTATGTCTGTATGAATATGACCTTTAACAATTATTTTAACTTTATCTTCTGATGCTAATTTTGCTGCTATTGTAGCCGTATTATTTTCAACAGGCTCATGAATAATTTCAAATTTAGAAATATCCCATTTTAAATCATGGGCACATTTATTAATTTCATCTTGATTACCTATAAAAATTGGTTCAATTAAATTTTCATTTACAGCATCTTGAATCGAAAGCATTGGTAGAGGTTTACCTGCATTAACTACCGCAACTTTAACTCCCTTTTTTTTATGAGCAAAGTTTAGTAAGTTATTGGGGCAAACTATTTCTTTGTTTGAAAGCATTAAGTATAAATATAATTAATTATTAAAAGAACAACGATTTAAATCAAAAATATGTTTATATTTTGATTAATTTAACAATATTTCTAGATCCTTTTTGATGATTTTAGGAATATTGATCTCTTTTTTTGAATTCTCTTTAAATCTTTTATATTTATTTTGTCCGGGATACTTAATTTCACTAACACCCTTCACTTTAGGTAATCTTTTTATAATTTTGATATTTTCTTTTATTCTTTGCTGGTAGTTTTTTTGAAAAAGATTTGCTTTAAAAGTAATGAATAGATGACCAATATTTTGAGGCCCAGAAAAATCATCAAAAGGATCTTTCACTTTACCTGCATGGTTTCCTCCAGTTAAAACACCACTCAAAATATCAACCATCCAAGCAAGACCAGACCCTCTAAAACCAGCAATAGGTAATTGAACTCCTGCTAATGCCTTTTTAGCATCAATTGTCGGTCTTCCAAATTTATCTAAAGCAACACCATGCGGAATTTTTTTATTATTTCTTGCAGCTACTCTTATTTTTCCCCTATTAATCATAGAAATTGAGGTATCTAAGATGAAAGGAATTTTAGATCCTGAAGGAGTGCCAAAACATATTGGATTTGTTCCAAATAAACTTTTTAAAGATCCATGAGGTGCAACTGCTGGAGGTGCATTCGTGTAAATCATTGTGATTAAATTTTTTTTTACTGCTTGTTCCGCATAATATCCAGATAAGCCATAGTGCCCACTACATTTTACTGCAACTAAACCAATTCCAGTTTTTTTTGCATTTTTAATTGCTTGTTTAATTCCAATATCAGCAGCAACAAACCCAATACTATTATTCGCATCTATATGAGAAATTGATTGAGAAATTTTTTTTATTTTTATTTTTGGTTTTGGGTTAATTACATTTTTATTTAAACGATCACAGTACATTTTAAGCCTTGATAAGCCATGACCAAAAGCTCCAACCAATTCTGCATTTATCAAAGCATTAGTTGAAATTGTGGCATGATCTGCATTAAGACCATGTTTCTTAAAAATTTTTATTAATAAAGGTTTAAGTTTTTTTATTTTCATGTATTGAAAGGATCTATATCATAATTTAATTATAATATTTAAATATATTAATGAGTTTTACTTTAGTTAACAATGAATAAAAAGACAGTTCTAGTTACAGGAGGAGCAGGCTTTGTTGGATCTAATTTAATAAAATTATTATTGTTAAAATCAAAACTTAATATAATTAGTCTAGATAATTATTCATCTGGATCTAAAAAAAATCACTTAAAAAATTCAAGAATAAAATACCTTGCAGGAGAAACTAAAAATATAAAAAAGTTAATTAAAAAACCTCAAAATATTCATTCAGTTTTTCATTTTGGGGAATTTGCAAGAATTTATCAAAGCTTTTTAAAAATGAATGAATGTATTGAATCTAATACAATTGGCACTAATTCTATTTTTAAATTTTGTTTAGAAAATAAGATTAAATTAGTTTATTCTGCAACATCAGCATCATTAGGAAATAAAGGACATGATAAAAATTTATCACCTTATGCATTTACAAAAGCTAAAAATCTAGAATATCTAGAAAATTTAAAAAGATGGTTTAATTTTAAGTATGAAGTAATATATTTTTACAATGTGTATGGACCTGGCCAAATATCTAAAGGCAAAATGGCAACTGTAATTGGTATTTTTGAAGAGGCATTCAAAAGAAATAAACCATTACCCGTTGTATTACCTGGAACTCAATCTAGAAGATTTACTCATATTGATGACACAATAAATGTTTGTTATTTAGCTTGGAAAAAAAATCTATCTAGACATTATTCAATTTCAAATAAACAAAGCTTTTCTATTTTAGAAGTTGCAAGAATGTTTAAATCAAAAATTAAATATCACAAAAAACGTCCTGGTGAACGATATTCCTCTGCTTTAACTAACATGAATTTATCAAATAAAGTATATAGATATTTTGGTAAAAAAAAACTTAGAGATTATATTTATAATTTGATTAAAAATTAATTAAGATAATATTTTCTATATTAAAATGAAAAATATAATTTTTGTTACACACGCAGAAAAAGGTCCATCTGGTGGTGCAAAATATATTTATAAATTTTCTCAAATTATAAATGGAATTAATAATTTTTCATCAGAAGTTCTTCATATTAAAAAAAAAAAAATTTCAAAATATAAAAATTCAATTAATAAAATTTTAAAAATAGAAAACAAACTTTCATCAGGATGGCAATTTAGCGATATTACTTGTCCTAAAAATTTTAGATATAGTTGGTTTGAAAATAAAATTAATTTAAAAAAAGATTTTAATTTCAATCACAAAAGAGATTTTATTATTTTACCAGAAATATTTGCTCACTTAGCTGACAAAATGTTGATAAAAAATAAAACTAACTATGCAATTCTTGTTCAAAATGGATATAGCATAAATTCTACCAATGATGAAATAAGTCTAAACAAAGCATATAAAAATGCAAAATTTATTTTGTCAATTTCAAATGATACATCAAAATGTATAAAGTTAAGATTTCCAAAATTAAAAACTAAAATTTTAAAAGTTTCTTATTCAATTGATTTAGGAATAATTAATTTTAAAAGAAAAAAAAACATAATTACTTATATGAGTAGAAAATTGCCTCAACATAGTAATTTAGTTTTACAATATTTAAAACCTAACTTAACTAAAAAATGGCAAATCAAAAATTTACAAAATATTTCTGAAAAAAAAACTTATGAAATTTTAAAAAAATCAAAAATATTTTTATCTTTTTCTAATCTCGAAGGTTTCGGATTGCCACCTTTAGAGGCTGCCTTAGCTGGGAACTCTGTTATCGGCTATACAGGTGAAGGTGGAATAGAATATTGGAAAAAACCAATATTTAATAAAATAAATTCTGGTGATATAAATAATTTTGTCACTAAAATATTTGAAGTTATAAAAAAAATTGAATCTAAGAAAAAAAATTCACAATTAAAATATAATTTTTTAAAGAAAAAATATTCTAGAGAAACTGAAACTAAAAATATTAAAAATTTTTTAAAATTTATTAGATAAATTATTTTCTTAGTATTCTAAATCTATATTCCAATATTTTTAGCTAATTTCATTTATAAGCTTTTCGGAACTAATGATATTCATTAAGTTTTGTCTATCTAAATAATAATCTTTATATTTGAGTTGTTTAAAATTTGATAATTTTAATTTTAAAAGATTATTATTTTTTTGTACTTTTATTACTCCAATACCTTCATCAGCTAAACAAGTGTATGTATCAATGTTTTCTAGAGTTCTACAGTGAACTATCGCTTTCCATACATCACCATTCCAGGTATTGGACATTCTAGTTGGTGTTTGATACCAAAGTTTTCGAGGAAGACAATCATGCACAAGTATTATTCCATTTTGATTTAAAATCTTTATAGAATTAAAAATATCTTTAATAACCTGATCATAAACATGAAGGCCGTCAATAAATATTATATCGAATTTTAATGAATTTTGTTTAAAAAATTGATCACTTGTCATCGTCATATTTCCACCTGACACTGGATCAACTCCAATTTTTTTATCTATATTAATTTGATTAAAATTTTCATTTTTGAAACATCCAATTTCAAGATAAGAAATATATTTTCTTTTTAAGATAATTTTGTTAATTATATCATATCTTCGAGGTAAAGAATCCCAATTATATTTTATTTTTTTATTAAAATTTTCAACAAAAAGTGAATAAAAAAATCTTCTTAAGTAATATTTTAATTTTGTCATATTGAATTTTATAAAAACTTATATTTTATAATTGCTGTTAATCTAGCTAAATTTTTTAAAGATTTTTTTATATTTAATATAAATAAATAACTTATTGATCTAAATAGATAAATAAAAAATCTTTTTAATAAGATGTTATCATTTTTACTTACATTAAAATAAATATATGATGAGAGCACATGATACATTTGTATTATAAAATAATTTCTATAATTATCTTTTACAGATTTATGTTTTAAGTGTTGTGCTCTGGCATTGTATGTCTTGATAATTGGAATCTTCTTTTTGTAAAGTTTCCTACAAAGATCGTAATCCTCCCAAAAAAGAAAATATTTTTTATCAAAAAGATCAATTTTTTTAAAAACTTCATTATTCAAAAGCATGATTGCTGCCCAGCAAAAACTTATACTTGTATCTCCACTAATAAGTTTTTTTTTGTCATTATGTGAATATTTATAATTTGAATTAATTTCTGGCAAACATTCTAAATAATCTATATTTATATTTTCATTATTAACCAACATTGGTACAGCTATTCCTGTTTTTGGGTATTTGTTAAGAGAATCAACAAGATTATTTATATCTTCTAAAGATGTTTTTATATCAGCGTTAATCAACAAAGTATATTTGGTATCTACATACTTAAAAGCAAAGTTATTTGCCCTACCAAAACCTAAATTTTTCTTGGGTTTAAAATATTTAATTATATTTCCAAATTTTAAAATTTTATTTATTATTTTTTTGTCACATCTACCATTATTAACAATGATAAAATTGATATTTTTTAACCTTTGTAAACAATCAATTACTTCAACTGTAGTATCATACAAAACAATAATTCCAGTTATATCTTTTGAAACACACATTTGATATATATATATTTCAGATTTTTGTTTTAAACTATTATTAAATTATTTTAATGAAGATTATAGATACAACAACGTATTATAAAGAAGATCTAATGTTAGATCTAAGATTTAATATTCTTGATAAATATGTTGATCATTTTGTTGTTTGCGAAGCTAAATTTTCACACAGTGGTAGAAAAAAAGAATTATTTTTTAATACTAAAAATTTTGAGAAATTTAAGAAAAAAATCATATATTTAGTTGTAGAAAATGAACCAAAAAATATTATTGCTGATCATAGTAATAATACATCAATTTTAAGAAATAATAGTGTTCAAAGAATAAGTTTTCAAAGAGATTTTATAAAGCAATCATTTGAGCTTTTTTCACCTAATGATTTTATTTTATATAGTGACAATGATGAAATACCACAATTACAAAATATTAATTTTGACAAGTTGAATAATGAAATCATTATATTCAATCAAAAATTATTTTATTACAAGTTGAATTTACTTCTTCCAAATATGAATTGGTACGGCACCAAAGGTTGTAAAATTAAAGATTTAAAATCTTTAAGTTGGTTAAGAAATATCAAAAATAAAAGATATAAATTTTTTAGATTAGATACATTTTTTTCTGACACTAAATACAAAAATGTAAAAATAATTAACGATGGTGGATGGCATTTTTCAAACCTTAAAAATATTCATGATTTAAAAGAAAAATATCTAAATGATGAAAATCATGCCGAGTACTCTGAACAAATGACGATAGAAAAAATAACTTCTGATGTTTCAAATTGGACAATCGATTATGATCATAAAGCTGATAAAAGATCTTTATCAAAAAATAAAAAAGTAAAACTTGAAAAAGTTGATAACAGTTATTTACCAGATTATATAAATAAATATAAATCTAAATATAATGATTGGTTAGTCTAAAAAATTAACCTTTACCACGCCACGGAATATATTTATCTATAAGCTTTCTTAAGGTTATATCAAATAATAATCCAAGCATTCCCATAATAAAAATTGTGATCCAAATCACCTCATATTGAAAATATTTTTTTGCAACATTCTCAACAAAACCAATACCAGTTGTTCCAGCTAAAAATTCAGCAGCGACTAAAGTTCCCCAACACATACCAACAGCGACTCTTATACCAGTTAATATTTCAGGCAGTGAATTAGGAAATATTACATATCTTAAAATTTGTTTTTTTGATGCTCCCAATGAGTGAGCAGCATGGATTTTTGAAAGCTGAGTTCCAGATGCACCAGCTCTGGCCGAGATTATCATAATTGATAATGAAACCATAAATAAAAGAAAAACTTTTCCAGTATTATCAATCCCCAACACTGAAATAATTAATGGTGCCCAAGCTAAAGGAGGAACTGGTCTATAAAGTTCAATTAAAGGATCAAAAAAACCTTTTGCAAATCTATTTAACCCCATGAATAATCCTAATGGAACACCTATAAGTATTCCAAAAACTAGTCCTAAAAAGACTCTTAAAAATGAGTCCCATATATGTCCATAAGGAACTGGCACCTTTAATAAATTAAAATCACCAGTTACAATTTTAAGAACTCTACTTTTAAAGTTTTGTTTAACAATTCCATCTTTAGTATGAATGGGATATTCACCTGGTAAAATATCTGCAATAAAATCAGGCAAGACAAAACCAACAACGTTACTTATATCAACCATTTTTATCCATAGAAGAGGAACATCTTTATAGCCAACACTTGGTTTTGACATTAAGACAAATTTATTAAATGTATCAGATGGTTTTGGAAGCCATCTTCCAGACCCTTGTTCTGAGCAATTTGCTCCACTTGCAACTATTGTGCCAGCAGGAAATAATAAAATATCTATTAACCTCAAACTACCTTGAGCTTTTAGTTGTGCATTATCAAATTTGATAATAGCATTTTGCATTTTGTCTAAGGCGTTTGGTGGGTAGATACTTGCAAATTCTATTCTTCTTGCAATTTTAACAATATTTTTAGCATAGGATGAGGCGATTTCTTCACTATCATCCAGACTTTTTCTGTAAGTTTTTACATTATCTTTAATTTCTTTTATTTTATTTTTAAATTGTGGATTATGGTTTCGTAATTTAAAAAACTCTTCACTTATTAAATTTAATTCTTTAGCAGCAGCGTGAAATTTTAGACCTCTATTTGTTGCTGGCACCAGAGGTACTTCTAAGGTATTCTCTATTGAACCTGAACCTGCATTTATTTTTGTAATACCCCAACCGCCTTCTTCTTTTACAGCTTGTAGTCTCTCGTTTAATTCTTGCTCAGTTTCTATTGGATAATCTGGCCTTTGAAAATTTTCAGTTAATAGGTTAATTTTACCAGTTATATCATCTATTTTTCGTTGAGTTTCAATTTCAAGCAAATCTTCATTAGTTAATAATGGAATTAATTGTTTTGTCTTATTTATGAAATTAATAAGAATTGTTTTTTGTTCATCATTAAGTTCTTGAGAATTTTGTATTTCCAAAGAAATTATCTTTAGGTTTCTATTTTCTTGTTTAATTTGATTAGTGCTTTTTAATTCTCTTTCCTCAATAGGAAATTGATATTTTAATCCTAGCAATGAGTCATTAACCTTAGCTACTTGACAAAGCTCATTAGCAGATTTTGGATAAAATCCTTTTGCAATATCCCAAGAATAATAAAGCCAAATAAAAATAAGAAAACTACTTCCTACAATTACCCAGTGAGTACCACCTAACGCTCTTTCAGGATTACCAAAAACTGCATCAACTTTTTCAGTTCTAATTAATCGTCTCCCATAAAGAATACATCCAATTATTGCGATTAATATTAAGAAAGTTACTATTTGGGTAAGCATTTAAACCTCTTTACCCATAATTTCCTCTTCCATATTCCAAATCATTTCCAATATTTCATCTCTTTTTTCAGAAAAATCCTTATTTTTTTTTATTTCTCTCAGATCCTCTTTAAGACCCATTGAAGCAAAGGGAAGATTATACTCTTTATGTATTCGACCTGGTCGAGGAGCCATAACATAAAGTCTTTCACCAAGTAATAAAGCTTCCTCAACTGAGTGTGTTATTAAAATAATTGTTTTTCCGGTTTCTTTCCAAATTTTTAAAACTAAGGACTGCATTTTTTCTCTTGTTAAAGCATCGAGAGCTCCCAATGGTTCATCCATTAAAATTAGATCTGGATCATTTATAAGACATCTTGCAAGAGCAACTCTTTGCTGCATACCACCAGATAATTGATAAGTTGGAGTATTTCCAAAACCTTTTAATCCAACAATTTCTAACCATTCATCAACTTTTCTTTGAGTTTCTGTTGGATCTTTTTTTTTCATTCTTAATCCAAAGTTCACATTTTCTGCCACTGTTAACCACTCAAATAAAGCACCTTGTTGAAAAACCATACCTCTCTCAACACCTGGACCATCAATTTCATTATTATTTAAAGTGATGCTCCCAGAAGTTGGTCTAATAAATCCTGCCGTAATGTTTAATAAAGTTGTTTTACCACAACCAGATGGTCCAAGAACTGTTAATAGCTCTCCTTTTTTAAGAGTGAAATTTAAATCTTTTAATGCATGAACTGTTTCTCCCTTAGGAGTTTTAAAAATCATGTTTAGATTATGTGAAATAAGATCACTCATAAAATTTTATATTAGATTTTTTATTAAAAAAATAGGCACCAATTTAATTAAATTGGCGCCTATTTAAATTTTAATTACCTATAAATTATAAAGGTAAGAAACTTGTATCAACATTTCCCTTTGGAGTACCCATACCCTCTAGGAATTTGTGAAGATTTCCGCTCTCCATAGATACTTTCGTTTCTTCTGGAGTTAAAAACTTCATTCCAGCTAAAGTTTCTTTTAAGTCTGCAACTTTCATTTCAGAAGCTTTAGATAATGCATTTACATCATGTTTACCTGCATGATATCTTGCATTAGCCTCATGCGTAACTTCTACGAAAGTTCTAAGCATTCCTGGATTTTCCTTCATAAACTTTGTAGTTACAGAAGTAATATCTATACCCAAGATACCAGCATCTCTAGCTTCTTTAACTGTAAGCAATCTAGTACCAACTGCAGTTGCAGATTTAATTGAATTACCACCAAATAAACATGCCATTACAACATCACCACTAACTAAAGCAGCCGCGCCTTCAGGGGGATCCATTTGAATGATATCCATTTTATTTCTGTCAGCTCCAACAACTTTCATACTTTCATCGAAAACATACTCAGCCATTGTTCCTAATGGAACAGCAACTTTTTTACCTTCTAATTCAGTAGCGTTTGCTTTTGTAATACCTGACGCATTAGAAGTAACACAAGTTGTTCCTCCCATTCCGTATTCCATAGCAACATCAACTAATTTAATTGGTGCTTTAGATTTTACTGCGTTAATAAAAGGTACTAATCCTTGTGAGTAAGAAATATCAATATCTCCTGCTAACATAGCATCAGTCATTGCTCCACCATTAGAAAAAGTTGTCCATTTAACAGGAACTCCTAAAGCTTTTGCATAATCTTTTTTAACCATAGCCTCTAAATTTGGACTTGGCCATTCTAGAAAGTATGCAACTCTTACTTCGTTTGCAGCTGAATTAGCAGCTGTTACGCTTAAGTTAAGAGCTACGAAACATCCTAAAAGAAAACTAATTATTTTTTTCATTTAATTTCTCCGTTTGTTTATTTATATATAAATTGCTTGTATTTAATTTGAATTTTCAACTGATGTAAAACAAAAAAATAGTCTATTCAATCTACAGTTGTGTCAATAATGTTGTAGTTAATGTATTTAATTTAGTCTAAAGAGAAATTAAATTTAAAAAAATTAAAATAATAAAAAATATTTATGAGCTCAGAAAATAGAACTTCAGTCCCAAATTCATTAAATGAACATTGGATGCCGTTTACATCTAATAAAGACTTTAAACAAAATCCAAGATTAATTACTGAAGCAAAAGGCGTGTATTTAAAAACACATCATGGTAAAACACAAATAGATGCAAGTTCAGGGCTATTTTGTAATCCTTTAGGACATGGAAGAAAAGAAATCACTGAAGCAGTTACAAAACAATTAGATACTTTAGATTATGCTCAACCATTTCAACAAGGTTTTGGTGGTTCATTTGAATTAGCAACAAGAATTTCGAAACATACTCCAGGTAATTTAAATAAAATGTTTTATACTATTTGTGGATCAACAGCTGTTGAAACTGCAATAAAAATTGCAGTTGCCTATCATAGAGCAAAAGGAGACGCCCATAGATTTAGATTTGTAGGTAGAGAACGTGGCTATCATGGAATGAATATTGGTTGTGTATCTGTTGGAGGAATGGTTAATAATGTTAAAACTTTTGCAAGTATATTAATGCCTGGTGTTCAACACATGAGACATACTCATTTACCTGAACATAAATTTGTAAGTGGCCAACCAGAGACTGGTGGAGACCTAGCAAACGATTTAGAAAGAATAGCAAGCAACTTTGGCCCAGAAAATATTGCTGCATGTATTGTTGAACCAATAGCTGGATCAACTGGCACCTTAGTTCCACCAAAAGGATATTTACAAAAATTAAGAAATATTTGTGATAAACATGGAATACTTTTAATTTTCGATGAGGTGATAACTGGCTGGGGAAGAACTGGATCATCATTTGCTGGGCATGAGTTTGGAGTAACTCCTGATATAATGACAATGGCTAAAGCTACAACAAATGGTGTTGTTCCAATGGGTGTAGTTGCATGTAAAGATGAAATTTATGATGCTGTAATGGATGCTTCGCCTATGGGATCAGTTGAATTATTTCATGGTTATACTTACTCAGGAATTCCAGTTGCTGTTGCAGCCGCATTAGCAGTTCAGGATATTTTTGAAAAAGATGATATTTTTAATAGAGCAAAAAATTTAGCACCATACTTTCAAAAAGGATTATTTTCTCTTCAAGATTTAGAATCGGTAGACAATATAAGAGGATATGGAATGATGGGTGGAATTGATATGAAGTTGAATACAAAACCAGGTAAAGCTGGTTATGAATGTTTTAAATCATGTTATGAAGCTGGTGTAAATTTTAAGGCAACAGGTGATTGTTTGATCATTGCTCCTCAATTTATATGTGAGGAAAAACATATTGATGAAATTATTGATAAATTAAGAAAAGGTATTACTAATTACCAAAAAAATCAAAAAAACTAATTAGTAAATTACTTATCAGATTATAAATTACAGAGATAATTATGATTATCGGAGTACCAAAAGAAATAAAACCACAAGAAAACAGAATAGGTTTAACACCGGAAAGTGTAAAAACTTTAATTTCAGAAGGCCATGATGTTTTAGTTGAAAGCAATGGTGGATTTGAAGCGGGATTTGAAAATGATCAATATACTAATGCTGGTGCAAAAATTGTTAATGAAGCATCAGATATTTTTAATGATGCAGAAATAATTGTAAAAGTTAAGGAACCTCAAAAAGTAGAGGTAGATATGATTAGAGAAAATCAGATTGTTTATACTTATCTTCATTTAGCTGCTGCTAAAGAACTTACGGAGGGATTAATTAAATCTAAGAGTATAAATATTGCCTATGAAACTGTTACAGATGATAATGGAAGACTTCCTTTACTTGCTCCGATGAGTGCAGTTGCAGGAAGAATGTCAGTACAAGCTGGAGCACATTGTTTAGAAAAAAATCAAAAAGGTAGAGGAGTATTATTAGGAGGAGCACCTGGAGGTGAACCAGCAAATGTGTTAATTCTTGGAGGTGGCGTAGTAGGAGAAAATGCAGCAATAATAGCCACAGGTATGAGAGCAAAAGTTCACGTTGTAGATAAGTCTGAAGCAAGGCTAAAACAATTAGTTGAAATGTTTGGAGATAAGATCATCCCAGAACAAAGCGATAAAATAGATTTAAATAAACTAGTTGCTGAAGCAGATTTATTAGTAGGAGGTGTTTTAATCCCTGGAGCTGAGGCACCGAAATTAGTCACAAAAGATATGTTAAAATTAATGAAAAGAGGCTCAGTCATAGTTGATGTTGCAATTGACCAAGGAGGGTGTGTTGAAACAAGCAAACCAACAACTCATGGTGATCCTACGTATATAGTTGATGACGTAGTCCATTATTGCGTTGCTAATATGCCAGGAGGAGTTCCAAGAACTTCTACTTTTGCATTAAATCAAGCAACCCTTCCTTATTTAGTAAAATTAGCAAATAATGGTTATCAAAAAACTTTAAGTGAGGATAAAAATTTTTTAGCAGGATTAAATGTTCATAAAGGACATGTGACTTATAAAGCTGTTGCTGATGCATTTGGACATGAGTTTGTAGAGCCTTTATCTATTCTCTGATAAAAATGAAAAATATCTATCATTCAGATATTTATAAATTTGAAGAACCTGTAAATAGTTATTGGGAAGATACCACAAAAGAAACTTTTAATTTAGATAAGTTAACTAAAGATCTTAAATCTGATGTTGTTGTTATTGGTGCGGGTTACACAGGTTTATTATGTGCTATCAATTTGATCGAAAATTATAATCTTGATGTAATTTTACTAGAGGCTGGAAAAGTAGGATGGGGTGCCTCTTCCCGAAATGGAGGATTTTGCTCGTTTCCACCTATTAAAATATCTTTTAAAAAATTACAAAAAATTTATGGAAAAGAAGAAACAAAAAAATTTTTTAAAAATTCTATAGAAGGATCAAATTATACAAAAGAAATTATATCAAATTATAATATTAATTGTGACGTGACAGGAGAATGTAATTATATTTTAGCTCATCATCCAAATAAATTTAAACAAATTAAAGAACAGGCTGAAACATATAAAAAAGAATTTGGTATAGATACTAATATTTATTCCAAACAAGAGTTTGATAAAATTGGTCATAGTGGAACGGAACAATTTGGGGCTCTTTCATATAAGCCTGGTTTTGCAATTAATCCTTTAAAATTTGTTAATGGGATTGCAAGGTATGCATTGTCGAAAAAATTAAAGATATTTGAACACACTTTAGTAAATAAGATTGATAAAATTGATAATTCTTATGATGTCAAAACTAAAGAAGGTTCTGTGAAAACAAAAAAAATTGTAGTTGCAACCAATGGATTTTATCAAGAAGGTTTAGTACCTCAAATGAACTCAAGAATTTTACCAGTAATATCAAATATTATTGTCACAAGAAAATTAACAAAAGATGAAATTGATTTGCATAACTTTAAAACATTTTCACCAATAGCTAATACCAAAAATCTTTTATATTATTATAGGAAGCTCCCTGACAATCGGATTTTATTTGGTACTAGAGGAGATTTTATTGGTAGCGATCAATCAAACTTAAACAGATCTAAAATAATGGAAAAATTTTTAAAAAATATTTTTCCTAATTGGTCAAATATATCAATAGAATATAATTGGCGTGGGTTAATTGCTATGTCACAAAAACTTACCCCATCAATTGGAAAAATTGAAAATGAAGAAATTTATTATGGTTTTGGATATCATGGTGTTGGTGTAAGTACAGCTCCTTGGACTGGTAAACAACTGTCAAAACTTGTTTTTTCATCAAATAGTAAAGATCTTGATGTTTCAAAAATTTATAAAGGGCTCCCTAAAAAATTTATTTTTCCAAAATTAAGAATATTTTATTTTAGACTAGCTGTTTTGTTTTATAATATTAAAGATAAATTGAATATTTAAAATTAAATTAAAGAGGCAATTTAATTGATAAAAAATTTTTAAAAAAATGATTATAGCAAAAAAAAATATATTTTATTGGTCTCCATTTACATCTAATGTTGCAACAGTAAGATCTGTTATAAATTCTGCTTTTGCTGTAAACAAATATTTTGAAAATAAATATACATCTTACATTTTAGATGCTGTTGATGAATGGAATAATTACACAAGTGAACTAAATAATAAAAACTTAAAAATTATTAAACTCAACAAAAAATCAATTTTCCACAATTTTAAAAAAGAGGGTTTTTTAAGAAGTAGAATTGCCTATTTTTATATATTTTTAAAAAGTATTTTTCCATTACACACCCTTTTAAAAAATACAAAACCTACATTTTTAATCATTCATCTAATTACATCTCTTCCATTATTTTTGTTCATTATTCAAAATTATGAAACAAAATTAATTCTAAGAATTTCTGGTTTGCCAAAAATGACTTTTTTAAGAAGAATTATATGGAGACTAGCAATAAAAAAAATTTATAAGATAACTTGTCCAACTATTGACACTTATAATGACCTATCAAGATTTGATTTTTTAAAAGAAAAATTAGTAATTTTAAGAGACCCAATTATTCATAGCGCTTACATCCATAATACTATCAAAAAACAAGTAGATGTCACATCTGAAGTACATAATATATTGTCAAAAAAAGAATTTTTTTTATCTATCGGTAGATTTACCAAACAAAAAAATTTTATTTTTTATCTCAATAGCATTCCACAAATTTTAAAATTAAATAAAAATCTATATTTCGTATTTATAGGTCAAGGAGATAATGAAAAACTTTTTTATCAAAAAGCCAAAGATCTTAAAATACTTGATAGAATAATAGTAATTAAAAGAACAGATAATGTTCATTATTTTATGAAAAAATCTAAATGTTTGGTTTTGACTTCCTTATGGGAAGACCCTGGATTTGTTTTAGTTGAGGCTGGGTATAATAATTGTCAAGTAATTTCAAGCAATTGTCCTAATGGTCCAAAAGAAATTATTAGTAATGATGGTGGATATTTATTTGATTCAAATAATAAAGAAAGTTTAGAAAAAACAATTAAAAATTTTATTAATGACACTAAAGAAAATAAATTTTTAAAAAAAAAAATTTTAAAAAAAAGAATAAAAAATTTTACTATTTTTCAACATAGCAAAGTATTAAAAAAAATTTTAGAGATAAATTAGTGGTAAAAGTTTTTATACCAGTCAATAAATTTTTTAATACCAGTCTTATAATTAGTCTGAGGATTATAACCTGTAATTCTTTTCAAAAGTGAGCTATCTGATAAAGTTGAATAAACATCACCCTTTTGCATAGGTAAATAAACACGCTTTATTTTTTTGTTTAACTGTTTTTCAAGTGTATTAATAAAATCTAAAAGATATATTTTATTTGTATTACCTATATTTAAAATTCTGAAAGGTGCAACAGGTGACAAACTATCATTCTTAAATTTCTTTTTAGAATTAAAAGATGGTGGCTTATTTATTAATTTATAAATTCCATCTACTATGTCATCAATATAAGTATAATCTCTATACATTTTACCTTTATTAAAAATATTAATTATTTTTCCAGCTAGAATTTTTTTTGTAAAACTAAAATAAGCCATATCAGGTCTACCATAAGGGCCATAAACTGTAAAAAACCTAAGCATTGTAGTTGGTAGTTTCCATAAACTTGAGTAAGAATGAGCTAGGCTTTCAGTTGATTTTTTTGTAGCCGCATAAAAACTCACTTGATGATCTGTCTTATCAATTTCTTGAAATGGAGATTTTTTATTAGCACCATATACTGATGAACTTGATCCAATTATCAAATGTTTAACTTTTATTATATTTGCAAATTTCAAAATATTAAAAGTCCCTAAAATATTTGAATTTAAATAAATTTCAGGGTTTTTAATACTATGTCTAACGCCAGCCTGTGCAGCTAAATGAATTATAATATTCGGTTTAAATCTAAAAATACTTTTTGATAATTTTTTTTCATTCTCAAGATTTCCTCGAGTAAAGGAAAAATTTTTATATTTTTTTAAAATATTTAATCTAGCTTTTTTTAATCTCACGTCATAATAATTATTCATTGAATCAAAACCATGCACTTTTACTCCTTTGTTAAGAAATTTTTTAGCTACGTGAAAACCAATAAAGCCAGATGATCCAGTTATAAATATTTTAGATTTCATTTTAATTAATACTTTAATATAACATCATAATGAATAATGAAATTCCAAAAAACACTAAAGTAGTAGTAATTGGTGGTGGAGTTATTGGTTGTTCAGTTGCTTATCATTTAACTAAATTTGGCTGGAAAGATGTCATAGTTCTTGAAAGAGATCTATTAACCTCAGGTACTACTTGGCATGCAGCTGGATTAGTTAGTCAATTAGGTCCAACAGCTGCAATAACAAAGATTAGAAAATACAGTTTAGATTTATACAAAAAATTAGAAAAAGAAGTAGATCATTCAGCAGGCTTAAGGTTAAATGGAGCACTATCTATTGCTCAAACAGCTGGACGTTGGCAAGAACTTCAGAGACAAGCAACTACCGCTCAACTGTATGATGCCGATGTTAGAATTCTAAATAAAGATCAAATTAAAAAAGATTATCCAATTATAAACACAGACGAAATTATTGGTGGGATTTTAATGCCTGGAGATGGAGCAGCAGATCCATCAGGAGTAACACATTTGTTAGCAAAAGCTGCCAGGAAGGAGGGAGCAAAAATTTTTGAAAAATCTCCAGTTGAAGAAATTTTGACCAAGAATGGAAAAATTTCAGGGGTTAAGGTTAATGGTAAAAAAATAGAATGTGAATATATTGTTTTAGCATCAGGTATGTGGTCGAGACAAATTGGTGAAAAGGCAGGGGTAAGTATCCCTCTTTATCCAGCAGAGCATTTTTATATTATAACAGAACCAATTGAAAATCTTTCAAAGACTTTACCGACGATAAGAGATTTTGACAACAGAACATACTTCAAAGAAGATGCTGGAAAACTATTAGTTGGAATTTTTGAAGGTAATTCTATTCCAGCTTGGGATAAAACAAATAAAGTACCTGAGGATTTTTCTTTTGGAGAATTTCAAGAAAATTTTGAACATTTTGAGCCATATTTAAATTCTGCTGTAAAAAGATTTCCTATTTTAGAAACCGCAGGAATTAGAAAATTTTTTTCAGGTCCTGAGTCATTTACTCCTGATACAAATTCTTTATTAGGAGAGGTGCCAGAAATAAAAAACTTCTTTGTATGTTGTGGTTTAAATAGCATCGGTATTGGAAGCGGAGGGGGTGTTGGTAAAGTTACAGCTGAATGGATGATTAATGGACATATAAATGAAGATATTTTTTGTTATGATATTAAAAGATTTCAAAAATTCCATTCTGAGTTAGGGTTTATAAAAAAAAGAATTACAGAGTCACTTGGTGATTTATACGGTATGCATTGGCCTTTTAAACAACACAAAACATCAAGAAATGTAAAAAAACTTCCGCATCATGAGCAATTAAAAAGTTTTGGTGCTTGTTTTGGTGTTTCAGCTGGATATGAAAGACCTATGTGGTTTGCTCTAGACGGAGAGCTTGCACAATATGATTACAGTTATAATTTTCAAAACTGGTATCCATCAGCAGAATATGAAACTAATAATACTATAAAAAATGTTGGTTTATTTGATTTAACACCATTTTCTAAATTTGAAATAAAATCAGATAAAGCTCATCAAGAATTACAAAAAATTTGTACTGCAAATATAAAAAATGAGACTGGAAAATGCGTGTATACTCATATGCTTAATCGTGATGGTGGTATAGAAACTGATTTAACTGTTGTATGTATTGAAAAAAATCATTTTAGAATAATTAGCTCAGCAGCAACTCGTGAAAGAGATAAATTCCATATTGTTAAGCATCTTTCTAATGATATTGATTTGAAAGATGTTACAGATGATTACTGTGTTTTTGGATTATTTGGGCCTAAAAGTAGAGATTTAATCAGAGCTATCAGCAAAGACAATTTTGATAATGATGCATTTAAATTTGCTACAGCAAAATATATAAAAATTGGTGAAATTGATATTTGGGCACAAAGGTTATCTTATGTTGGAGAATTAGGTTATGAGTTATATGTAAAATTTAGTGATTCAAAAAAAATATATGAATTGCTTATTGAAAAAGGTATAGAATTTAACCTTTCAAATTGTGGAATGCATGCGATGGACATTATGCGTATGGAAAGTGGTTTTTTACATTGGGGCCATGATATTTCACCTGAAGAAAATCAATTTCAAGCAGGATTATCGTTTACTATAAGCAAAAAGAAAGATGTTAATTTCATAGGTAGAGATGCTTTAGAAAAAATTAAGAGGGAAAAGACAAAAACTAGATTTACAATGTTTACGTTAAAAGATAGTGAACCAGGTAAGCCCCTGTTGCTTCATGATGAGCCCATTTATATTGATGATAAAATTATAGGAAGATCGACTTCTGGAAATTATTCATTTAATTTTAAAAAGAATTTAGTGTTTGGATATATTAATAATGACTTTTCTAATGATGAGCTCCAATCTAAGAATTTATTTATTGAAGTGGAAAAACAAAAGCATCCTATTGAAGTTCAATTAGAGCCCCTAAAACGAACAAATTTTAAAAATCTATAATTAAGATTGTTTTCTCAAAATAAGAACAAAAATCACTGAAGTCACCATCATGATTAGTGCATATGCTGCAGTTGGTACCATATATGTCATATTGTTACCAAACAATTGTATTCCTACAAAAACTGCTAAAGTTCCATTTTGGAGTCCAGCTTCTAAAGATATACACCTTCTTTGAGCAACACCAGTTGCAAAAAATTTAGCTATGTAAAAAGCTACGATCATCATTGTAACATTTAAGATAAAAGCAACTAATCCAGCCCTTGTTATGAACATCACAATGCTATCCCATTCTTCTATGTAGATAGCAATAAAAACAATTATGAATAAACCAATAGATATTTTATTGATAATTTTCATATTATTAATGATAAAATTATTTGCAAATTTTCTTATAATCATTCCAATTATTACTGGAACTGTTACAACAAAAAACATCTTTAAAGATATACTAAGCATTGAAACTTCTTTTTTGACGTAAGTAATGTCAAATAATTCAATTGATAAAAAAACTACGTAAGGAACAGATACGATACTTATTAAACTAGTTATTGCTGTTAAAGATATTGAAAGGGCCACATCTCCGTTAGCAAATTTTGTAAGCACATTTGATGTTACACCACCAGGAGCAGCTGCAATTAACATTACACCTAATGCTAATTCAACTGGAGTTCTTAAAATAATTATTAATAAATATGCAATAACAGGTAGCAATATTAACTGACAAACTATCCCTATTATAAAATCTTTTGGATTTTGAACAACTCTTGTAAAATCTTGAATTGTTAAAGATGCACCAAGAGCCAACATGATCAATGCCAATGCAATTGGTGCTATTGTAGTTACTATCCCCATAAAAATACCTAAATGAATATATAATTTATATTAATAAAAGATATAAGTTTATGAAATAGTTAAAAGATTAAGAATTTTACGCAAAAATTTAGCTTTGTTTTTAAAAACTTTTTTTTGATAAGGAAGAACTCTAGCAGAATTATAACCTGTCAGTGTATATTGTTTCTTATCATTAATTTGCAAGAAGCTATTTTTTACTAAATATTTACATTTTCTTATTACTGTCGCACGAGGAATATTTGTCATTTCTGATAATGACATTGCACTTATCCCTGTTGTACTTCCCGCACCTTCAATTACACCTTTATTAAATTCCATATAGTCTGGAATTAAAGTAGTAACGTTTGATGAATCTATATCTTTTTTATAATTAAAGGCTTGGTTCATTGCAACAGTGCCCCAAAGATGAAAAGTTGCTATATCTTCAAACATTTCATGATAACCAATTACAATAGGAATCTGCATTCTATAAAACCACCTCCAACACATACTGAAGTTTTTTTTAATTATATTTTCAATAAATTTGCTATTAGCATCTTTTAAAAAGATCTTTTCCTTATTCAAAATTTCAGACACTTTATAAATATATTTAGAAGTTAATTTAATTTGTCTCTCAGGTTTTACCTGAGAAAATACAGAACGATCTACTATTATTTGTTTTTTTATTCTTTTTAATGCACCTAATTTTTCTAGTTCTAAAACTTTTCGTCTTACAGTTTCTTTAGGTAATTCAAGTTTTTCACATAATTCTGTAATACTAAAATTATCAATTTGAAGCTTTGATTTTGAATAGAATTCATCAAACGTGTATTTAATATTCATTTGATCATAAAATTGTAAAGTTTTTTCAATTAATGAAATTACAATTAGATATTTATAATGATCATTAAAAGCCTGATATACATTATTCATCCAACTCCATTGATGGACAATCCAATCTCTTCCCAACTTGTCATAGCTCTTCATCATATGATGATAAACTTGATCATCATTCAGGACTTTTGAAAAATCTATTTGTTCTAAGCTCATTTTTTTTAAAAAATCAATATGAAACCCATTTTGAACACTTGTCAAATAAATTCTGACCCAGATTGAACTCTAGATATTTTGAGAAATTTTCAAATTATGATTTAATTTTAATTATGAATTTTAAAGGCTTTGATGCGGAGTGAATCATGAGTGAGACCCCAAATATCATTAATGATGCTGATAGGCCTTTAAATTCTGAGAATATTAAAACTAAAAGGGTTGATATTAATGTTCTTAAAGCAAGAGCTAAGGAAATCCAGGATAAAGAGAATTTTAAAAATAGCATTATTATAATTTTTTTCCTGATAGCTTTAGGTGCAACTGGAATTTACTTTTCGATATAAATGATTTGTATATTTTCACTATAGATGATTAAATATCCACTATGAAAAACACTTTCTCATCAATTAAAAAGCATTTAATGCTTAAATACACTTTAGAACATGAGAATTTAAATAATAAAAAGTCAACAGATATTAACATTTTACTAAATAGAGTTAAGCAAGATCAAAAAAAAGAAAATATAAAAAAGATATTGTTCACTGCGGCAACATCATTAGGTGTTGTAGTATTTGGTCTAGTTATTTTTTAAAAACTTTTTTTATTAAGATATTTTTTTTTAAATTTATAATAAGCCAATATCATAGAAATAAACTTTACTGATTTACCAGGTTTCATAATTAAAAAATTTAAAATTGATTTAATTATATAGTTTGGGATCTTTTTTTTTAATTTTCTTAAATGCGGTAAATGAAGATTTTCTTTAAAATTATAAATTAACCCATCTAAAGTAAAGTAATAGTTCCTAAAAAAAATATTTTTATATTTATTCTTAATTTTTAAAGTACCCATAGTATGAACTGCTATGCTATCAAAAATTTGTATTGTAGATTTTTTGTTTTTTTGAATTCTTCTTCCAATTTCACAGTCGGGGAAAAATATGAATAAATCCTCATCAAAAAGTCCTAAATTTATCATTTCCTTCCTTCTAAATAATATTGCGGCAGGCATTGGAAAATCTACACATACATCACCTTCAAGTTTAAGAGCTTCATAACCTAAATTTTTTTCCATCAGAGCACCACCGCTAGGTGTTAACTCATTGTTTTCATTAATCATCGTCGGAGTTGTAATAACACAATCAGGATATAAA
>CACGBI010000015.1 GCA_902571235.1 uncultured Pelagibacteraceae bacterium
ATAATTACTGGGACTACTGAAAAACCATAGCGTCTCATAAAGAATCCAGCTACTCCAAAAAACAGCATTATCCAAACATCAAGAATTGATTGACTTAAAGAATAAGTTCCACAAACTGAAACTGCAAAAATCATTGGCCAAAGTAACTTATTAGGAACTAATGTTATTCTCGCAAATAACTTAGCACCAAAAAAACCAAATATAAAAAATAAGATATTAGCGATCAACATAGACCCAAATATTCCATATAAAAAGTCTGGTTGTTCTCTAAATAAATCAGGCCCTGGTCTAACTCCATGAATTATTAATCCTGTTAAAATTACTGCAGTAGTTGCACTTCCTGGAATACCTAATGCTAAAGTTGGAACCATAGCCCCTCCAGTTGCAGCATTATTAGCAGCTTCTGCACCTGCAATTCCTTCAACAGAACCTTTCCCAAATTCTTCAGGATTTTTAGACCATCTTTTTGCTTCAGAATAACCTATTAACGACGCAACAGTCCCTCCTTCTGCAGGCAATACACCTATAAATGATCCAATACCAGATGACCTTAAGATAGTTATCCAAGTTTTTTTATAATCTGAAATAGATGGAAGTTTGACTGCTTTTAAAGCTACTCTTTTAAATATCTGATCTAACAATGTCGATTGAGTTAACATCTCGCTTATAGCAAACAATCCAACAACAACAGGTATGAAACCAATTCCCTCTGATAATTCATTAATACCATAAGTAAATCTGTCTATTGATGTCATAAAATCTTTTCCAATTGTAGAAATTAAGATACCAAAAGCACCAGCTATTAAATTTTTAATAGGACTTCCCTCACCTATAGATGCCAACATGGTTAAACCAAAAATTGCTAAAGCAAAATATTCAGGTTGACCAAATTCATAAGCTAATTGCGCAAGTAATGGTGCAAAAAAAACTAAAACTATTACACTAAATATTCCTCCTATAGTACTTGACACTGTAGCCATACCAAGTGCTCTTCCTGCTTCACCTCTTTGGGCTAGTGGATACCCATCTAAGCAAGTTGCTGCCGCAGCAGGAGTTCCAGGAGTATTAATTAGTACTGCAGTAATTGCTCCACCATAAGTTCCTGCACAATAAATTGCTGTTAATAAAACTATTGCAGACAAAGGATCTAATGTCATAGTGAATGGTAGAATTAACGCGCCACCTGTTGTTGGTCCAAGACCAGGCAACACTCCAAGTATCAAACCAAATAATGTTCCAAAAATTAAAACTATCATTAATTTTGAACTCATCAAAGGTGCAAACATTAAAGAAAGATTTTCCATTTTATACTTGATAATAAATGTTAGTGATTATTCCAGGTGGAAATCTTAATCCTAAAATTGTTTCAAAAAAGATAAATACGATTATAGGAAAAATAATACTTACCAATGTTAAATAAATAATTCTTCTTTCACCCCAACAATATGAAACAAATACAGATAATAATGATATTGCTAAAAAGAAGTCCAGGGTTTTTGATATAATTATAAAAAAAATAAAACTTAACAATGTCAAGAAAAAAGGCTGAGGTAATTTTTTCTTAATGTCCCAAGGTTTTTTTATAGATAGATAATAAACTATTGAAGTTAAAGTAATTATTAAAACTAATAATCCTTTAGGAAAAGTTGCCGGTTGTATACCTCTATTGAGAATTGGTGGAACAATATCAAATGTAAAAGTGCTAATTAATAAAACTATAGAAATGAATATGATAATAAAAGAAACTTTAAATTCGTCCTTAAAAAAAAAGGGCAAACTTTTGTTTGCCCTTTTTTGTTTTTGTACATTATTCATAAACGCAATGTACTTTTTTTAAATTTACTTAATGTAACCTAAAGCTTTAAGCTGTGCAGTCATTTCAGTAAGCATTTCTTCCATTTGCTTACCCCATTCATCTGCACCAACTACACTTGTTTCATCAAGGCCAATTTCTGTTAAGAAATTTTTATAATAGTTGTGGCTCATTGCTTTCATCATTCCAGCCTCTAATTGCTTAACTCTTTCAGCTGGAGCTCCTTTTTTAGTTACGAAACCTCTAACAGTAGATAAAGAAACAGGTATTCCTAATTCTTTAGCTGTTGGAGAATCTTTAATTTTAGCCATTCTTTCGTTTGCCAATACAACTGAAACACATAATGTTCCATCATTTATTTCAGTTAATGCTTCACCTAAATTTAAAACACCTACGTCAATATCTCCTTTGATTAAGTTTGTTTTAATTGGTGCTACACCTTTGTAAGCAACAATAGTTGGATCTTTTAATTTACCTTTTTTAGTAAAAGCAATTGCACTAACATCATCAATTCCACCTACATGTGTTGTTCCGTATTTAAGTGATTTTGATTTTTGCGCACTAACAAACTTTTTAGCGTCTTTGATATCAGATTTACAATTTACAACAAATAATTGAGGGTCATCAGTACCTCTTGCTAAAGGCTGCATATCACTTAATTTAACTTTAGTTTTTCCTAAAGCCATAGAAACTGCATGTCCTGTAGTCCATGTTAATGTATGTTGACCATCTGCAGGTAAGCTCATCATATAATCCATAGATACAGCTCCACCACCGCCTTTTTTGTTAACTAATTGCATATCTTGCTTAAGAACTCTTCTGGCTCTTAAAAGCATCATTCTAGTAGTTACGTCAGTACCACCACCAAATCCAGCGTGAGTAATTGCTTGTATAGCTCCATCTGCTCTAGCAGACGTAGTCATTAAAGGTATTGCTATGACAAAAAATTCAGTCACTAAGAACGCAGCGGCTAAGAAAAGTTTAAAACTTTTTTTCATTATTTCCCTCGTTAGTTAATTTATAATTAATTATTTAAACATAATCTGATACAAACCGTAAAGAAAAAAATGACAAAAAAAAGAATTAATGTTGGTGTATTATTAGGTGATCCATCTGGTATTGGGCCTGAGTTGATATCAAAATTATTAGCAGACAAAATTACAGATAAAGTGAATATTGTGGTGATAGGTGAAAAAAGTATACTAGATAGTGGTGATAAAATCTCAGGGAAAATTAACGAATTAAAAATTGTAAATAAATTTGAAGATATTAATTTTAATCAAGATAATAAATTTTTTTTAGATATTTCTAGTGGAAAAAATCATAATTACATTCTATCAGAATGTTCTAAAGAATCTGGAAAAAGTGTTCTAGATGCTCTTAATCTTGCGCTGGAACTAGCAAAACAAAATAAGATACAAGCAATTAATTTTGGTCCTTTCAACAAGACAAGTATGATAATGGGAGGCAATAAATATTCAGATGAACTTCACCTTATGGCTGAAAAATTAAATGTCAAAGAATTTTTTTGTGAATTTAATGTTGTAGATAATTTTTGGACTGCAAGAGTTACTTCTCACATACCAATAAGCGAAGTTCCAAAATATATAAAAAAAGAAAATATTATAAAACCTATAAGACTTATTAATGAAGCTATGAAACTTAATGGAATTAATAAACCAAGAGTAGCAGTCCAGGCTTTAAACCCACACGCTGAGTTTGGTGTAGAAGAAAAAAATGAAATTATACCAGCTATTGAAGAAGCAAAAAAACAAGGTATTAATGCGGACGGTCCTTTACCATGTGATACCTCATTTATCACAGCATATAAAAATAAAAATCATGATTGTATTGTTGGTATGTATCATGATGCTCTACAATCTGGTCTTAAAGCGTTTGGTTTTGACAGAGGTGTAACAGTTCAAGGTGGTCTACCAATACCTATTACTACTCCAGCGCACGGAACAGCTTTTGATATTGCTGGAAAAAATAAAGCTAATTTAGAACCTACTTTGCAGTCTTTTAAAATTGCACTAACAATGGCAGAAAATAAATTACAGAAATGACAAAAATTAAAGATATAAAAACTAAAATTTATAAATGGACAGGTGAGATAGTTCCTCCAGCACAGAATTTTTGCACAAATCCTACAGATATTCTTAGAGAGTCTGGAGATAAAATGAAATCATTTAGATTCCATCAATGGATGGTATGTGAAGTTATTGCTGATGATGGAACAATAGGTTTAGGAAATGCTGCCCTAGCTCCTGAGGTAACCAAGAAAGCTATAGATTGTTATTTAAAAGATTTAGTAATTGGGGAAGATCCTTTTGACTATGATTACTTATGGGACAAAATGTATAGAAGCACAATGGCATGGGGTAGAAAAGGAATTGGAATGATTGGAATTTCAGCCATCGATTTAGGTATTTGGGACTTAATGGGTAAATTAGAAAAAAAACCTGTATTTGAACTTCTTGGTGGAAGAACAAAAGAAAAGATACCTGTTTATGCATCAAAATTGTATAGCCAACCTTTAAAGGACCTTCAGATTGAAGCTGAAAAATATTTACAAGAAGGTTTCAAAATGTTTAAGATGCGATTTGGTTGGGGACCTAAAGATGGAACTGAAGGTATCAAAAAAAATATTGAACTAGTAAATGCTGTAAGAGAAGTAGTCGGATATGATACTGATCTAATGCTTGAAGCATATATGGGCTGGGATTTGGAATACTCAAAAAAAATAATTCCAGATCTAATAAAATTTAAACCCAAATGGCTTGAAGAACCTGTAATACCTGATGATATTTCTGGATATGCAGAGTTAAATGCAATGGGAGATATTCCAATAGCTGGTGGTGAACATGAGTTTACATATTTAGGTTTTAAACACTTACTAAAACAAAAAGCTATAAGTTATATTCAATATGATGCAAACCGAGTTGGCGGGATTACAGCAGGTCATAAAATAAATTCTTTAGCTGAAAAATATGGAGTACCAGTAATACCTCATGCAGGTCAAATGCATAACTATCATTTAACAATGGCAAGTAATAATTGTCCATTTTCAGAATTCTTTCCTGTTCATCAAGTTGAAATTGGAAACGAACTATTTTATTATTTATTCAAAGGAGAGCCTGAACCTAAAGATGGATTTATAAATTTAGATGACAATAGTGCAGGTTTAGGAATTTCAATAAATGAAAAATACATGTCAGACTTTAATATTTTAGAATAAATTAATTAAGTTTACCAATTTCCAACATTTGGCATTGAAACCCATGGCTCTTTAGGTTCAAGATTCCCTTCTTGAAGAATTTCTATAGAAATATTATCAGGAGATCTTACAAAAGCCATATGTCCATCTCTAGGTGGTCTATTAATAGTAACACCCATATCCTTTAATCTTTGGCAAGTCTCATAAATATTTTCAACTCTATAAGCTAAATGACCAAAATTCCTAGATCCTGAACCAAGATCATCTCCATCCCAATTATAAGTTAATTCAATTTCTGATTTTTCATCATTAGGAGCTGCTAAAAATATTAAAGTATATCTACCTTTTTCATTCTCTTGACGTCTAGTTTCTGTAAGACCTAATCCATTGCAATAAAAATTTAATGAATCTTCAATATTTGAAATTCTTATCATTGTATGAAGATATTTCATTTAATAATCCGAATAGTTATCCTTTAATACCCATGTGGGTATATTTTACATTTAAGTAATCTTTAATTGCTTCAGAACCACCTTCTCTTCCATAACCACTTTGTTTAATTCCACCAAATGGTGCTTCGGCAATTGCAATCATGCCAGTGTTAACTCCAACTGACCCTGTTTCTAATTGTTCTGATGCAAGATGTGCTGTCTCCATTGAATTAGTACACACATAACTACATAAACCAAGTTCATGATTATTAGCCCGTTCAATCACTTCATCAAATGATTTAAATGAAAGCATTGGCACTAATGGTCCAAATGGTTCTTGTTTCATAATAGTAAAATCATCTTTTACATTATCAAAAATTGTAGGCTCATAAAAAAATCCTTTATTAAAACCTGCTGGTCTTTTTCCTCCTAGTAAAACTTTAGCACCTTCTTTCTTTGTTTTTTCTACTAACTCTTCAATCTCATCCAATCTTTTTTTTGTTGTTAGTGGACCTAATTGAGTATCAGGATCCATACCATCACCAATTTTTAATTTTTTTGTTTTTTCAACAAATAAATTCACAAATTCGTCTTTTTTGTTTTCGTGGATATAAAACCTATTTGGAGAAATACAAACTTGACCATTATTTCTAAACTTTGCAGTAATTGCCATGTCTGCTGCTTTTTTAATATCTGCATCATCAAAAACAATAAAAGGTGAATGACCACTAAGTTCCATCGTTACTCTTTGAACTTTGTCGGCAGCTTGTTTTAATATTAATTTACCTACCCTTGATGATCCTGTAATTGAAACTTTTTTAATTGTATCTGAAGCAATTAATTGTTGAGCTATACTTGGTGGATCACCTGATAAAAGATTAACTACACCTGGTGGAACTCCACATTCCCTACAAATATCAACCATTTCCATCACAACACCTGGGGTAATCACATCAGGTTTTATAATGACAGAACAACCTGCAGCTAAAGCAGTCGAAATTTTTCTAGCGGATAATACAGCTGGAAAGTTCCAGGGAGTTAAAGCTGCTACAACACCGATGGGTTGGTAGTAAACATGAACTCTCGTATCCTCAAGTCTGCTTTCTACTGTCTGACCATAAATTCTTTTTGTTTCCTCCGCATTCCATTCAAAAATATCTGCAGCTCCGCCTATTTCTCCTTTAGCTTCTGCTAAAGGCTTTCCAACTTCAAGTGTCATCCATTTAGCTAACACATCTTGTTTTTCTCTCATCTTATCAGCAATCCTTCTTATGATGTATGCTCTTTGCCAAGGTGCAGTTTTTTTCCAAACTTGTAATCCTTTTGCTGCAGATTTAAGTGCTGCATCAACATCTTTAGAAGTGGCTTTAGATGCTCGACCTATAATCTCTTCATTCGCAGGATTAATTACTTCGTAGGTATCTCCAGCTGAAGATTGTTGCCACTTACCGTCTATAAATTGACCAAATTTTTCGTACATTTTCGCAATCTAACACTACATTTGGTTGTGTCTACTATGTAATTATTGCACATTAATAAATCTAAAATGAATGTTATTATTATTTATATAAAAAGGAGGATAAATGGCTAAATACTTTGTAATGGGTAATTATACCGCTAAAGCTTTTCAAGGTTTTATTAAAGATCCAAAACAAGATAGATCTGCTGCTGTAAAAGCACTTACTGAATCTGCAGGAGGAAAATTAGAGTCTTTTGCAATAACAAGAGGTCAGTATGACTTTTGTGCAGTAACTTCTGGTGATATGCCTTTTGAAAATTTCGCAGGTGTTAAATTAGCTGTTGAAGCAAGTGGCACTGTAGAGAATATGATTATTCTTGAAGAAATGGATATGGGTAAAGCTGCTGAACAAGCTGCAAAATCAATGTCAGGATACAAACCTGCGGGCTAAACTTATATAACTTCCAGCTGCGGACTGGAAGTTATTCTAATTAATTTATTTTTTATCTATAAAGTTTATTAATTTGTTTAAAACTTCGTCATCCATTGAGACTGAGTATTTTTTATCTTCGAATAAGTTATTATCTACATCATTAATAAATTCTTTATAAGCATTTATTCTCTCATTGTGAATTCTGTCATGTTCCTTAAATAAAGTTTTATATCTTTTTGCATGTCTTGGAAGAAAGTCATTTTTCTCTCCTAAAATATCTGCTGAGAAAAGATATTGAGCATCACATTTTGATCCAGATCCTAAAGATATAGTAAACAAAGAGGTTCTTTTTGTAATTTCAGAAGCAAGTTTTCCAGGTACAACTTCTAATTCAATAGCAAAAGCTCCCGCTGACTCGTATCTTTTTGCAGTTTCCCAAACCATTTTTGCTTCATCAAAAGATTTTCCAACTGCACGATAACCACCTGTTAGAGTAATTTTTGGTGGAATTAATCCTGCATGAGCAATGACTGGTATTCCTTCTCTAGATAAAACTTCAACTACTGAAGGACTCATTGGGCAATAAATTGATTGTGCACCATCATTCATAGCTTTCATTGAAGCTCTCAAAGCTTCTTCTGCACTAGCTTGATTTCCCCATCTTAATCCAAATTGAAAATGAACTCCTTTAAGCTGTTTAGGAAAATGAGTTTTAAATTGCTCATAACTAGTTCCTATCATTTCAATACCAGCTTCTTTAGCGGCAAGTCCTTGTTCTAAAGTATCAATCTGAACAAACTTAATCTTTCTTTTTCCCTTAAGTTTTTTTAAATCAAAAACTGTAAGTCCAAAATTACTAAAATCATTTTTGTTCACAACTAAAGCTTAACAAAAATTACTATTGAAAGCCTTATAATTTTCATAACTATTTGTTGGAAATTAATTGGTTTCGAATAGAGTTGGAAACATTTTACCAGATAAATCATCACCATTTTTATAACCATTATCTTCCATGATGGCTCTTTCTTCTCTAGCCCAGTCTCCTCTGTAAATAATCCTAGAGTCTTCTTTTGCCATTCTTAAAGTATATCTAGCAACATCTTGTTTTGGAGTTACAGAACTAAGTCCACCGTGAAGAGTTCTTATATCAAAATAAATGCAATCACCCACTTCAAGATCCCATTGTAAAAATTCATAATCATTTTTGTTTTCTAATATATTTGGAGTTAATTCATATTTTTTTCCATTAACCATACCAGCTTCTCCATCTACATAATGGCCATCATTAAATCTTGTTCGTAAAAATAATTTATTCCATAAATGGGATCCTTTAACCCATGCAATACCATCCTCTTTTTTAACACCCTCAAGTGGTATCCATAGTACACACATTGATCCTTCAAAATCAAAATAGGATATATCGTGATGAAAAGGTGGTGACGATTTACATCCTGCTTCTCTAAAAAACCAATTGTCCATTACTAAATTAATTTTTTTTGCTTCTAAAAGTTCGGCAGCAATTTTGGGTGTTGGAGAATTAAAGACAAAATCTTTGAACTCTTCATGTAAATCCCAAGTCCAAAAATCTTCATGATATCCAGGAAGAGATTTATCTTTAGTGTGATTTACATATCTTGGGCTAGGATTGTTCTTTCCTTTTTCAATTCCTTTTTTAAGTTTTTTTATCCAACTAATATCAAATTTACTCTTAAGGAGTACTGCACCATCCTTTTTAAATTTATCAATTTCATTTTCTGATACTAATTTACTCATATTATTTATATTAAAATATATTATAAAATTAATAATATCAAAATACCAAAAAAACAGAAGTTATTGAATATAACTATTGCTAATGAAAAAATTTAAACATTCTGAAATAACACCTGAAAAAATTTTCAATAAAAGAAGATCTTTTATAAAATCTATGGGTTATGGTTTAGGAGCGCTTTCTTTAAATTCAGTTACACTAATTAATGCAAATGCTAGTAATTTAAATGAACCAACTAGTTATGAAGATATAACTACATATAATAATTACTACGAGTTTGGTACTGGTAAAGGTGATCCACATAGAAGAGCAAAAAATTTTTCTACAAGACCTTGGAGTGTTAAAATTGAAGGTCTGGTTGAAAAACCATTAGAGCTTTCAATCGATGAAGTTTTAGCCATTAAATCTGAGGAAAGAATTCTTAAACTTCGATGCGTAGAAGGTTGGTCTATGGTTATTCCATGGTTAGGTTTTTCTTTAAGTGAATTGCTCAATAAAGTTCAGATTAAAACTAATGCAAAGTTTGTTGAATTTGAGACAATTTATAATCCAGAGGAGATGGTGGGTCAGAGATATCCTGTTTTAAACTGGCCTTACATAGAAGGTCTAAGAATAGACGAAGCTATGCATCCTCTTACTACTGTTGTAACTGGCTTGTATGGAAAATCTTTACCAAATCAAAATGGAGCACCATTAAGAATATTTATTCCATGGAAATACGGTTTTAAAAGCGCCAAAGCAATTGTAAAAATAAGATTAACAGAAAAAATGCCAAATACTGCTTGGAAAAATGCTTCACCAAGAGAGTATGGTTTTTACTCAAATGTAAATCCTAATGTGGATCATCCTAGATGGTCTCAAGCAACAGAAAGAGTGATTGGAGAAAGTATTTTGGCACCAAGAATTAAAACTTTAATGTTCAATGGTTATGGGGATGAAGTGGCACAGCTTTATAGTGGTATGGACTTGAAAAAAAATTATTAAAACGTTGAAAAACTATCTAAAACCTTTTGTTTTTTTTGTTCTTCTTTGGCCAATCTATTTAATTTCTTATCAAATAATTTTTGATCAACTGGGTCCTGAACCTGTAGATAGAATAATAAACCACTTTGGAGAATGGACTTTAATTTTTATTATTCTAACACTTTTAATTTCACCACTTAGAAAATTAACTAATTCTACAAAGTGGATTAAATTTAGAAGAATGGTTGGACTTTTTACTTTTTTTTATGCCTCAATACACATGTTAAGTTATGTGGGTCTTGATTATAGATTTGATTTTGAGCCTTTGATAAATGATGTCTTTAAGAAAAAATTTATTTTTATTGGTTTTTCAGCTTGGTTGTTGTTAACACTTTTGGCTCTTACATCATCAGACAAGATGGTAAGACTTTTAAAACATAATTGGAAAAAAATACATAGACTAGTTTATATAATTGCTATTTTTGGAGCTCTTCATTTTATATGGCTTTCAAAAACAATCTTTTTTAAACCTTTAATTTATTCGATTATAATTTTAATATTATTGAGCTTTAGAATTAAATTTAAAAAAAAGGTTTAATTCTTTTTATCTTCGTTATCGACTACAAGACAAATTTCAGATTTTGTTAAAAATCTTTTTCCTGACCCATTTTCTAAAGAAAACATTCCACCAATACCTTTTACAGCATCAATAGTTAAATCTGTGTGTTTCCACTTTTCAAATTGATCATCATTCATGTAAAAGGGTAAACCCCCAATTTCTCCAAGTTTCACATCACTTGCACCAACCATATATTCATTTCTTGGAAAACACATTGGCGCACTACCGTCACAGCAGCCACCTGATTGATGAAATAAAAGTTCTTCACCATGTTGAGCTTTAAGCTCCTCTATAAGTTTTAATGCTGAGTCTGTTGCTTTTACTTTCATAAAAAAATATGGCCCGTGATTCCTCACGGGCCATTATATATAAGTTATTTTTTAAAAGAAGCCTAATTTCTTTTCACTGTAAGACACGTGAAGATTTTTCACTTGTCTGTAGTGATTAAGCATCATTTTATGTGTTTCTCTTCCGATACCAGATTGTTTGTATCCACCGAATGCAGCATGAGCAGGATAAGCATGATAACAGTTAGTCCAAACTCTACCCGCTTGTATTTCTCTACCCATTCTGTAAGCAATGTTACCATTTCTAGTCCAAACACCCGCACCTAAACCATAAAGTGTGTCATTAGCAATTTCTAATGCTTCTGCTTCATCTTTAAATTTAGTTACAGATACTACTGGTCCAAAAATTTCTTCTTGGAAGATACGCATTGAGTTATTACCCTCAAAAATAGTTGGTTCGATATAGTTACCTTTTTCTAAACCACTATTGATTTTTGCAACATTTCCACCACATAGAACTTTAGCACCTTCTTTCTTACCTAAATCTAGATAAGATTTGATCTTTTCCATTTGTTCTAATGATGCTTGTGCACCAATCATTGTTTCCATTTTTAAAGGATTGTCCTGTTTAACTGCTTTAGTTCTAGCAATTGCCTTCTCCATAAATTTATCATAGATAGACTCTTGAACTAGTACTCTACTTGGACAAGTACAAACTTCACCTTGGTTTAAAGTGAACATTGCAAAACCTTCAAGACATTTATCAAAGAAGTCATCATCTTTAGCCATGACGTCTTCAAAGAAAATATTTGGAGATTTTCCACCTAACTCTAAAGTAATTGGGATTAAGTTTTGAGATGCATATTGCATAATCAAACGACCTGTTGTTGTTTCACCAGTAAAAGCAATCTTTTTGATTCTTTTAGATGAAGCTAGAGGTTTACCCGCTTCCAAACCAAAGCCGCTTACTACGTTAACAACACCTGGAGGTAATAAATCACCAATCATCTCCATTAATAACATAATAGATGCTGGAGTTTGTTCAGCTGGTTTCAAGACTACACAATTACCTGCAGCTAATGCTGGTGCAAGTTTCCAAGTCGCCATTAGAAGTGGAAAATTCCAAGGTATAATTTGACCAACTACACCTAGTGGTTCTGGTATGTGATAAGAATATTCACTGTTGCTAATTTCTGCAACAGAGCCTTCCTCAGCTCTTATTACACCTGCAAAATATCTCCAGTGATCAACCACTAAAGGTAAGTCAGCAGCCATACATTCTCTAATTGGCTTACCGTTATCTAAACATTCTGCTGTCGCTAAAACATTAAGATTTTTTTCAATTACATCAGCAATCTTTAGAAGAATGTTTGATCTCTCCGTAATTGAAGTTTTTCCCCAAGTTGGGAAAGCTGCATGAGCTGCATCTAATGCAGCATCTACATCTTTATCATTTGATCGTGCAATCGAACAGATTACCTCATTCGAAATTGGCGATGTATTATCAAAATATTTTCCTGATTTTGGTTCTACAAACTTACCATTTATATAATTCCCATATTTTGCTTTGAAAGGGAATTTTACCTTCAAATGAGAAGTATCTAATACAGATGACACTTTCATAGCTTCTGCACTCATTTTTTTTACTCCTCTTGTTTTTTTTGTTGATTTAAGTTTATTATTTTTTCTAGATTTTTTAGAACGCTTCTTAGTCGCAGACTTTTTTGTCCCAACTTTTTTTTTCGTTTTTATTTTTTTTCTAGAAGTTTTGACTAGTTTTTTTCTTTTTTTCTTGGTCTTAGGCTTTGACTTTTTTTTTCTTTTGTTAGCCATTAGTCCATTTAACTAACAATGATTGCTGAAGTCTATTTGTAATAATTAAAATATTCTACTTATAATTGTATAAATACAACATCTTGTGCTCAATAAAAAAGTCATTAATATTTTTTATATGAATGAAAATGAAAAAAAAGATATTCAATCTGCTACTTTTGAAAGATTGCTCAAACATTTAGATGAAAGAAAAGATGTTCAGAATATTGATCTAATGAATTTAGCAAATTTTTGTAGAAATTGTTTATCAAGGTGGTTTAGAGAAGAAGCTGAAAAAAAAGGTATCACTATTTCAGATCCAGATGCAAGAGAACGTATTTATGGAATGCCTTACTCTGAATGGAAAGAAAAATATCAAAAATAATTATTTTTCTTTTAATCTTGGTATAAGTTCAACAAAATTACACGGTTTGTTATTAATATCTAATTGATGTTTTAAAATTCCTTCCCATGCATCAGTGACTCCACCTGAAGATCCAGGTAAAGCAAATACATATTTTCCTTCTGCAAGTACAGCGCATGCCCTTGACTGAATTGAGGAAGTGCCCACTGTCTTTAAACTTAAATATCTAAAAATCTCCCCAAACCCTGGAATATGTTTATCAGCAATTTCATCTAAAGCCTCAGGTGTAATATCTCTACCAGTCAAACCCGTGCCACCAGTTGTAATAATCACATCTATCTGCTTATTTTTCAGCCAATCTTTAAGTATTACAATAATATCATCTTTACTATCTTTGCAAATTTTTCGATCTAATAAATTATGTTTAGCCTCTTTAATTTTTTCAACAAGAATTGCTCCCGACTTATCATTATCAATTGTTCTTGTATCTGTTACGGTTAATAATGCTATATTCACTTTCATAAAATTTTTTTGAGATGATTATATTATCAGTATTATTTTTTATAACAGCTATTTTATATTCAAGTGTTGGGTTTGGAGGAGGATCTACCTATTTAGCTTTGATGTTAATTTGGGATATTCCATACTATATTTTTCCAATAATAGCTTTATTTTGTAATATCATTGTAGTTTCTGGAAATTCAATAAATTATTTAAGATCAGGCAATCTTAATGTAAAATTACTCTTGCCTTACCTTTTAGGCTCTATACCGTTTGCTTTTTTTGGAGCATCTCTTGAGATCTCTAAAAATCTGTTCGAAATATTATTATTTATAATTTTGGCTGTTGCTGGAATATTGCTATTTATTGAAAGTAGTTTTCTAAAAAAAAAAGAATTTAAGTTAAAAAAAGTATCAAATTTTTTTTCAATTATAATTGGATCAATTATTGGTTTTTTTTCAGGAGTAGTTGGAATTGGTGGGGGTATATTTTTAAGTCCTATCCTTTTTCTAATGAAAGCAGGATATCCTAAACAAATAGCGGCAGCTGCATCATTATTTATTCTCATAAATTCTTTTTTTGGTGTAGCTGGTCAACTTACCAAGGATATTGTTTTTGATGAGTTTTTGAATTTCTGGCCTCTATTTCTTGCTGTTCTAATTGGAGGGCAAATTGGAAACTTTTTAAACATAAAGTTTTTATCTAACAAAACTTTAGCTTTAATCACTTCATTACTTGTAATGTTCGTAGCTGTAAGAATAGGTTTTAGAATATTGTCATAATCTTGATTAAATTGACTATTAATATATTAAATCTTATATGAAAAATATTAAACCATTTGGTCCTTCTATTGGAAAGGCTAAATTATCAAAAAAATTTATAAATGTACTGAATAAAGAATTTGATGAAAAATCAAAAAATAAAAAAATTGATTATAGCTCAAAACTAGCAAGTCAAATAAATAAAGAATTAAAAATTTCAGAAAAATTTATAAAGAAAAATTTAGAGAAAGAGTTAAAAAATAAAATTCTAAAATTCTTATCTAATGAAAAAATAAAAAAAATTAAAGAAATTAAAATTTTAAATCTTTGGGTAGTTCGACAGTTTAAGGGGGAATATAACCCTATTCATTATCATGAAGGAGATTTGTCTGGTGTTGGTTACTTAAAATTACCAAAAGGTATGACTAATAATAAAATGGTAAATAATAAAAAAATAAAGACAAATGGAACTATCGACTTTATTAATGGCCAAAGAGGATTTCTAAGCAAAAGTATCTATAATGTGGTTCCAAAAATTAAAGAATTAATAATTTTTCCAAATTACTTAATGCACACCGCATATCCTTTTAATATAGAAGGTGAAAGAAGATCTTTTTCTTTTAATGTTAAAATTGTTTTAAAAAAATAGTTTACAAATAATATTTAAAGTTTTATAAGTTTAGAGCCGATTTGATCCTATTGCGGGCATTAACTGCTAAAATGGAAATTCCCAAATATTATCAATAAGCAAGGTAGTTGAACTGTATTGTGCACCCTGCAAAAAGCAAAAGCACTAAAAAGGTGAGGAATAAAATGGACTTAAATTTTTTCAAACAAACAAGAATATTAGATGGTGGAATGGGTCAAGAACTTTTGGCAAGAGGCATGAAACCTAAAGGAACACTATGGAGTGCAAATGCTTTATTAGATGAGAATTATCATCAATTACTTTCCGATACTCATAGAGATTTTATAAAATCTGGAGCAGAAGTTATTGTCACTACAACTTTTACAACTAGACGCAAAAGATTGAGAGATAACAATGTTGAGGAAAAATTTGAATATCTAAATATTAAAGCTGGCCAAATAGCATCTAATATCAAAAAAGAATTTCCAAATGTATTGATTGCGGGTGGATTGCCTCCACAAAACTTAACATATGAGGCAGATGATAGAAGTGATGATGAAATAATAGATAATTTTAATGAGCAAGCTAAACTACTTGATCCATATATAGATTTTTTTTATTTTGATGTTTGGAGTAGCATTAAAGAATTTAAATGTGGAATTAAGGCAATTGAAGAATTTAATAAACCATATTTAATTGGTATTCATATTTCAGAGGGAACAAATTTACCAAGTGGAGAAAAAATATCTGAAATTAAAAATATAATTAATAATCAAGCGTTAGGTGTCATGTTATCTTGTGTTTCTCCTGAAAATTATGAAAAAAATTTAATAGAAGTTAAAAGTCTAGGTCTTCCGTTTGGTTTTAAATTAAATGGATTTATAACAACAAAACCTAGTCCAAGTTACACCGAAAATTATTTAAAAAGTAAAACAGGAAATCCAATAGAAGTTTTGGGTAGAAGAGAAGATCTAACCCCAGTAAATATGGCTAGAATAGTAAAAAAATTTAAAGATGCTGGGGCAACTATACTTGGTGGATGTTGTGAAACAAGACCTTCACATATTGAGGCAATGGCAAAACTTAAATAGCTTTTTTATTATCTGCTTTTTTAACAAAGTAAATACCGATACAAACAGCTATTAAAGATATTAAAACTTTAATTGTTATTAATTCTTTAAGAAAAACATATCCTAAAATAGTTCCAAAAATTGGTATTAAGTAAGAAACTTGTGATTGAAAAATTAAACCATTGTTTTTTAAGATTCTAAATCTTAACAACCAAGCTATTCCTGTTGGAACGATACCTAAGTATATTACTGAAATTAAAGAATCTGTTCTTGGAATTACTTGCCAAGGTTGCTCGATAAAACTAACTAAAGGAATTAAAATAATAATTGCCCAGATTAATATTGAACCTGTTACGTTTTCATTTTTTTTCTTACTTATTTTTAAAGTTAGAACTCCACCAATTACATAACATGTTGATCCAAGTAAGATTAATAATGCTGAAATAAAATTATTTTCATCAATTAAAATATTATCTGAAAATAAAAATATTATTCCTGAAAACCCAATTAAAATTCCAAATGTTTTGACTAAATTGAACTTTTCATTCTTAGTATAAAAATGACCCAATACAGTTGAGCTTAATGGTGTAGTAGACATCAAAATTGCTGCTAAATTACTTTGTACGGACTTTACTCCATAAGCTATTAAAAAAAATGGAGCTACTAAATTAATAAAACCTATCATTGCAAACCAATGCCAATCTTTTGAAAAAGCTTCAATTTTGATATTTTTGTAATAACAAAGAAGTAAAACTGGAATTGCTCCAAATAAAACTCTTAAAAATGCGATTGTGACAGGACCAAAAGAATATGTTGCTATCTTGATATTAAAAAACGCTGAGGCCCAGATTAAAGCCAATACAGTTAATAAGATGTAATCAATTAATTTAGGTTGTCTCATTCTGTTAACTCTTTGATTTCACCAGATGTTAATTTTATTAATTGTTTATATTCTATTTTGAAAACACAGTTTGGATGACCAGCTGCTGCAAAGACTATTTTAAATCTCTCTAAATTGTTATCAATATAGATTTTAATTTTGTTTATATGACCTACGGGTGAAACGCCACCAATTGTATAACCTGTAATTTTTTTAACATCATCAGGTTTTGCCATTGAAACATCTTTTTCATTCAAAATTTTTTTAAGTTTGTTTAACGAACACCTTTTGTCTCCAGACACTAAGCAAAGAACAAATCTGTCTCCGGAATGAAAAAGTAAACTTTTAACAATTGCTCCAACATTACAACCTAAAGCTGTAGCTGCATCTTGAGCTGTCTTTGCTGTTTGCTCTAAACAGACAATTGAAAGATTGGTATCAAAATCTTTGATAGATTTTTCAGCTCTTTTGACTGGTTCTTTATTTAGTATTTTATTCACAGACTTTATAAATACTTATTTAATATTATTGAATAAATACAGCACTTATGTGAAAATTGCATAGGTGTTATTTATTAAATAAGCAATATTTATCATCATTATTTTGTTAATTACCACTTATAAAATTATACAGGAGACAAAATGAGTGCTGCAAATGTTTTAAAATTTATAAAAGAAAAAGAAGCTGAGTTTGTGGATCTTAGATTTACTGACCCAAGAGGTAAGCTTCAACACTTAACAATGGATGTGACTGTTGTTGATGAAGATATGCTTAATAATGGTGTTTTCTTTGATGGATCTTCAATTGCAGGATGGAAAGCAATTAATGAATCTGACATGATTTTGAAACCTGACACAGCAAGAATGTTTATGGATCCATTTACATCACACAATACCGTAGTATTGTTTTGTGATATTTTAGATGCTGTAAAAAAATCCCCTTATGAAAGAGATCCAAGAGGTGTAGCTAAAAAAGCTGAGGAATATTTAAAGTCCTCGGGTGTTGGTGATAAAGCTTTTTTTGGTCCTGAGCCTGAATTTTTTGTCTTCGACGATGTTAGAATTAAAAATGATATGAATGAATGTGGTTTTAAGATTGATAGTAAAGAAGGCCCATACAATTCTGGTAAAGAATACGAAAATGGTAACATGGGACATAGACCACCAGTAAAAGGCGGATATTTTCCTGTGCCTCCAGTTGATAGTGAACAAGATATGAGAGGTGAGTATCTAAAAAATTTAAAAGAAGTTGGTATAAAAGTTGAGAAACATCATCATGAGGTAGCTCCAAGTCAACATGAGCTTGGAATGTATTTTGGAACCTTAGTTGATCAAGCAGATAATGTTCAACTTTATAAATATGTAGTTCAAATGGTAACACACTCATTTGGAAAGACAGCAACATTTATGCCTAAACCAGTTGCTGGAGATAATGGATCAGGAATGCATATTCATCAATCTATTTGGAAAGGTGATACACCAGTATTTTCTGGTGATGCTTATGCTGGTCTATCCGAAACTGCATTGCACTACATAGGTGGAATTTTAAAACATGCTAAAGCAATAAATGCTTTTGCTAACTCAACAACTAATAGTTACAAAAGATTAGTTCCGGGTTTTGAAGCACCAGTCTTACTTGCCTACTCTGCAAGAAATAGATCTGCATCTTGTCGTATTCCAATTACATTAAGTAAAAAAGGTGCAAGATGTGAAATAAGATTTCCTGATGCTTCAGGTAATCCATATTTAACATTTGCAGCAATGCTAATGGCTGGTCTTGATGGAATTAAAAATAAAATACATCCAGGAGAATCATTTGATAAAGATTTATATGATCTTCCACCTGAAGAAGTTAAGGCAATTCCAACAGTATGTGGATCTCTAAGGGAAGCAATGGAAAGTCTAGACAAAGATAGAGAATTTTTAACTCAAGGTGGTGTATTTACTGATGATCAAATTGATGCATATATTGCATTAAAGTTTGAGGAAATTCACAAGTTTGAACATGCACCTCATCCTGTAGAGTTTGAGATGTATTACAGTAGTTAATTACTGTCTAGTTGTAGCAACTGTATCTTTGTTAACGCCTTTTTTAACAACGTAATCCTGTGTGCCATTAGCACCAGTCTCAACTTCCTTACGTAAATCTTTAAAAAATGTTTTTTCTTTTAAAGAATTTTTTAAGCCTTTAACTAAATTTTTAAATTCAAATTTATTCATAACAGAATCATATACTAGATATGCATATAATGCAATACTGCTATGCAACTTGTGGGATACTTATTTTTATTCTATTTTAAAGGACTCTCCGCAGCCACATCGTTCAGTTTCGTTTGGATTATTGAATACAAAAGATGATGATAATTCCTCTTTTTTATAGTCCATTTCCGTCCCCAAAAGATACATTACTGCAGCTGAATCAATAAAGACTTTCACTCCTTTTTCTTCTATCAATTCATCGTTTGGATTAACCTCTTTTAAATATTCCATTACATAAGACATTCCAGCACAACCGCCAGATTTAACAGAAACTCTAACTCCTATTGCATTCTTTTCAGCATCAGACATAATTTCTTTAATTCTAGTTGCAGCATTATCACTAAGTTTAATAATAGGGCTCACTATAAATTTAACTCCAATTTTGCAGCATCTGACATCATGTCTTTCGTCCAAGGAGGGTCCCAAACCAGTTGAAGATCAACGTCATCAATTTCCTCGACTTGCATAGCTCCTTCTTTAACTTCTTTAGGTAAACTTTCAGCAACTGGACAATTTGGTGTAGTTAATGTCATTTTAATCTCAGCTTTTCGCCCTTCCACCTTAATATCATATATTAAACCAAGTTCATAAATATTAACTGGTAACTCAGGATCATAAATTTTTCTTATTTCTTCAATAATTTTATTTTTCACTTCCATTATCATTTTTCCGTACTAATTTCTTTTCCATCATTTTCCATTGCAGAAACTAAAGTATGCCATGATAAAGTAGCACATTTAACTCTCATTGGATATTGCTTTACTCCTGAAAGACACATTAATTTTGTTTTGTCATCTTCTTTTAAAATATTATTTTTAAGTTCAGGGTTTTCTTTTATCATTCCTAAAAAATCTTCAATAATTTCTTTAGCTTCATTATCACTTTTTCCTTTTATCAAATCAGTCATTATTGATGCAGATGCCATTGAAATAGCACATCCACTTCCTTCAAATGATATATCCTCAACTTTTCTTTGATCATTTAGTTTTAAATAAACATGAACATTATCTCCACATAATGGATTGTTTCCTTTTGCATCTTTATTAAAATTTTCTGTTTTTCCTAAGTTTCTAGGATTTTTTCCATGTTCTAAAATCAGTTCTTGATAAAGTTCTTTTAAATTCATTTTAAATCAAAAATTTTTTTACAATTATTAATTCCTTCATTTAACTTATCTAAATCATCTTTGGTATTATAAACTCCCAAAGATGCTCTTGCACTTGCGGGTATGTTCAATTTATCATGAAGTATTTGACAACAATGATGACCTGCTCTAATTGCTATTCCAGTTTCATCTAAAATAGTTGCTATATCATGTGGATGGACACCTTCAATAGTAAAAGATAATACTCCACCACGCTCCTTTGGATTTCCAATTAATTTAACAGAATTATTCTTTTGTAATATTTCTTGTCCGTATTCAATTAATTCTTTTTCGTGTTTGATAATATTTTCAATTCCAATACTTTCTAAAAACTTTATCGACTGATCAAAAGCAATTACTTGTGCTGTTGCCATTGTTCCAGCTTCATACTTATTTGGAAGATCACCATATGAAATTCTATCTTTTTTTACTTCATTAATCATTCCACCTCCACCTTGATAAGGGGGAAGTTGATCAAGCCATTTCTTTTTTCCATACAAAACTCCTAACCCAGTTGGTCCATACATTTTATGACATGAGATGGCATAAAAATCACAATCTAAGTCCTGCATATCTAATTTTAAATGTGGTCCACCTTGACAACCATCAACAACTACAATGATGCCTTTTGAATGAGCTAATTGAGTTATTTCTTTAATTGGTAAAACAGCACCAGTAACATTTGATAAGTGAGTAATTGCAATCACTTTAGTTTTATCTGTTATTTCTTTCTCTATATTTTCAATCGGAATATCACCATCCTCATTAATTTCAGCAAACTTTATTTTCACATTCTTAGATTTCCTTAAAAAGTGCCAAGGTACATAATTTGAGTGATGCTCTAATTCAGTAATCAAAATCTCATCATTTGGTTCTATAAAAGTTTGACCAAGAGTATTTGCTACTAAGTTTAAAGCTTCTGTAGCTCCTTTAGTAAAAACAATCTCATTTTTATCTTTAGCATTAATATATTTTTGAACAGAAGATCTTGTGTTTTCATATAAATTTGTCGCTGCTACAGCCAAATAATGAACACTTCTTCCAACATTAGAAAATTGTTTAGAGTAAAAATCATTTATTCTATCTAAAACGACTTTAGGTTTTTGTGATGAATTAGCGCTATCTAAATAAACTAAATCGTTATTTTGAATTTTTTCGTCAAAGATTGGAAATTCTTTCTTAATATTATCTATATTCATTCTTTTAATCCAATCATATTTTTAATTAAGTTTTTAATTTCTGAATCTGTAATCTTTTCAACAACATCCAATAAAAAACCATTAATCAAAAGTTCTTTTGACTGCTGATAATTTAAGCCTCGGGACATTAAATAAAAAATTGAATTTTCATTCAAACTTCCAGATGCTGACCCATGAGAGCATTTAACATCATCTGCATATATTTCTAATTCCGGTTTCGCATTAAATTCAGATGTCTCATCCAATAATATTGCTTTGCTTAATTGATACCCATCAGTTTTTTGAGCTTTTGAGTCTACAAGAATTTTTCCTTGATATGCAGATTTTGAGTTTTTTCCAAGAACACTTTTAATAAGCTGGTAGCTTTTGGTGTCTTCAACTAAATGATTAATTGTAGTCCTAATTTCATGTTGTTGATTTTCTTTTAATGAAAAAACTCCATTTATAAAAGCAGAGGAATATTTACCATTTAAATTGCAATTAACCTCATTTTTAAAATAATCTGAACCAGAAGACAGAATAAATGTTTCTGAAACACTATTATCTTCCTGTTCAATATTATTAAAAGAATATTTTAAATCATTATTTTTAAATCTATCAATTTTGTAATTTTTAAGAATCGAGTCTTTTTTTAAATTAAAGTTATAGAAAATATTTATAAAGTTTTTGTCTGTATTGGCAGTAAAAAAATCAATTAGTTT
>CACGBI010000016.1 GCA_902571235.1 uncultured Pelagibacteraceae bacterium
CACCACTTTGATTTATGTAATCAATTAAATTACGTGATGTAATATTATTTTTATTAATTTTAGCAATATTGTTTTGATTGTTTGATATAAAACCACCGCCAAAACCACCAAATCCAAAAGCAATTATAATTACTACGATTAGTACCAATCCACCAATTTTGTTTCTAGTTAGGTATTTTCTTAAACTCATTTTTGCTTTATTTTGTATTGATCTGTAAAACCAAATCTATAGATTAAAAATCTAATTATGACAAATAAATATATTTATTTTGTAGCAAACTGGAAAATGTTTGGAAATTTAAAATCATTAAATTCTTTAAATAAAGTTATATCTTTTTTAAAAAAATTTAAGAAAAATAAAATTAAGCTTATCTATTGTCCACCAGCTACTTTGTTAAAACCTCTAAGTGATAAAATTAAGACAACTAAAATTAAAGTTGGAGCTCAAAATTGTCATGAAAATGAAAACTATGGAGCTAATACAGGTCAAATTAATTCAAGTATGCTTAAGTCAGTTGGAGCAAAATATGTCATACTTGGACATTCAGAGAATAGACATTTGGGTGAAGATGATAATTTGATTAATTTAAAAATTAAAAATTCAATTAAATCTGGGTTAAAAATAATTTTCTGTATTGGAGAATCCTACAGTCAAAGGAGAAAAAAAATTACAAAAAAAATATTGTTACATCAAATTAGTCGAGGTTTAAGACAAATTAAAAATAAAAAAAATATAATCATTGCTTATGAACCTATTTGGGCAATAGGAAGTGGTTTAATTCCAAAAGACACTGAAATTTTTAATATAATAAAATTTATAAAAAAAAAGGTCAAAGGTTCGAAGGTTTTATATGGAGGGTCAGTTAATACAAAAAATATTAATGTTCTAAAAAAAATTGATAATGTAGATGGTTTTTTGGTTGGTGGTGCTTCTCAAAATTCAAATAATTTCATTGATATAATAAAAAAAACCTTTAATTAGTCCGCATGGAAAATATTCTATTAGTGCTAAATATTGTCTTAGCTATTATACTTGTTTTACTTGTTTTAATGCAAAAATCTGAAGGTGGCGCATTAGGAATAGGGGTCTCCCAAGAGAATTTGATGTTTTCAAAATCAGCAGGAAATTTTATGACTAAGGCTACTGCTATGGTGGCAACATTATTTATAATATGCAGTTTAGCTCTAACAATTGTTTCAAGAGGTGAGCTTGCACCTTCCAGCTCAGTTTTGGATACAGTTGAAGAAAAAACTGAAGATACTCCATCAATTCCAGAAAATAATTAATTAATACTTTCCAATTCATTTTTTATTCGCTATAAGATACTTCCATGGCGCGATATATATTTGTCACCGGCGGCGTGGTTTCTTCCCTTGGTAAAGGTCTCTCTTCTGCTTCACTAGCTTACTTATTGCAATCAAGAGGTTTTAAAGTTCGATTGAGAAAATTAGATCCATATTTGAATGTAGATCCTGGAACAATGAGTCCATTCCAGCATGGAGAGGTTTTTGTTACTGATGATGGAGCAGAAACAGATTTAGATCTAGGTCACTATGAAAGATTTTCTGGTGTTTCGGCAAAAAAATCTGACAATATTACAACTGGAAAAATTTATAACGATGTTCTTAGAAAGGAAAGAAAAGGAGAGTATTTAGGTAAAACAGTACAAGTTATTCCTCATATAACAGATCGTATAAAACAATTTATTAAATATGACTTATCTAAAGAGGATTTTGTAATTTGTGAAATTGGTGGCATTGTAGGTGATATTGAAAGTTTACCTTTTGTAGAGGCAATAAGACAATTTGCAAATGATGTTGGTAAAAAAAATGCATTATTTATTCATTTAACTTTAGTTCCGTATTTAAAAGCTTCTGATGAAATTAAAACAAAACCAACACAACATTCAGTTAAAGAATTAAGAAGTATTGGTATACAACCAGATATAATAATTTGTAGATCAGAAAGACCTATTCCATTAGAACATAGAAAGAAAATTTCATTATTTTGTAATGTTGATATTAAAAATGTAATTGAAACAGTTGATGTAAGAACAATTTATGAAGCCCCTTTAAGCTTTTTTAGAGAAAAATTAGATGTACAAGTTTTAAATTATTTTAAATTAAAATCAAAAAAATCGGTAAATCTTAATCCGTGGAGAAAAATTACTAAAATTATATTACAAAATAAAAAGCAAGTTAATATTGCTATTATTGGTAAATATGTCGAACTAAAAGATGCTTATAAATCTTTAGATGAAGCATTAACCCATGGTGGAATTGACAATAAAATAAAAGTAAATTTAATCAGAATAGACTCAGAAAAATTGAAAATATCAGAAATTAAGAAAAAACTAAAAAATATATCTGGAATTTTAATACCAGGTGGTTTTGGTAAAAGAGGAACAGAGGGTAAAATAGAAGCTATCAAACATGCTAGACAAAATAAGATTCCTTTTTTGGGTATTTGCTATGGAATGCAAATGGCAATAATAGAATTTGCAAGAAATCAATTAAATCTTAAAAAAGCAACTTCAAGTGAATTTGATAAAAAAGGTTTACCTATAATCGGCTTGATTAATGAATGGACTAAAGATGGTAAAAAAATTGTGGGTACTGAAAAAGATCTAGGAGGAACAATGAGATTGGGGTCTTATGATGCTAAATTAAAAGAAAATTCACAAATTAAAAAAATCTATAATTCTAAATTAATAAAAGAAAGACATAGACATAGATATGAGGTGAATATAGCCTTTAAAGACAAATTTGAAAAAAAAGGTATGATTTTTTCAGGTTTATCACCAGATAATAAGCTTCCAGAGATTATAGAATTAAAAAATCATCCTTGGTTTATAGGAGTTCAGTTTCATCCAGAATTTAAATCTAGACCTTTGGCGCCTCATCCTTTATTCTCATCTTTTATCAAGGCAGCAAAAAATCATAAATGAGTAATATTCAAGTAAATTGTGGAAATATAGAAATTTCAAATGATAATAAAATTTGTATTATTGCTGGACCATGTCAACTTGAAACTGAGCAACATGCAATGGATATGGCAGGTAAAATTAAAGAAATTACACAAAAATTTGGACTAGGATTTATTTATAAAACTTCCTTTGATAAAGCCAACAGAACAAGCTTAAAAGGAAAAAGAGGGGTGGGCCTAGATACTTCATTACCTGTTTTTGATAAAATTAAAAAAGAATTAAATGTTCCAATTTTAACTGACATTCATAATACTGAACAATGCTCTATAGTTGCTAATCATGTTGATATTTTACAAATACCAGCTTTCTTATGTAGACAAACCGATCTATTAATAGCTGCTGCTAAAACCAATAAAATTATCAATGTTAAAAAGGGTCAGTTTTTAGCACCATGGGATATGGTTAATGTTACTAAAAAAATCTCAGACAGTGGAAATAAAAATATTTTAGTTACAGAAAGAGGTGCGAGCTTTGGTTATAACACGTTGGTTTCAGATATGAGATCTTTACCTATTATGGCAAAGAATGGTTATCCAGTTATTTTTGATGCAACTCATTCAGTTCAACAACCAGGTGGACAAGGTGAGTCTTCTGGAGGACAAAGAGAATTTGTAGAATATTTAGCAAGAGCTGCTGTAGCTGTTGGTGTTGCTGGAGTATTTATTGAAACTCATCAAGATCCTGATAATGCACCTTCAGATGGACCTAATATGGTTCCATTAAATAAATTAGAGAATTTATTAAATCAACTAACTGATATTGATAAACTTATAAAAAATTAGTGAGTAAAATATTAAAAGTTAAAGCACGTCAAGTATTCGACAGTAGAGGCAATCCAACAATTGAAGCTGAAGTTTATACTTCAAATTTAAGTGCCTCTGCAATTTGTCCTTCAGGAGCTTCTACAGGCACTTTCGAAGCTTTTGAAAAAAGAGATAAAAAAAATAAAAGATATCTTGGCAAAAGTGTTTTCAGTGCTGTCAAATTAGTGAACTCAAAAATTTCGAATAGGCTTAAAGGCTTCAATGTTCATAACCAAGAAAGAATTGATGAGTTGATGATCAATTTAGATGGAACAAGACAAAAATCTAAATTAGGTGCTAATGCAATTTTAGCAGTTTCAATGGCAGTAAAAAAACTTTCCGCTAGATTAAAAAAAGTTCCTTTGTACAAAACTTTTTTAATAAAAAAAAATTTTCAATTACCATATCCTTTAATGAATATCATAAATGGAGGAGCTCACGCCAATAACGGTTTAAGAATACAAGAGTTTATGATTAGGCCAGATAAAGCAAAAAGTTTCTCAGATGCAATGAGAATTTGTTTTGTAGTGATTAAAAATTTGAGTAAATCAATTAAAAATAAGGGTCTATCAACTTCTGTAGGAGATGAAGGAGGGTTTGCACCTATGATTAATAGTAATAATCAAGCATTAGATTTAATTGTAAGTGCAATTAAAAAATCAGGCTTTGTTAATGGAAAAGATGTTTCTATATGTTTAGATGTGGCAGCTAATGAACTTTTAAAAAAAGATAAATATTCAATACATTCAAAAAATTTTATTTCAGTAGAAAAATCAATTTTAGAATATAAAAAAATGATTAAAAAATATAAAATTAAGTCAATTGAAGATCCTTTTGCTGAAAATGATTGGCCTGCATGGAATAAATTGATGAGAACAATCAAGAAAGTTCAAATAGTTGGTGATGATTTATATGTTACAAACTTAGAACGGTTAAAAAAAGGATTTTTGAATACTTCTTCTAATGCTATCTTAATTAAGTTAAACCAGATTGGGACAGTATCAGAAACAATTGATGTAATTAAATTTGCTCAAACAATAGGATTTCAAACAATTATTTCACATAGATCAGGAGATAGCGAAGATACATTTATTGCTGATTTAGCTGTTGGTACTAATTCAAATCAGATCAAAACTGGTTCTTTATCAAGATCAGAGAGAGTAGCCAAATATAATCAACTAATACGTATTGAAGAAGAACTTGGAAAAAAAGCAAGAATGAATAAGATTCGTTAATGCTTAAAAACTTAAAAAAAAACTATTTTTTAATAATTTCCACTTTTCTAGTTTTATATTTTTTCTTTAATTTGATGTCAGGTGAAAGGGGCTTAGTTTCATATTTAGAAAAAAAAGATATTTTGATGGATCTTAAAATTAAAGAGGCAAATTTATTAAGTAAAATAGAAAATTTAGATTTTAAGAATTCCTTACTTAGTGACAATCTAGATCTTGATTATGTAGAAATTCTGATTAGAGAAAGGTTTCTATTTGGTAAAAAAAATGAAAAAATTTATATAATTAAAAATAATGAAAATTAGACCAAGACATCCAGAAAAGGTAAAAAATCCGATAAATCCCATTAAGAAAAAACCTGAGTGGATTAGATCTAAACTTTCAAATAGTAAAGAATTTTTTTTAACTAAAACTATTGTAAACAAAAATAATCTTGTAACTGTTTGTCAGGAAGCAAATTGCCCAAATATTACTGAATGTTGGAGTAAAAGACATGCAACATTTATGATTATGGGTGATACTTGCACTAGAGCATGTGCTTTCTGCGATGTTAAAACAGGCAAACCGGGTAAATTAGATGAATTTGAACCTGTAAAAATTGCTCAAGCAGTAAAAAAATTGAATTTAAAACATGTAGTAATTACTTCAGTCGATAGAGATGATCTAACAGATGGTGGATCAAATCATTTTTTTGAAGTTATTAATCAGACAAGAAAAACAAATCCCAATACAACTATTGAAGTTTTAACTCCTGATTTTTTGAGAAAAGGTGAGGCTTACAAAAAAGTTTTAGAAGCAAATCCAGATGTTTTTAATCATAACATTGAAACAGTACCAAGCCTTTATTTGAAAGTTAGACCAGGTTCTAGATATTTTGCTTCTTTAGAGCTTTTAAAGAATGCAAAAAAAATTAATAAAAAAGTTTTTACAAAGTCAGGAATAATGGTTGGGCTGGGAGAAAATAAAGATGAAATATTACAGGTTATGGATGATTTGAAGGCAGCGGATGTTGATTTTTTAACTATTGGACAATATTTACAACCTTCTGTTAAGCATTTTCCTTTAGATAGATATTATACACCTCAAGAATTTGAAGAACTTGGAGCTATTGCTAAAGCAAAAGGATTTTTATTAGTTTCATCATCTCCTTTAACAAGATCATCTTATCATGCTGATGAAGATTTTGCTAAACTTCAACAAAACAGAAATAATTTTCATTAATGCCAAAGGCTTCAGTTAAGAAATTAATTGAATGTAATAAAGATCAATTAATTGATTTAGTGCTTGATATTGAAAAGTATCCAGAGTTTGTTCCTTTTTGTTTAGATGCCCATGTTTATGAAAGAAATAATGAAGGGGAATTAGTATTGATCATTGCGGATTTAACAATAGGTAAGGGACCTTTTAAAGACACTTACAAAAGTGATGTTAAATTTAATAAAAAAGATGATTCAATAAAAGTTACAAACATTGGTGGACCATTAAATCACCTTAAAAATACTTGGTATTTTAAAGAACAAGAAAACGGAACAGAAATTTCTTTTGATATTGATTTTGAGATTGAAAATAAATTTTTAAATATTGTGATGACAAAATCTTTTCAATTTGGTTTAAATAAAATAGCTGATGCTTTTCAAAAGAGGGCAGAAGAATTATTTGGTAATTCTAATAACTAATTTTAAAGCCTTTTTAACAGTAGCCTTTTGTATGGAAGATCTAGTCTTATTTTTAAAAAAACACTTATTTATTTGCGTTTTATTACCTCTTTTAATTCCAATATAAACAAGTCCAACAGGCTTTTGTTTTGTGCCACCATTTGGACCCGCTATACCGGTAATTGAAACATTAATATTAGCTTTAGATATCTTAGATAAGTTATTAACCATTGCTAAACAACATTCATGACTTACAGCACCATACTTTCTAATGATATTTTTATTAACTTTTAAAACTTTAATTTTTGCTTGGTTAGAGTATGTGATAAGACCCAAATTAAATACTTTTGATGCTCCACTTATCGAAGTAATTGAGCTTGCAAGCAATCCACCAGTACAAGACTCTGCAAATGAAACTTTAAGTTTTTTTTTTATTAATATTTTTACTAAAGATTTCATTAGATAAGATAACTACTTAAAATCATAAAAGAAATTAAAGATAAAACCACATAAAATCCTGCACAAACATCATCCATAATTACACCAAAACTATTTTTGTAATTTCTATCAAAAAAACTAACTGGAAATGGTTTTGCTATGTCAAAAAATCTAAACAATATAAAACATACTCCATAAAATATTAAGGCCTCATCTGGTGACTTTTCTGTTCCATGTGAAATTTCATAGAGATAAATTGGAATAGATTGACCAATGAATTCATCAATAATTATTTCCTTAGGATCTTTATTTTCAATGTCTTTAATATGTTCTGCAACAGCAAAAAAAGAATAAATAAAAATAATGATCAAACCTATTAATATAAGATTAGAAGATATATTCAGTTTATGAAAAAAAAGGTACAGAACAATTACAGTAACCAAAGACCCGAAAGTACCAGGAATTTTTGGAATTTTTCCTAAACCAAACATTGTAACAAATAATGTATTTAAAGTTTTAATCATATTTTGTAATTGAAATAATTACTTCACAAGCTATTGCCTTTTCCTTTCCTATCAAACCTAATTTTTCTACAGTTTTTCCCTTAAGGTTAATAAGATCTTTGTTTAAACCCATTAAATTTGATATCGAATTAATTATTTTATCTCGATATTTTGAAACTTTCGGTTGTTCACAAATTAAATTAATATCTAAATTATTAATAAAAAAATTAAATTTATTTAAATTATCTAAAATAGGTTTTAACATTTTAGGAGATCGGACATTTTTAAATTTTTTTGTATTTGGAAAATAAGTTCCAATATCTTTTTTTCTCGTAGCTCCTAATATTGCATCAATTATTGCATGCAAAATAACATCTCCATCTGAATGTCCTTTAAGTCCAGAATGAAAAGGTATTTTTAATCCACCAAGATACAGTTTTTTATTTTTTATCAATCTATGTAAGTCAAAACCTATACCAAAATAAGTCTTAGACGTATTTATATCTTCAAGGTAAGTGATCTTATTGTTTTTATTTTCTCCACGTATAAATTTAATTTTATGATTTGTATTTATAAAAAGGGTGGCTTCATCATTAATTTTTTGTTTTTGATTTATTGCCAGATTAAATAGATCTTTAAATCTAAAAGCCTGAGGAGTTTGTGTTAATATTGCATTATTTCTATTAAGATTAAATATATGATTTTTGATTTTATATTTTATTGAATCTTTCGAATTGATTATTGGCACTACAGCTTTATTTTTTTTTAAATTTTTTATTATATCTTCAAGTAATTTGATTGAAAAATTTGGTCTCGCAGCATCATGTATAAATACATTTTTTGGTTTAAATTGTTTTATATACTTTAAAGCATTTAAAGAAGAGTCTGAACGTTCTTTTCCACCTTTAATTATTTTAACTATTTTAGGATATTTCTTTTTTTTAAAATGATTAAGGTTATTACTAACAACCACTATCTTTTTAAAAAGTCTAGAATCTAAAGATTTATCTATCGAATGATCTATAATTTCCTTATTTTTATAATTATAGAATTGTTTAGCCATTTTTTTATTAAATCGCTTACTTTTTCCTGCTGCTAAAATTACAAAAAAGTTGTTCATTTTTATAAATATATATATGAACTTATATATTTATACTTAAATAATAATGACAGAATTTCTTAAAAAAAATTTGATAATCATTATACTATTTTTAATTACACTTTTTGTTGGTTTTTTTACTTTTCTAACATTTATTGACAAGAGCTTTATTCAACTTAACCAATTTAATCTACAATATTTATTGATTGGTAATATTTTATTACTTTTTTCGCTTTTTATATTTGTTTTTTTTGAAATTAAAAAATCTATAAGATCCGATATTGATAGAGATGGTATTAATTCTAATAAAAAGTATATTACATATTTTTCTTTATTCACATTAATACCTTCTATACTTATATCAATATTTTCGCTTTTTTTATTCTCATTCGCTTTAGAAAAATATTTTGATAAAAAAGTAACAACGGTTGTTAATAATTCATATGAACTTGCCAAAAATTATGTTTCTGAAGTACAAGACAAAGTTAAATCTGAAATTATATTAATCGCTTTTGATACAAATAAAAGTGCAAAATTTTTAAATGATAATCAAAAAGAATATTTTAGTTTTTTAAATACGCAAAAACTAATTAGAAAAATAGATGAAATTCATATTATTGATAAAGATAAGAATTTATTATTTACAAATTTAGAAGACAGGTCAAAGTATACACCTCCTGTGGATAAAGCTTTAGAGTTAGTGATTGAAGATGATAGACCATTAAAGATTCTAAATGCGCCAGAAAATATTTCTGCTGCAATTATGAGACTTCAGGCATTTGATAATAGATTCATATATATAGTTAAATATTTAGACCCTAAAATTTCAAATTATTTAAATGAATCGCAAGAGGCAATTAATTTTTACTATACTGTAGAAGAAAAAAGTTCTGGCATAAAAATTTCTTTTGCAATTATATATTTGATTGTTGTGACACTACTACTATTTATTTCAATTACAATTGCTATACGTTTTTCATCAAGATTCTTTAGATCAATTAATAATTTAATTTTTGCTTCCAACGCAATTGGTGAAGGTGATTTAACAGCAAAAGTTCCTGAAATAAAAACTGATAAAGATCTTGAAACTTTGAACAAGAATTTTAATTCAATGATTAATAGATTAAAAAATCAGCAAGAAAAATTGATTATCAATGAAAGACACGAGGCGTGGGAAAACCTTGCTAGAAAACTTGCACATGAAATAAAAAATCCACTCACACCAATACAATTAATTATTGATAGATTACAAACCAAATATTCAAATCAAATTTCAAAAAATGATAAAAATAGTTATGAAGAAAATTTAGATATTATAAAAAATCAAATTAAACAGATTGGTAATTTGGTTAATGAATTTTCTGATTTTGCCAGAATGCCCAAACCCACTTTTAAGAATAATGATTTAATTATATTGATGTTAGAAAATATTAAACTTTTACAAAAATTAGATGATACAATTGATATTAAGTTATATTTCAATCATGAAAAAATTATTTTTAATAGTGATAAAGAACAATTAAATAGAGTTTTTTTTAATTTAATTAAGAATGCAATTGAAAGTATTCAACAAAAAACTACTAATAACTTAAATTTTCTTAAGAAAATTTCTATTGAAATTAATAAGTTTGATGACAATATAAACATTAATATCATTGATAATGGTATAGGCTTTGGAGTAATTGAAAAAAATATAAAGGATATATTAAACCCATATTTTACAACTAAGAAAAATGGAACTGGATTAGGCTTATCTATTGTTAATAAAATTATTAATGACCATAATGGAAAGATTGAATTTATACCTCTTAATGATGGCGCCAAAGTACAAATTTATTTTGATTTAAATGATACCAGAAATATTAATAGTTGACGATAATTCAGATATTAGGAATATTCTGAATGAATTAATCTTAGACGCAGGCTACAAAACAAGGTTGGCTGCAAATTACAATCAAGCTTTGAATGAAATAGATAAAAAAATTCCTGATGTTGCTATCTTAGATGTTAAATTAGATAAAAGTGATAATGATGGAATTGAACTATTAACGCATATTAAATCCAAAAATAAAGATGTCCCTGTTATCATTATTTCTGGACATGCTAATATAGAAATGGCCATTAAATCTTTAAAACATGGTGCATTTGAATTTATAGAAAAACCTTTTGACCAAGCCCGGTTATTAAATTTTATCTCAAGAGCAGTTGAGAATTTAAGTTTAAAGAGTCAAAATAAAGAATATGAAAATAAGCTATTTTCTTCTTATGATTTAGTTGGAGATAGTAAAAATATTTCATCAATAAGAGATCAAATAGAAAAAATTTCTATAACAGAAAGTAGAATACTAATTACTGGCCCCTCAGGATCTGGTAAAGAACTTATTTCAAGAAAAATTCATAAAAAATCTAAAAGACAAAATAATAAATTTATTATTTTAAATGGAGCCTTATTAGATAATGATAAATATGAACTTGAGTTATTTGGAGAAGAAAAAAATGATGGATCTATTTCATATGGGGCTCTTGAAAAAGCAAACAATGGTACTCTTTTAATAGATCATATTTCTGAGATACCTTTAGATATTCAATCAAAGATTTTAAGAGTTTTAATTGATCAAAAATTTAAAAGGATCAATGGTTCTAATGATATAAAAGTAGATGTGAGATTAATATGTTCATCTAATAAAGATTTAAAAAATGAAATTCAGTTAGGAAATTTTAGGGAGGATCTCTATCATAGAATCAGTGTTTTTGAAATTCATATAGATCCTTTAAGTAATAGAATTTCAGACATACCTTTATTAATTAGATACTTTTCAGAAAAAATTTCTGAAAATTATAATATTAAATATTTAGAGATAGATGAAAATGATAGTTATATCTTAAATCATAATTGGGAAGGTAATGTGAGGGAATTAAGAAATTTGATTGAACGAATTGCAATTTTACAACCAGAAAACAAAGATAAAGTTTCAAGTATAATCAAAGAATCTCTAAAAAATGATAATTTTCAGGATAAAATTAAAGAAAATAGCCTATCTGTGCCATTAAAAGAAGCTAGAGAAAAGTTTGAAAAAGAGTATTTAACAATACAGTTGAAAAAATTTAATGGAAATATTTCAAAAACAGCAAATTTTGTCGGAATGGAAAGAAGTGCTCTTCATAGGAAGCTTAAGGGGCTTGGAATTAAAGAATTTAACTAAATGAATATCATTATTTGTGGCGCAGGGAGAGTTGGCTTCACTATAGCGAAATTGTTAAGTGAACAAGATCATTCTATAACAGTGATAGATCAATCAAGTGAAGATATCCAAAAAATTAATGATAGCTTAGATGTTAAAGCTATTGTAGGAAAGGGCACCCATCCATCAATTCTTGAAAAAGCTAATGCCACTGAAGCTGATATGATCATAGCTGTTACCAGAAATGATGAAATTAATATGTTAATTTGTCAAATTGCATATTCGATTTTTAAGATTCAAAAAAAGATAGCACGTATTCGCTCTCAGGATTATTTAAATCCAAAATTTACAAGAGTTTATAACAAAGAGAATTTACCAATAGATGTGATTATTTCTCCAGAAATTGAAATAGCCAAATCAATTCAAAGAAAATTAGAAGCACCTGGAGCATTGGATAGTGTGCCTTTTTCAGAAAACAATATTAGGTTGCTTGAAATTTTAATAAAAGATAATTGTAAACTAATTGACCATAAACTAAACGAATTAACTAATAAATTTCCTAAACTAGATGCAAATATAATTGCAATAATTAGAAAAGATAAAACATTTATCCCAAAAAAAACTGACCAAATTGAATGTGATGATAAAATATATGTAATTATCAACTCTTCCCAAATGGAGGAAACTCTAAATGCCTTCGGCCACGAAGAAAAAATTTCAAAAAAATTATTAATTATAGGTGGTGGAAATATTGGTTTTAATTTAGCAAAAAATCTTGAAGAAAGTTTAGAATCTGTAAGGGTTAAAATAGTGGAAAAGGATAAAGTAAGAGCTGAATATTTAGCTAATAATTTAAACAACACAATAATCATAAATGGAAATGGATTAGATGAAGAAACTTTAGATGAAGCTAATTTAGGTGAGGCTGAGACTGTTCTAGCTTTAACAAATGATGATGAGGATAATTTAATGGTGAGTGTTTTAGTAGAAAAATTTGCAAAAGATCAAAAAGATATTGAAGACAAAAGAACTATGGCACTGATTAATAAGCCAAATTATTCTTTGCTTCAATCATCGTTAAAGATTGATGATATTATAGATCCAAGAATGAATACAGTGTCAAGTATTTTAAAACATATTCATAAAGGCTCCATTGAAAATGCTTATACAATTTCTAATGGTGAATATGAAGTAATAGAGGCAGAAATTATTGAAACCTCTGAATTAATAAATAAAGAAATTAAAAATGCAAATTTGCCAGAGGAAATTAGAATTGGAGCAGTATTGAGAGATAAAAAAGTAATTATACCTAGGTCAGAATTTATATTTCAAAAAGACGATAGTGTAGTTTTTATAGCTAAGAGTGACTCAATTCCCATAGTCGAAAATCTTTTTAGGTTAAGTTAAATAATATTCAATGTTTGGTTTAAGAATTAAATATTTGAGTTTCTTTTTCGCATTAATATCTATCTTTTCATTTCTTAATGTAATTTATTCATATTATCTTAATCTATATTTAAATCTTAATACTTATTATATCAGTTTAGCAACATCATTATTAATAGCTTTAGGACTTTATAAATTTGAAAAAATAAAAATAAAAATAACTATATTTGATAAAATCTTAACAGTTTTTTTCGGCTATTTATCATTACCACTAATTTTATGTCTACCTTTCTATTTTAGTATATATAATTTAACTTTTTTAAACTCTTACTTCGAGGCAGTTTCAGGATTTACTTCAACTGGATTTACTATTTTTGAAAATATTAAAAATATAGATCAAAGTCTAATTTTATGGCGATCTTCAATTCAATGGATTGGTGGATTATATTTTTTATTTTCTATAGTCTATTTAATTGACATTTATGATGAGAGTTTCAAAAAATCTTTAACAAATTACTTATCATTTAATAGCTCTGAAATATTAAAACAATCAACTAAGATTCTAATTCTTTATTCGTGTTTAACTTTAATAATATTTATAATTTTAAATCTAATATCCATAAGAAGTTTTAATTCATTAAATTTAGCTTTTACAATTATTTCTTCAGGAGGTTTTCTGCCAAGTAATGAACTCTCAAATATTTTGAAAAATAATACTCAAATAATTATTTTTTCTTTATTACTTTTATTTTCTTATTTTAGTATATTTTTTACTTATAATTTATTCTTCATCAAAAAAAAAAGTATTAATTTTTTTTATGAAGATTTACATCTTTTTTTTTATTATTTAGCTGTAGCTTCAATCTTCTTGTTATTTTTTTCTTTTAATAAGAATTTTTCAGCAAATCTTCTTTCTATATCAAGTAGTATGTCAAATGTTGGTTTCTCATTAAATTATAGTCAATCAAATTTAAATATAATTTATTTAATTTTAGTTATTATAGGAGGATCTTTTTTTTCAACTAGTTCTGGTCTAAGATTTATAAAAATTTATTCGTTATTTAAATATTCTATTAATCAAATTTTATCATTTAGTAGACCTAAAAATGTTTTTATGAATAAGCTTTTATTTACTGAAATAAATTTTGATTTTAAAGAAATTAATAAATATTTTTTAACAATAATCATATTTATAATATCACTTTTTACTTTAACTATTTTACTAAGCTTCTCCTCAATTGATTTTGAAAGTGCTTTTAAATTATCAATATTGACAATAATGAATACGGTAAATTCCTCATCATATGGTTTATCTGAGTTTGATTTTTATAATCTGAGTTATTTTACCAAGAATTGTTTAATTTTATTTATGATTATCGGTAGAATTGAATTGTTAACAATTTTAATAATTATGAAAAAATTTCTTTTTAAAGATTAACTATTTATTGTATATGTATTCAAAATTTGCGCCCTTAGCTCAGCTGGATAGAGCATCGGTTTTCTAAACCGAGGGTCGGAGGTTCGAATCCTCCAGGGCGCGCCAATTTTAACCATTTTTTGACATCAAATTTTACTTGACGTGAATTTCAGAAAATTAATTAAATAAATTAATTTTTCTTGAACACTTTTTTCTTACATGCTTAAATTATGATAATTCAAATTAATTTTTGAATTATTTGTTAACAAATAATAATAACTAAAAGGAAGAATAATGTTTAAATACTTAAAACAATTAACTTCTTTAGTAGCAATGGTTGCTGTGTTGTTTACTTTTACAACAGAGTCTATGGCTGCTAAAAAATCTAAGACACTTAAAAACACTCAAAAAAAGGGTTTTGTAAGATGTGGAGTATCTCAAGGTCTTCCAGGATTTTCTAATGCTGATGCTGCGGGAAATTGGACTGGTGTTGATGTTGATGTATGTAGAGCGGTAGCTGCTGCAGTACTAGGTGATGCAAACAAAGTTAAGTTTACACCATTAAGTGCTAAAGAAAGATTTACAGCTTTAACTTCTGGTGAGATTGATATCTTATCAAGAAACACAACTTGGACTCTTTCAAGAGATGCAGATATCGGACTTACTTTCGTAGGTGTGAACTTTTATGATGGACAAGGTTTCATGGTAAGAAAAAGTTCAGGTATTACTTCAGTAGACCAATTCAAAAATGGTATCTCAGCTTGTACAAATATTGGTACAACAACTGAGTTAAATATGAGAGACTTCTTTAATTCAAGAGGAATTTCTTATGAGCCAGTTGCTTTTGAAAAAGCTGATGAAGTCGTAGCTGCTTATGATGCGGGTAGATGTGATACATACACTACTGATAAATCTGGATTAGCTGCTCAAAGAACTAAGATGCAAAATCCTGATGAACATATTGTTTTACCAGAAACTATTTCTAAAGAACCTTTAGGACCAGTTGTTAGACAAGGTGACTCAGTATGGGAAGATATCGTAAGATGGTCTTTGAACACTATGATTGAAGCCGAAGAATATGGTATTACTTCAGCGAATGCAGACTCAATGAAAACTTCAGATAACCCACAAATCAAAAGACTTGTTGGTGCTGAAGGTGAAATGGGTGCAGCATTTGGTTTAGATAATGAGTGGAACTTAAGAATTATCAAACAAGTTGGAAACTATGGTGAAAGTTATAAGAGAAATATAGCTGACACTGGTATTTTACCAGACAGAGGTCCAAATGAATTATGGACTAAAGGTGGTATTTTATACGTTCCACCATCAAGATAATTAAAGTTACAAGTTAATAAAAAGGGCTAGATTTTTCTAGCCCTTTTTTTATAAACTCATATATTATCCCTACAGTGAATTTTAAACTTAAAGATATAGGGCCACAACTAATGACAGTGATAGCTGTTGTTCTTGTCTTTGGTTTTTTTACTTATAATGCCCAGGTCAACATGGAGAGTAGAGGTATTGATTTTGGTTATGGATTTTTATCTCAAGAGTCTTCATTTGACGTTCAATTTTCATTAATTGAATACGATGGATCTCATTCCTATTTTAGAGCCTATTTAGTTGGTTTGTTAAATACAATACTTGTTTCAGTTATTGGAATTATTCTTGCTACTATACTTGGTGTCCTAGTTGGTGTAGCAAGACTTTCTCCAAATTATTTAATTAATAAATTTGCTGCTTTTTATGTAGAATTTTTTAGAAATATCCCATTACTATTACAAATATTTTTTTGGTATTTTGCTGCTTTAAGAGCATTACCACTTCCACAAGATGCTGAGCCAATGTTTGGAATTTCATTCTTAACAATAAAAGGTTTGTTTGTTCCTGCCTTTATTTGGCAAAATTTTAATATTTTCTTTTATTCAATATTAGCTGCAATTATTGCAATTGTAGTCATTCGTGTTCATGCAAAAAAATTACAAGAAACACAAGGTAAACAAACACCAGTTTTATTAATATCAATAGGTTTAATTTTAATTTTACCGCTTTTAAGTTTTTTAATTGGTGGCGTAAGATTGTCATTTGAAGTTCCTGTTTTAAAACAACTGGCAACAACATCATTCATTTATGAAGGAGGTGTAAGTTTACCACCTGAATTAATTGCTTTAGCGTTATCTTTGTCCTTATATACAGCAACTTTTATTGCTGAATGTGTTAGAGCAGGGATTCAAGGTGTTGGAAAAGGTCAAAAGGAGGCTGCAGCATCAATTGGTTTAACGCCTAATCAAGTTTTAAAGTTAGTTGTAATGCCTCAAGCTCTTAGAATAATAATACCACCAACAACTAATCAATATTTAAATTTAACTAAAAATTCTTCGTTAGCAGCTGCGATAGCTTATCCAGATTTAGTATTGGTTTTTGCAGGAACAGCTTTAATGCAAACAGGTAAAGCAATTGAAATTGTATCTATCACAATGTTTACTTACTTATCATTAAGTATTTCAATTTCTTTATTGATGAATTGGTACAATAAAAAGATAGCAATAACGGAAAAATAATGACTAAAATTAACTTTTTAAAACCAGATAAATCCAACCTAAATACTTTTTTATACTTAGGTTCTTTTTTATTTTTCATAAGTGTTTTGGATGTTTTATTAAATTCTTTTTTTAGTTTAAATATAACTAGTTTTTTACCTGGTTTTTTAAGTTATTTATTACCATTAATATTGGGTTTCATTGGACTTTATTTTATAAGAATTGAGTTAAGTGGAATTAAACAATTGGATTTATTAAACAAACATATAAATACCAATAACTTTAACGCTGTTTTATCTCTATTAATAATATTTATAATTTTAAAATCAATTCCACCCATATTAAGTTGGTTTTTTGTTGATGCTAGTTTTGCAGGTGACTCCAAAGATGTTTGTACAGGGTCAGGAGCATGTTGGACTTATATTAAAGTTTGGATGAGAAGATTTATGTATGGAATGTATCCAAATGGTGAACAATGGAGAATCAATTTATCATTTATAGCGTTAGCTTTACTCGGATCAGTTGGATATTTTGCTACTGAAAAATTCAAAAAATATTTAACACTCTACTATGTTGTAATATATCCTTTTATTGCTTTCCTATTTATTTTTTTCTTTATTTCGGGTGGCCCAGTGTTTTTTGATTTTTCATACGGAATAATTGCTGCAATTATATCAATAATTATTGGTTTTTTTATTCCTAATAAATTTAGATTTTATTATTTTTTGATTGTTCCTTTAGCTTTGTATATTTTATTAAAATATTTCATTTTTTATGAAGAATTAATCGAATTAGGAAAACTTGATGGATTAAACTGGGTAGAAACAGGTGCTTGGGGCGGTTTATCTTTAACTTTTATAATCTCCTTTTTTTGTTTAATTTTTTGTTTTCCAATAGGAATGGCTTTTGCTTTAGGTAGGAGATCGGGATTTCCATTAATTAGATATATATCAATAGGTTTTATTGAATTTTGGAGAGGGGTTCCATTAATTACAGTTTTATTTATGTCAGCTGTAATGTTTCCAATGTTTTTACCTGCAGATTTCTTTATAGATAAATTGGTTAGATGTATAATAGCTATTTCATTATTTGAAGCAGCATATGTAGCTGAAGTTATCAGAGGTGGATTACAAGCGCTCCCTAGAGGCCAGTATGAAGCGGCAAAATCATTAGGTATGGGGTATTGGAGGATGCATTTATTTGTAATTTTACCGCAAGCTTTAAAATTAGTTATTCCTGGTATAGCAAATACATTTTTAGCTCTTGTAAAAGATACACCATTAATTTTTGTTGTTGGCTTATTAGAAATTGTAGGAATGTTAAATTTAGCCAAAACTAATCCAGAATGGTTAGGTTTTGCTATGGAAGGTTACGTTTTTGCTGCAATAATTTTCTGGATTATTTGTTATGCAATGAGTAAATATAGTTATAATCTTGAACAAAAATATAAAACAGATCGATAAAAATAATGTCAGATAATATAATTCAAATAAATAATATGAATAAATGGTTTGGTGAGTTTCAAGTTTTGAAAGGAATAAATTTAGAAGTTAAACCAAAAGAAAAGATTGTTGTTTGTGGACCTTCGGGCTCGGGTAAATCTACTTTAATTAGATGTATTAATAGACTAGAAGAACATCAAGAAGGTGACATTATTGTAGACGGTGTAACTTTAACTGAAGATACTAAAAATATTGAACAAATAAGAGCAGAAGTTGGAATGGTATTTCAACAATTTAATTTATTTCCTCACTTATCAATTTTAGACAATTGCACTTTAGCTCCTATATGGGTAAAAAAATTGCCAAAAAAAGAAGCGGAGGAATTAGCTTTAAAACATTTAGAAAGAGTTCAAATTTTAGACCAAGCACAGAAATATCCAGGTCAACTTTCAGGAGGTCAACAGCAAAGGGTGGCAATAGCACGAGCTTTATGTATGGAACCAAAAATAATGCTTTTTGATGAGCCAACGTCTGCTTTAGATCCAGAAATGATTAAAGAAGTATTGGATGTTATGGTTAATTTAGCTAAACAAGGAATGACAATGATAGTGGTAACTCATGAAATGGGTTTTGCCAAAGAAGTAGCAGATAAAATGATCTTTATGGACGAAGGTATGATCGTAGAAAAAGCTGATACAAAAGAATTTTTTGACAATCCAAAGAGTGATAGGACCAAACTTTTCCTAAGTCAGATACTATAGTCAATTCGAATTTCAACAAATATTTCTGAAAATTTGCCATAAGTAATGCTTGACATATATTTTATATACCTGGTTTTTCCTTTAAAAAAAAAAAAAAATTTAGTTGCAGTAGGTATTAAAAACTAGTTCAATTGGTTTTTAATAAATTAAGAGGGGTCTTAATGGAAGATAATTTTAATAAGCATCTAGGCAATAAGCTTAAGCTTAGAAGACTGGCGCTGGGTTTAACTCAAACAAAAGTAGCAAAAGCGATAAACGTTACATTTCAACAAATTCAAAAATATGAAAAAGGTACAAATGGAGTTAGTTCAATAAGATTGTTGCAGCTATCAAACTATTTAAAAGTACCAATAAATTATTTTTTTGAAGATTTTTCAGAATATTTAGTGAATTTAGAAAAATCTCAAGAAGGACATATGAATGTGAACTATAATTTTTTAGTGAAGTTGTATTCAGAACTAAACTCTGATCAAAAACTTAAATTTAATAAATCTTTGCAACTTTCAACTAATAACATTTCTAAGTTTGGATAAATATTTTTGGCTCCTCGGGCAGGACTCGAACCTGCGACCAATTGATTAACAGTCAACTGCTCTACCAACTGAGCTACCGAGGAATATAAAAAACTCAACTTACTTTTTTTTTTAACTAAAACAAGAATATTTTTTGGAGGCAACGCCCGGAATCGAACCGGGATACAAGGATTTGCAATCCTCTGCGTAACCATTCCGCCACGTTGCCAATAAATTTAAATATTTTAAGCGTCCAGTAATATCAACGTTTATTCTTAATACAACATTAATAATTATCTAATTTTATATTTATATATAATAACCAATATATTAGATATTTGTTTTAATTTTATTATAATTTGGAAATTGATTTGAGATGATATTTTCAAATTCTTTTTTTTCTAATTTGTTCCACTGTTTGTAAAGATAAATATATTTATCATAGTCTCCTTTATTTTCTGCTTTGTTAACAACATTAAAAAATTTCTTTCTAGTCATTAAATTTTTGAAATTAAATTTTTTAGAAAGTCTTACATAAAATTCATAATTTTGATCCGCATCTTCTAATTTTACATAATATTTTTTGGTATTTTTTATTTTATTAAAAGAGCTATAAATTTTCTTATTAATAGTTGACCAAAACCATGTTATTTTCCCTATTCTCGTTAATGACAACCACTCATCTAAAAAATCTTTTTTAGGAATAATTCTAGAAAAAGATCTATACTGATCTTGAGTAATGTCTATAGAGGGACTTTTGATTTTTTTTGTTTCAATATTTTTATACCATCCTTTTTTATATAATGACTCAATAGTATTAATAGGATTTCTTATATTAAAAAAAATATAGTCTGGTTTAAGATTTTTTACTATATCCTCAATACCAAAAGAAAGATATGGGGAAGATATTAGACAATTTTGATACATTGACATATCTCTTTTTGAATTAAGTTTTAATAGTTTATAAAATTCATCTTTATTTATAGGTAAATTATAATACGTAACATATCTATAAAAAGCTTCATAATCAGCAAATCTTTCACAAGATCCTATCCAATTTGAATGACTATTAAATATTTTAGAAAACCAGTTTTGACCACTTCTTCCAGCAGCAAAACTAATTGCAAATTTATTAGATTTTTTTTTTTTAAAATCTTTAAATTTTACTAATTCATCAAAGCTTGGTTTTCTAAGTTTTCGAGATTCTCGAGAAAATTTAAATAGATTATTTTTTACTTTATATATAATTTTTTTCATTT
>CACGBI010000017.1 GCA_902571235.1 uncultured Pelagibacteraceae bacterium
TCATTGATTTTTTCCATTTAAAATCATTAATTAATTTAGGAAGATTTTCACTTAATAAATCATAGGTTTTTATTTTTTTTTTCTTGGTTTTAAAGTAATAGAATTCTCCTTTATCAATTTTTTTTTTAAATATATTATTTCTAGTTATATTTTTTGATTTTAAGAAACCGTCTAGAGCTTGTGGTGCAGCTGAGGTACTTGGTCCTCTAATTTCTTCTGATTTAATTTCAACTTCCTTATCAAGACCTTGAAAAACTACTACTAATCTGTTTGGGGTAGATAAAGAAAATTTTTTTTTATACTTAATTAATTTATCATCTAAAATCTTTTTTATTCCTTCAAGCATTCCTTTTCTCAAATTTATTTGAAGAGAAACAGGAATTTCCTCACTAAATAGTTCTAAAAAAAACTCTGACATATAGGTTTAATCTTTTTGAGTCTCTATCCAAACTTCAGCTGTTAATTTAACAATATTTCTAATTCTAATAATATATTCAGCTCTTTCTGCAACACTTATCGCACCCCTTGCATCTAATATATTAAAAACATGACTTGCTTTTAAACATTGGTCATACGCCGGAAGTGAAATATTATTTTTTGCTAATTGCATTGCCTCAGCTTCGTAAAAATTAAAAATTTTAAATAAATTTTCTGTATTTGCATATTCAAAATTATATTTAGAAAATTCCTTCTCTGATTGGTGGAATACCTCATGATATTTGATGCCTTCATCATTCCAATCTAATTCATAAACATTTTTTTTTTGTTGAGTAAACATACAAATTCTTTCTAATCCATATGTAATTTCAACTGATACAGGTTTACATTCAAAACCTGCCATTTGTTGGAAATATGTAAATTGAGTTATTTCCATTCCATCACACCAAACTTCCCAGCCTAAACCTGCTGCTCCTAGGGTTGGACTTTCCCAATCATCTTCAACAAATCTAATATCGTGAGCTGAATGGTCTATCCCTATCTTTGATAAACTATTTAAATAAAGTTTTTTAATATTATCTAATGAAGGTTTAATTATAACTTGAAATTGATAGTAATGTTGAAGTCTATTTGGATTATTTCCATATCGACCATCTGTAGGTCTTCTTGATGGTTGCACATATGCAGCTTTCCAAGCCTTTGGTCCTAAAGATCTCAAAGTTGTTGCTGGATGGAAAGTACCCGCACCAACCTCTAAGTCATATGGTTGTAAAATTATACAACCTTGTTTGCTCCAAAATTTTTGGAGATTGAATATTGTTTCTTGAAATGATTGGTTTTTTTTATTTTTTTTTTTTTTAGAAACCATATCTCTGCCAAATTGATCTTTCATCCAAAATATTTACTATTTGATCTACTTGATTATTAGAAGAAGAAAGTTTTTGGCTTAACCAACCTTTTGATTTTTCAAATTTTTTAATTACGACATTTTCACCAAATTTTTCTTTTAATATCTCGTCAGCATTACCAATGCCGTCTATTAACCCTAGATCTTTAGCTTTTCTACCAGACCAAAACTCACCTGAAAAAAGTTCAACTTCTGTTTTTTTTAATTTATTGCCTCTACTGTTTTCAACAACATTTATAAAATCTTTGTGTAAATCTAGCTGAATTTTTTTAAGTCGATCAATATCATCATTTTTTTCCTCTAAAAAAGGATCTAGTGTACTTTTATTTTTACCTGCAGTGTGAACTCTTCTTTCAACACCAATTTTTTTTATCAATTCTGTAAAACCGAAAGATGAATATATAACTCCAATTGAACCTATAATTGAGCTTGAATTTGCATATATTTCATCTCCAGCGCAAGAAATTAAATAACCTCCAGATGCAGCAACGTCTTCAGCAAATACAATAACTTTTTTTTTATTTTTTTGTGCCAGATTTCTAATATAACTGTAAATTAAGTGAGATTGAACTGGGGATCCTCCTGGCGAATTAACAGATATAGCTACATATGCGGCTTTTTTTAATGAAAAAGCTTTTTTAATTAACTCTTCTTGTCCAGCAAAATCAATTCCTTGTTTAAACTTTCCTACATTGCCTATTACACCGCTTAACTTTAAATGGGCTACAATTTTTTTCTTTTTAAAAAAAGAGAACATATTTATTTCTTATAGGATTATTTATTGATTATAAAGACTACTTATAATTGAAGAAATAGGTGCGTCAATTGATAAGTAATATATAAGACTTAATTATATTACTTTAAAATTATTATGGGAACAGTTGTACAGCTTAAAAACCAGATAAATGACTCATATTTCCAGTTAAAAGACTCTGTAGAAGAAAAACTAATTTTAACTGAGGAAAAAATTAAATCAAAATTATCTAGTGATGTCCAGCTAGTTCAAAAGATGACAGATTATCATATAGAAACTGGTGGAAAAAGACTAAGAGCATTACTGACTTTAGGAAGTGCAAAGCTTTGTGGATATTCCAAAGGTTCAAGAGATATAAATTTAGCTGCTTGTGTAGAATTAATACATAGTGCAACATTAATGCATGATGATGTTATTGATGAAGGTACTGTGAGAAGAGGAAAAGAAACTTTAAATAAAGTTTGGAACAATCATTCTTCTGTTTTAATTGGAGATTACCTGCTTAGCAGATGTTTTGAAATGATGGTAGAAGACGGCAACTTAGAAGTTTTAAAATTATTATCTTCTACATCATCCAAAATTGCTCAGGGTGAAGTTTTACAACTTGAGCATAAGGGAGAAGTTGATATGCTTGAAGAAACTTACTTAAAAATAATTTCTGCTAAAACTGCAGAATTATTCGCAGCTGCAACAAAGGTGGGGGCGATTTTGTCAGACGCTGAAAGTAAAGAAAAAGATGCTTTAGAATTTTATGGAAGAAATTTAGGATTAACTTTTCAAATTGCTGATGACACTCTTGATTATAATTCTGAATTAAAATTATTTGGTAAAAAAATTGGTCAAGATTTTTTTGAAGGTAAAATTACCCTTCCAATCATTTTACTTTTTCAAAAATCAAGTAGTGATGAAAAAATAAATTTAAGTAAAATATTTACTAGGGAAATAAGAACCAAAGATGATTTTGATAATATAATTTTTTTAATAAAAAAATATAAAATTATCAAGGAATGTTATCAAAAGGCTCAGCATTATATTAATTTAGCCTCGAACTCTTTAAGTGTTTTTAAAAATTCAAAAGAAAAAGATATTCTAAAAAACTTAACATCTTTCAGTTTATCACGAAATTTTTAAGGACTGAGTAGAGATTTTTTCCAACCACCATGACTATTTTTGGTATACTTCAGTCTCTCATGAATTCTGTTATCGCCGTCAAGCCAAAATTCAATGCTATCAGGAGATAAATTCCAACCAGACCAATGACTTGGTCTTGGAACATTTTTTTTGTCATTAAATTTTTTTTTAAAACCTTGAATAGACTGTATTAATTGATCTCTTGTTTTTAATTCTTCGCTTTGATTAGAGGCCCAAGCACCAATTCGACTATCATATTCTCTTGATGAATAATATTCGTCTGCAACTTTATCGGCTACTAAAGAAATTTTGCCAACAATCCTAATTTGTCTTAACAAGCTCTTCCAATGAAAACACATGGCTGCATAAGGATTTGTCTTTAACTCATTTCCTTTTTGACTATTTAAATTAGTATAAAATACAAATCCATTTTGATTGAAATCCTTAAGTAAAACCATCCTTACAGAAGGAATATTTTTCTTATTTGATGTTGCTAAAGATACAGCGTTTGGATCATTTGGCTCTGTTTTCTTTGCTTCCTCCATCCATTCATGAAATAATTGAATTGGATCTTCCAGATCTAAAAAACAGCTATTAAGTCCTAAAGAGTTTTTTTGATTCATAATTTAAACAAAATAATCTATATAATATAAATAATGTCATTTAATACATTTGGAAAGCTATTTCGTTTTACTACATGGGGAGAATCTCATGGTCCTGCCATTGGCTGTATAATTGATGGTTGTCCTCCTAATATTAATCTAAAAGAGCAAGATATCCAGTTCGAATTAGATAAAAGAAAGCCTGGACAATCTAAATTCACAACTCAAAGAAAAGAGGACGATAAAGTTCAAATATTATCTGGAGTCTTTGATGGTAGAACTACAGGGACACCTATTTCTTTAATCATTTATAATAAAGATATGAGGTCTAAAGATTACGGAAATATTAAAGATAAATTTAGACCAGGTCATGCAGATTTTACTTATTTTAAAAAATATGGAATTAGAGATTATAGAGGTGGTGGAAGATCTTCAGCTAGAGAAACTGCCGCGAGAGTTGCTGCAGGAGCGATAGCAAAGATTGTTCTAGAAAAAAAATTAGGTAAAAAGTTCAAGGTTATAGGAGCCGTCACCCAATTAGGAATATTGGGATGTGATACCAGTCAATGGAACGATAAAATAATTTCAAAAAACCCATTTTTTTGTCCAGACAAATCAATGATTAAACTTTGGGAAAAATATTTACTTAGTGTAAGAAAATCTGGATCATCGTGTGGTGCAGTAATTGAAATAAGAGCAAGAGGTATTCCAGTAGGTTTAGGTGCCCCAATATATTCAAAATTAGATACTGACATAGCGTCTGGTCTGATGAGTATTAATGCTGTGAAAGGTGTAAATATTGGCTCTGGAATGAATTCTGCACAATTAAGCGGAGAGCAAAATTCTGATGAAATTACATCAAAAGGTAAGAAATTAAAATTTAATTCAAATAATGCTGGAGGTATACTTGGTGGAATTTCAACTGGACAAGAAATTATTGCTTCATTTGCTGTAAAACCAACTTCTTCAATTTTAACAACTAGAAAAACTGTAAATAAATTTGGAAAAAATACTACAATTTCAGTCAAAGGTAGACACGATCCATGTGTTGGAATAAGAGCAGTTCCAATTGGTGAAGCTATGATAAATTGTGTATTGTTAGACCACTATTTAATGGATAAAGCTCAATGTGGTTAAAAAATTTAATTTTCAACAACTCTTATTGAGTCTTTGCCAAATAAAATATCTAAAATTTTCTTTGAAATTTGATTACTGTTTAGTCCAGCACTTTCGTACATTTTTTTTGGATTATCTTGTTCAATAAATTTATCAGGTAAAGTCATCGATCTAAACTTCAAACCTTTGTCAAATATTCCTTTTTCTGAAAGTAAATTCTTAACATGAGATCCAAATCCACCTATTGAACCTTCCTCAACTGTAATCATTACCTCATGCTCTTTAGCACTATTTAAAATAAGTTTTTCATCTAGAGGTTTTACAAATCTTGCATCTATGATTGTTACTGAAATCCCTTTTGCTTTTAACTGTTCTGCCGCTAATTTACATTCCTCAAGTCTTGTACCTAAACTTAATATACACACTTGTGTCCCCTTTTGAATAATTCTTCCTTTACCAATTTCAATTTTTTCATCGATTGATGGTAATTCAATGCCAAGACCTGTTCCTCTAGGATATCTAATTGCACTTGGTTTATCATTAATATCAACTGAAGTATTAATCATTTTGACTAACTCTGCTTCATCGCTAGCTGCCATAACTATAAAATTTGGGAGAGTCGATATATAAGTAATATCAAATGAACCAGCATGTGTTGAGCCATCAGCACCAACTAAACCAGCTCTATCTATTGCAAATCTAACAGGCAAACTTTGTATAGCAACATCATGAACGACTTGGTCATATGCTCTTTGCAAAAATGTAGAATAAATAGCTGCATAGGGTTTGTACCCTTCTGTTGCTAATCCTGCTGCAAATGTTACGGCATGCTGTTCAGCAATACCAACGTCAAACATTCTATTTGGGAATTCTTTACCGAATATATCCATACCTGTTCCACTAGGCATAGCTGCTGTTATACCAACAATTTTACTATCTTTTTTTGCGTGCTTAACTAATGTGTTCGCAAATACTTTTGTATAAGCTGGTAGATTAGTTCCACTTTTAACTTGTTCACCTGTCTCTACATTAAATTTTGAAACTCCATGATAATGATCGTTCGCTTTTTCTGCATATGAATAGCCTTTACCCTTCTGTGTTTTAATGTGTATCATTATTGGGCCTTTATGTTTTGAGTCTCTAGCATTCTTTAAAATAGGAACAAGTGATGATAAATCATGACCATCTATTGGTCCCGCATAATAAAAACCCAAAGAGTTAAATAAAGTTCCACCGGTGACAGCTGAACGTAAAAAATCTTCTGCTTTACCTGCCTTAGCACTAAATCTTTTGGAAAATGCTGATGTGATCAATTTAAGTGTTTCTCTTAAGCTAAAATAAATTTTCCCAGTAAATAATTTTGCTAAATATGTTCTCATAGCGCCTACTGGTTTTGCAATCGACATATCATTATCATTTAAAATAACAATCATCTTTGTTTTTGAAGCACCTGCATTATTCATTGCCTCATAGGCCATACCTGCGCTAATTGCACCATCACCTATTACAGCAATCACATTAGATGATTTACTTTCTAATCTATTGGCTTCTGCAATACCTAAAGCAGATGATATTGATGTTGAACTATGAGCTGCTCCAAAAGGATCATATTCACTTTCAGATCTTTTGGTAAAACCAGATAGACCTTTTCCTTGTCTTAAAGTTCTAATTTTATCTTTTCTACCTGTTAATATTTTATGTGGATATGATTGATGTCCAACATCCCATATTAATTTGTCATTTGGAGTATCAAATACATAATGAAGAGCTACTGTTAATTCAACCACACCAAGCCCAGCACCTAAATGTCCACCAGTTTCTGAAACAGCACTTATCATTTCTTCTCTAACTTCATCTGCAACTTTCTGTAAATTTTTTTCTTGCACTTTTCTTAAGTCTGAAGGAAAATTTATATCGTTTAAAAATTTGTAATTTTTTTTCATTTGTTTCTATTTAAAATATAATTTAAAGTATGATTGATTTTTATTGTATTTGAACCATACTTAATTAAATTTAGATTAATATTTTCTATAATCATATCACAATATTTAACGGAATTATTATATCCTAATAAACTTATTAGAGTTGCTTTGCCTCTTTTTTGATCTTTTCCTGTTTTTTTTCCTGCTAACTTAGAATTTCCTTTAAAATCAATCAAGTCATCTGAAATTTGAAATAAAAGGCCAACTTGAGATCCGATTTTCTCAAAAGATTTAATTTCACTTAATTTTTTATTTTTAATTATTGCAGGTGCCACACAACAGAAGCTAAAAAGCTTACCTGTTTTTTTTATTTCCATTTCGATTATTTTATTTTTCGAGGTTTTTTTCTTTTCATAACTTAAGTCTAAATATTGTCCGCCAGCTATTCCTAAATGACCAGAATATTCTGATAGTTTTTTTATTAAATTAACTTTAATTTTTTCATTCAACTTTAAATTAGGACTTGCAAGAATTTCAAATGCCATGGTAAGTAATGAATTCCCAGCTAAGACTGCTGTAGACTCACCATACTTGATATGAGTAGATGGTTTTCCTCTCCTAAGATTGTCATCGTCCATACATGGCAAATCATCATGGATTAGAGAATATGCATGAATACATTCTACGGCAGCACCTATAGCAATTAATGTTTTATAGTTAATTGAAAAAAGGGAGCCAATATCAATTAAGATTTTAGATCTTATTTTTTTTCCACCAGGGAAAAGACCGTACTTCATAGCTGACATTAAATCTGAGTTATTTTGTTTATTAATATATTTTTTTAAGAACAAATTTGTATCTTTGGCAATTCTATTAAGCTGTTTTTTCATTTTTTTTTATTATCTCTTTAATCTTTTTATTAGTTTCTTCACTAATTGATTTTAAATTTTTTTGGAATTTTTTTTCAATTATATTATTTAACCTTATAAGTTCTTGATAACTATCAACTGAATTATTTAAATCATTTTGCTTTTCTAACGAGTTAATTATTTTGTCTGCTTTTTCTGTTAACTCCTCTAGAGAGCTTTGATCATATTCAGGTGGTAAAATTTTATCTTTCATATAATAATAATTATTAATACATGAAAACTATTCAATCAAATATCAAAAAAGCTAAAGAATATTTAGATAATAAAGACTGTATTGCTGTACCAACAGAAACTGTATATGGTTTAGCTGGCAATGCTTATTCAAATATTGCGATAAAAAAAATATATAAATTAAAAAAAAGGCCTATAAATAATCCCCTTATTGTACATTATTACAATATTGACCAACTTAAAAAAGATTGTGATTTAAATGATAACTTTTTAAAACTTTATAAAAAGTTTTCTCCAGGACCCATTACTTATGTTTTAAAATTAAAAAAAAATTCTAAAATTTCAAAATTTGTTACAAATAATAAAAATACTTTAGCTGTGAGATTTCCTAAACATTATTTGTTTAGAAAGTTATTAAAAAATTTAAACTATCCTTTAGCCGCTCCTAGTGCTAATATTTCTTCAGGATTAAGCTCGGTTAAAGTTTCTGATGTCCAGGATGAATTTGGAATAAAAATTAAATTTATTCTAAATGGTGGAAAATGTAAAATTGGAGTTGAATCTACAATTTTGAACCTCTTAGAAAAACCTTCAATTTTAAGATATGGTGGTTTAGATACATCAAAAATTGAAAAAGTTTTAAAAAAAAAATTATCCATTAAAACAAATACAAAACAAAAAATTTCTCCTGGCTTATTTGCACTTCATTATTCTCCTGGATTGCCCTTAAGAATAAATGTAAGAACACCCCATAAACATGAGGCATTTGTATTAATCAAAAAAAGAAAAATTAAATTAAAAAGTTATTATTATTTATCAAAAACAAATAACATGAACGAAGCTGCTAAAGTTTTGTATTCAACCTTAAGAAAAATTAAGAAAGATGGTTTTAAGAAAATAGCAATTGAAAGAATACCCAATAGAGGTCTTGGTAAAACGATCAATGATAGGCTTAAAAGAGCTTCTAAATACTGATGCCTAATTCAATTGAAGTAATAAATCTATCAAAAAAATTTGAAACTAAAGAAGTGGTAAGCAATATTAGTTTTAAAATTAATGAAGATGAGATGGTGGGTCTACTGGGTCCAAACGGTTGTGGAAAAACTACTACAATTGGAATGATATTAGGGCTTTTGAAACCAACCAGAGGTAAGGTTTTAATCAATGGAACAAATATAGAAAAAAATAAAATTTCTATTTTACATAAAATGAATTTTATCTCACCCTATATTGAGTTGCCTAAGAAACTAAAAGTAAAACAAAACTTAATTGTATACGGTAAATTATATAATGTAAGAAAGCTAGATGAACGTATAAATTATCTAGCTGACAAACTTAGACTAAACGAGCTATTAAATAAAATCACTGGAGAGTTATCTTCTGGACAAAAAAACAGAGTTAGTCTTGCCAAAGCATTAATTAACGATCCTGCTGTTCTTCTTTTAGATGAGCCAACTGCTTCTTTAGATCCTGAAACAGGAGATTTTATTAGATCTTTTCTAGAAAATTATAAAAAAGAAAAAAAAATTTCAGTTTTACTTGCTTCACACAATATGAGTGAGGTTAAAAGATTATGTAGCTCTGTATTAATGATGAAAGATGGCTTGATAGTTGATAGTGGAACACCGACTGAATTGATTACAAAGTATGGGAGAAAAAATTTAGAAGAAGTTTTTTTAGAAATTGCAAGAAAAGAAAAATGAATATAACCAGAATATATGGTCTTTTTTTAAGACATTTTTATTTAATAACCAGATCCTTTCCAAGAATTTTAGATTTGGTATATTGGCCCTCAATCCAAATTACCCTTTGGGGATTTATATCTAATTTTTTTGCTTCCTATAGCTCCTATTACAGTGGTGCCGTTGGGGTAATTCTTTCTTGTGCCATTCTTTATGACTTTTTGTTTAGAACAAGCATTGGTTTTAATATGTTATTTTTAGAGGAAATTTGGAGTAGAAATTTTACAAATCTTTTTATCGCACCAATGAAAATAAGTGAAATTATTACCTCTCTTGTTATTACAGCTTTAATAAGAGCATTAATCGGTTTAGTTCCTGCAATACTATTAACCTCACCATTATTTGGTATATCTATATTAAACCTTGGGCTACCATTAGCTTATCTTTTTTTAAGTTTATATACTTTTGGTATTACACTTGGTTTGTTTGTTTCAGCTGGTTTATTAAGATTTGGACCATCTTTTGAAAACATAGCTTGGTCAACTATGTTTTTGCTAGCTCCATTTGGCTGCATATATTATCCTGTTGAAATATTACCAGAAATTTTTCAGTCAATAGCATTTGCACTTCCGTTGGTCTATATTTTTGAAGAAACTAGAAATATATTGGTTAATGGAATGGTTAATTATGAAAATATTTTTAATGCACTTTATCTGAACTTATTTTACTTAATTTTATCGATTTATGTATTTTATTATTCTTTTGATAAGGCAAGAGATAAGGGGACTTTGATAAATATTGGAGAATAAATGGCGCGCCTGCTAGGAGTCGAACCCAGAACCTCCTGATCCGAAGTCAGGCGCTCTATCCAGTTGAGCTACAAGCGCGTATAATATTAATATATTATTTTATGGGAAAAAAAATAAATTTAATTGTGGATGAAAAAGACCAAAATACTAGAGTTGACTCTTTTATTAATAAACACAACAAGGAAATAAGTAGAACAAGAATAAAAAATCTAATTTTAGGAAAAAACTTAAAAATAAATGATCAAGTAATTGATGATCCATCAAAAAAAATATCAATAAATGACAAAATAATTATTCAAATTCCAGAACCTAAAAAGGCATCTTTAAAACCTTATAAATACAATCTAGATATAGTTTATGAAGACGATGATTTAATTGTTATTAATAAACCAGCTGGAATTGTAATGCATCCAGGAGCTGGAAATTATGATAACACTATAGTTAATGCATTAATAAATTATGATAAAAAATTATCATCTAATGTTGGTGATGAATTAAGGCCAGGAATTGTTCATCGAATTGATAAAAATACTTCTGGATTAGTAGTTATTGCTAAGAATAATTTGACACATGAAAACTTATCTTCTCAATTTAATAAGCACAAAATTTTAAGGTCTTATCAATTGTTGATTTGGGGAAAACTCAGACCATCAATTGGTAAGATTGAAACTTTTATAACTAGAAGTTCAAAAAATCGTCAAATGATGGAGGTAAGTCAAACGAAAGGAAAAAAAGCAATTACAAATTATAAAACTTTAGAAGTTTTTGAAAATAAAAATACACCCACGTTAACTCTTGTGGAGTGTAAGTTAGAAACAGGAAGAACACATCAGATAAGAGTTCATATGAATTATTTAGGAAATAGCATTGTTGGGGATGATAAATATAAAAAAAAATTTAAAAAAATTAAAAATATTGATCTAGAACTTAACAATCTTTTAGTTGGTTTAGGTAGACAATTTTTACATGCTAAGACATTAGGCTTTTTTCATCCTCAAAAAAAAGAGAAAATGATTTTTGACTCAAAGTTGCCAAATGAACTTAATAATATCCTTAAAAAACTAAGAAAAACAAAAAAACTTAATCATTGAAAAAACAAAATATTTAATTACATAACTATCGAAAGTTTTACTATGAATAATAATTTGCCAATTTTAAGTAATGAAGGTGGTCTATCTGCTTATCTTGATCAAATCAAAAAATTTCCAATGCTTGATGCTGAAGAAGAATATATGTTAGCTAAAAATTGGAAAACAACTGGAAATATTAAAGCAGCAGAAAAACTAGTAACAAGTCACTTAAGACTAGTTGCTAAAATAGCAATGGGATATAAAGGTTACGGTCTACCAGTTAATGAAATGATTTCTGAGGGAAATGTTGGCTTGATGCAAGCTGTCAAAAAATTTGAGCCTGAAAAAGGTTTTAGACTTGCAACATATGCTATGTGGTGGATCAAAGCATCAATACAAGAATATATCTTAAGATCATGGAGTTTAGTAAAAATTGGAACTACAACAGCTCAAAAAAAATTATTTTTCAACTTAAAAAAACTTAAGAATCAAATTGCTCCTCGATCCGAAGGTGATCTTAGAGATGAGCATGTAGATGAAATCGCAAATAAACTTGATGTTAGTAAGGATGAAGTAGTTTCAATGAACAGAAGACTTTCTGGAAAAGAATTTTCTTTAAATGCTCAAGTCGGAGAGGATGGAGATGAATGGCAAGATTGGTTAGTAGATAAAGAATTAGATCACGATCTTAAGTTTGCACATCATGAAGAGATGGAACAAAGAAAAGACCTTCTTAAGAATTCAATTAAAGTGTTAAATCAAAGAGAAAAGGAAATACTTTATTCAAGAAGATTAAATGATAATCCAACTACTCTAGAGGACCTAAGCAAAAAATATAAAGTGAGCAGAGAAAGAATAAGACAAATTGAAAATAAAGCTTTTGAAAAATTACAAAAGCATATGCTTTTATTGGCAAAATCTAAAAATCTTTTGCCTGTAAACTAAATTTCAAAAGGATTTTCAACCAAGATTGTATCATCTCTTTCAGGGCTTGTTGAGATACTCGATATTTTAGCTCCAATAAAATCTTCAATTGCAAATATATAATTTTTTGCATTATCAGGCAAATCATTAATATTTTTAATACCATTTGTTGATGTTTTCCATCCATCGAAAGTTTTATAGATTGGTTTAATCTTCAATTGATCTTCAACCGCTGCAGGAAGATAATTGATTTTTTTACCATTTAAATCATACTCTACACAGATTTTTATTTCATCTAATTCATCTAAAACATCAAGTTTAGTAAGTGCAATACCATCAATACCTGAAACTTTTATTGTTTGTCTTACTAAAACTCCATCAAACCACCCACACCTTCTTTTTCTGCTAGTAACTGTTCCAAATTCTTTTCCCCTTGTTCCCAATAATTCACCAACTTCATCAACTAACTCAGTTGGAAATGGTCCCTCACCAACTCTTGTTGTGTATGCTTTTGTTATACCAAGAACATAATTGATTGAATTAGGCCCACAACCAGTTCCAGTAGCAGCACTTGATGCTACAGTATTTGAGGATGTAACAAATGGATAAGTGCCATGGTCCACATCAAGCAAGATACCTTGTGCACCTTCAAATAATATTCTTTTTTTTTGTTTCTTAAATTGATCAATCTTTAACCAAACAGGTTCAGAAAATTTCAATATATCTGGGGCTATTTTTAATAAATCTTTTTTAAGTTGATCTTTTTTAAAAATTTTTTTTCCTAAACCTTTTCTAATTGCATTATGATGTAATAATACTGTTTCTAATCTTTGATCTAAATTTTTTTCTGATCTTAAATCCATCACCCTAATAGAGCGTCTACCCACTTTGTCTTCATAAGCAGGTCCTATTCCTCTTCTGGTAGTTCCTATTTTGCCTTTTCCAGCAGCATCTTCTCTTATTTCATCCATTTCTCTATGAAATGGTAGAATAAGATTTGCTGCCTCAGAGATCATAAAATTATCTGGTGTCACATCTACACCTTTTTCTCTAATTTCATTTATTTCATTTATCAAAGCCCAAGGGTCAACAACTACTCCATTACCTATAATAGAAATTTTATTTTTTCTCACAATACCTGAAGGCAGAAGTCTAAGCTTATAAGTAATTCCATCAATTACCAAAGTATGTCCAGCATTATGGCCGCCTTGAAATCTAATGACAACATCGGCTTGCTCTGAAAGCCAATCTACTATTTTTCCCTTTCCCTCATCTCCCCATTGTGATCCTACAACTACAATATTTCTCATTATTTATATTTTTTATTTATCTCAATAGAATTTAAATGGTTTATTGGACCATGTCCTTTTCCAATTTTTGGATTGGTTAATATTGCAGAATTTACATATTTAATTCCTAGCTCACAAGATTTCTTTAAGGGTTTTCCACATGAAAGAAAAGAAGCAATGGCTGTTGATAATGTACACCCAGTCCCATGGGTATTTCTAGTGTTTAATCTATTACTTGAAAATATTTTAATTTCATTTTTATTTACAAATATATCATGTACTTTCTTTGATTTTAAATGACCACCCTTAATTAAAACATTTGCTACACCGAATTTGATTAACTTTTTTGCGGCAAAAATCATATCTTCTTTCGTATTAATTTTAATTTTACTTAAAATTTCAGCTTCAGGAACATTGGGGGTAATAAGATGTACTTTCTTAAGTAATTTTTTTTTCATCAAGCTGATCGCTTGATCATTTATCAGTTTGGAGCCTCCTTTTGCTACCATAACAGGATCTAAAATTATTTTTTTAGTTTTGATTTCATTTAGGGCTTTAAATACTTTATTTATTATTTGATTTGAATGAAGCATTCCAATCTTTATAGCATTAGGTTTGATATCTTTTGAGGTGTAGATTATTTGATTGAATATTTCATTAGCGGGTATAGACACCACAGATTTGACACCTCTTGTATTTTGAATAGTAATAGCAGTCACTGCTGTCATAGCATAAACACCTAAACATGTGGCTGTTTTAATATCTGCTTGAATTCCTGCACCTCCAGATGAGTCAGATCCCGCAATAATCAAAATGTTTGATCTAAGTTTCAAATTATTTAATTTTTTTTACAATAATATTCACACATTTGGAAAGAAGAGCTTTATTATCACTTTCTCCCATTACTCTTATTTTTGACTCTGTACCTGATTTTCGTACCAGTAATCTTCCTTTTTGCCTAATTAATTTTGATGCTAATTTTATTGAATCTTTAATCTCTGGTTTATTAATTATATTTTTATCTTTTACTTCAATATTTTTTAATAACTGAGGTGTTTTTTTAAATTTCTGAAAAAATTCACTAGCTTTTTTTCCTTTTCTCAGAGCAAATAACGATTCTAAAGCAACAAGCAAGCCATCTCCTGTGGTTGCAAATTTCCCCAAAATAATATGACCTGACTGTTCACCACCTAAATTAAATTTATTTTTTTGCATTTTTTCTTTTACGTATCTATCACCAACATTGGCACGTATAAATTTAATACCTTCTCTTTTAAGATATTTTTCTAAACCATAATTAGACATTAATGTTCCAACAACACCTCCTTTTAGCATTTTTTTAGTTTTCCATCTTGTGGCTAAAGCAGCAATGATTTGATCTCCATCAATAATGTTGCTTTTTTCGTCACACATAATAATTCTATCAGCGTCTCCATCTAATGAGATACCAATATGGGCTTTATTTTTTTTTACTGCTAACTTAATCTTTTCAGGGAATGTTGAGCCACAGTTTTTATTAATATTTAATCCATTGGGATTAACTCCAATAGCTATGACTTTAGCACCCAAAGATCTTAACAATTCCGGTCCAGCTTTGTAACCAGCTCCATTTGCACAATCAATTACTATTCTTAATCCCCGTAAATTAAATTCCTTACTAAAATTTTTTTTCAAAATTTTAATATAATCTTTAGTTCCAGTTTCTAATCTTTTTACTCTTCCTAATTTTTCTGGTTTTGAAAGATTATTTATAATTTTTTTATCTATAAGATTTTCAATTTTTTTTTCGATTTTATCTGAAAGTTTCATTCCATCAGGTCCAAATAATTTTAAACCATTATCATTGTGTGGATTGTGAGAAGCGGTAATCATAATTCCCATATTAGCTCTCATTACTTTTGTAAGCATTGCCAAACCATTTGTAGGAAGTGGTCCTAAAGTATAAACATGCATTCCTGCTGATGCTAGTCCAGAGACTAATGCTGGTTCTAGTGTATAACCTGATAATCTTGTATCTTTTGCAATTATTGCTATTTGTTTTTTTTTTTTTGAGATTTAAAGTAAGTTCCGCTCGCTAAACCAAATTTAAAGAACATATCTCCATTTATATTTTTACTATTGATAGGCCCCCTAATACCATCGGTACCAAAATATTTCTTTGTCATTAATTATTTATTATCTTTTTAAAAACTTTTATTCCTTGTATTATTTCGTTAACATCATGAATTCTTAAAACTTGAACCCCTTGCATCATTAAAAAAATTGAAGAAGCCATTGTACCACCAATCCGTGCCTTACTATCATTTTTACCTGACAATCTCTTAATAAAACTTTTTCTTGAGTTGCCAACTAGTATAGGAAAACCCATTGAATGAAAAATTGAAATATTGTGTATCAAACTCATATTATGTTTCAAATTTTTTCCAAAACCTATTCCTGGATCTAAAATTATATTATTATGTTTTATACCTTTTGATCTAAGTAATTTAATCTTCTCTTCAAAAAAATCATATATATCTAACAATTCATTTTTATAACTTGGTTTATGTTGCATGTTCTCTGGCTCACCCTGTGAATGATGAATTACAAAAGGAATTTTATATTTTTTTAACACGTTTATAGTTTCACTATCAAAATTTAATCCCGAAACATCGTTTATTAACTTTACACCTAGCTTTATACCTCTCTTCATAATATTTGATTTTCTTGTATCTAAAGAAATTGGTATTTTTTTTATAACTAATTTTAAGATGCTGTTAATTCTATTCCATTCTAAATTTTCTTTAATTTTTTTTGATCCTGGTTTTGTTGACTCACCACCGATATCA
>CACGBI010000018.1 GCA_902571235.1 uncultured Pelagibacteraceae bacterium
GCTTTTTTTGGGGTTATTCGGGTTTAATTGACAATATTTTATATTTAATTAAGAAAGAAACTAGAAAATCATTTAAAGTAATTATTACTGGTGGATTTTCAAATTTATTTAAGAACTCAATTAAAATGAAAGTAAGTCATAATCAAGATATTACAATTAATGGTCTAATAAAGATTTCAAAATTAATTAAATAACATGAAAGATGAATTATTATTTTGTCCTTTAGGTGGATCTGGTGAAATAGGAATGAACATGAACCTATTCGGTTATGGTGAACCTGGAGACCATAAGTGGATTATGGTTGATATTGGAGTAACTTTTGCTGATGATACTATTCCTGGTGTTGATTTAATATATCCTGATCCAGGTTTTATTGTTGAGAGAAAAGACAATTTATTAGGTATCGTTTTAACACATGCTCATGAAGATCATATTGGTGCAATTGCACATCTTTGGCCAAAATTAAAATGTAAAATTTTTGCTACACCTTTTACAGCAGTATTGATAAGAGAAAAATTCAAGGAAAAACATATAGATATAACAAATGATCTCAAAATTGTTGAATTGAATGGTAAGGTTATTCTTGATCCTTTTGAGATAGAATATATCACTTTAACACACTCTATTTTAGAACCTAATGGTCTAAGAATAAAAACTCCAGCTGGAATTATTTTACACACAGGAGATTGGAAAGTTGATCCTAACCCGTTAGTTGGTGAAAATATTAATTCAAAACGATTAAAGGAAATTGGAGAAGAAGGAGTTTTAGCAATGATTTGTGACTCTACTAATGTATTTAGCGCTGGAAGATCTGGCTCAGAGTCAGATGTAAGAAAAAATTTATTAAATGTTATGAATAGGTTAAAAAAAAGAGTTATAATTACATCTTTTGCATCTAATGTAGCTAGAATGGCAAGTGCATTTTACTGTGCTGAACAAACAGGAAGACAAATTTCATTAGTTGGAAGATCAATGCATAGAATTTATAAAGCTGCAAGACAATGTGGATATTTAAAAAAAACAATTGAACCAATTGATCCAAGAGAGGCAAAAAATTTTTCTAGGGAAAAAATTGTATATCTTTGTACAGGTAGTCAAGGTGAACCAATGGGAGCAATGATGAGAATTTCAAATTATACGCATCCTGATGTATTCATAGAGAAAGGTGATGCTGTAATATTTTCATCAAAAATAATTCCAGGTAATGAAAAGAAATTATACAAATTACACAATCAACTTGTTAAAGATGGAATTGAAGTTATTTCAGAAGAAACTGAATTTATTCATGTTTCAGGGCATCCAAACAGAGAAGATCTTCGAGACATGTATCAATGGGTAAAACCAAAATGTGTTATTCCAGTGCATGGTGAACATAGACATATGATAGAACACATTAGCTTTGCAAAAGAAATGCAAGTACCTAATCCTGTTCAAGTAGAAAACGGTGATATAGTAAGATTGTCTCCAGGCGATAAACCTGAAGTTTATGACAAAGCACCAAGTGGAAGGCTATATCTAGATGGCAGTATAAGTGTAGACGAAGATGCTCAATCTATAAAAGATAGAAAAAATTTAAGTGCAAATGGCTATCTAGAAGTAACTATTATGATTACTCCAAAAGGCAATATTCATAATAATCCGATTCTTAGTTTTAGAGGTTTGCCTGTAGACGATAAAGATGACTTTATTTACGGTATTGAATATGAAATAGAAAAAACAGTTAGAACATTTAAGATAAGCAATAAGCAACAAGAACACAATTTAATTGATGCATTAAAGATTTGCTGTCGAAAATTTTCAAAAGAAAAAACTGGAAAAAAACCTTTTACGAATATTAATTTAGTAAAAATTTAATGAGTGTCACTGGTTTAGCGATTATTTATATAATAATTTGGTGGGTAGTTTTCTTTGCTATTTTGCCAATTGATGTAAACAGAAACAAATCTGTTATAATTGATGGTGAGGACCCTGGATCACCAGAAAACCCGAAAATGTTAAAAAAATTCTTATATTGTACTGGAATAACCACTATTATTTTTGTGATAATTTACTTATTAATGAAATATGAATATCTAAATTTAAGAGATATTGTAGTTTAAAATGCTTTTATCAAATTCATTTATTCCAGTACTTAAAAATAACCCATCAGAGGCTAAAATTAAATCACACCAACTTATGTTAAGAGTGGGAATGATTAAGCAGGCATCGGCAGGTATTTATTCATGGTTGCCATTAGGTTTTAAAGTGATGAAAAAAATTGAAAATATTGTTCGTCAAGAACAAAATAAAATTGGAGCACAAGAAATATTAATGCCTACTATTCAATCAAGTGAAATTTGGAAAGAGAGTGGTCGTTATGAAGATTATGGTGAAGAAATGTTAAGAATTACAGATCGACAAAATAGAGAAATGTTATATGGACCAACAAATGAAGAACAGGTAACAGAAATTTTTAGATCATCAATAAAATCTTATAAGTCCTTGCCACAGTTACTTTATCATATTCAATGGAAATTTAGAGATGAAATAAGACCAAGATTTGGAATTATGCGTGGAAGAGAATTCTACATGAAGGATGCATATTCATTTGATATTTCAGATGATGAAGCATTATATTCCTATAATAAATTTTTTCTTTCTTATTTAAGAACTTTTAAAAAATTATCATTAACGGCAATACCAATGGCAGCTGACACTGGTCCAATAGGTGGAAATTTATCACATGAATTTATAATTCTTGCTGAAACTGGTGAAAGTAAAATTTTTACAGATAAAAGAATCTTTGAACTAAACAGTGATGATACAAATTTAGAAAAAAAATCATTAGATAATATGAGAAAAAAATACGAACAATATTATGCAGTTACAGATGAAAAATTTAATAAAGAAAAGTTTGAAAAAATAGTTTTAGAAAAAAATAGATTAATTACAAAAGGAATAGAAGTTGGACATATTTTTTATTTTGGAGATAAATATTCAAAAGCAATGGGAGCCTCTGTTGACTTACCGGGCGGAAAAAAAGATTTTGTTAAAATGGGATCATATGGAATTGGTGTATCAAGACTAGTAGGGGCTATAATTGAAGCTAAATATGATGAAAAAAATGAAATCATGAAATGGCCACTGTCTGTTGCTCCTTATGATATTGCGATTATACCTATGATAAATAAAAATGATAACTCAGCACTTGATAAAGCAAATAATATTAATGAAGAGTTAATTAAAAATAATATTGATACAATCATTGACGATACAGATGAAAATTTTTCGTCTAAAATAAAGAAGATGAATCTTATTGGAGCCCCTTATCAAATAATTATTGGTAAAAAGAATGATGGTGATTTATTAGAGTTTAAGGAAACAGGTGGTGAGACTCAAAACTTACCACTTAATAAAATTATAGAAATTATAACAAAACAAAAAAATTCAATTTGATTTCTACACTAGAAAAAGAAATTACTTTTAGATTTTTAAAAGCCAGAAAAAAAGATGGTTTTTTAAATGTTATCTCTATTTTTTCGTTTATAGGAATAAGCTTAGGTGTGGCAGTACTTATCATAGTTATGTCAGTAATGAATGGATTTAGAACTGAATTAATAAATAAAATTGTTGGATTTAATGCACATATTACAGTCAAACCATATGAAAAATCTTTAGATTATATTAATTTTAAAAACAACAAATTAGATTTAATTTCAGAAAGCTTAATTTTAAGTAATTCAAGTGAAGCTATAATTATTAGGGAAGAAGGTTCAAAAGGAATACTTCTAAGAGGTTATCTTGAAGATGATTTTTCAAAATTAGAATTTATAAAAAATGAAAATTTTATTGGACAGAATAAAAAAATTAAAAAAAATACAATTTCTATTGGAAAAGAATTAAGTTTCAATCTTGATTTAGATATTGGTGATAATATTACTATAATGTCATCATCTGGAGTTGAAACAATTATTGGTAATTTACCAAAACAAAAAACGTTTTTAGTCACATCAATTTTTGAAAGTGGTTTAGCTGATTTTGATAATAATATAATTTTTTTAAACCTAAATACTCTTGAGGAATTTTCAAATCTTTCTAAAGATGATCGTAATTTAGAAATTTATCTTAAAAATCCACAAAATATTGAAAATCAAAAAAAAATAGTTCAAAACACTTTTCCCAATGATTTAGTGGTCACATGGGCAGACATGAATAAGTCTCTATTTTCAGCTCTAAAAGTTGAAAGAAATGTTATGTTTATAATTTTATCTTTAATAATAATCGTTGCTGCATTTAATATTATATCAGGTTTAACAATTTTAGTAAAAAATAAGACTAAAGATATAGCTATATTGAAATCAATTGGTGTTTTAAATAACTCTATTATAAAAATTTTTTTTCTTGTTGGTACAATTATTGGAACTACAGCAACTGCTTTTGGAATTTTATTAGGCGTTACATTTTCTTATTATGTTGAAAATATAAGAGAATTCATTAGCTCTACTTTTAACTTAACATTATTTCCTGAGGAAATTTATTTTTTAAGTACTATGCCATCAGAAATTAATATTGGCTCGATTTTATTAATTTCAATTTGTTCAATTTTTATAACAATTTTAGTTTCAATTTTTCCAGCAATGAAAGCTGCCAAACTTGATCCAGTAAAATCTTTAAAGTATGAATAATTATATTGAATTAAAAAATTTATCTAAGACTTTTTTTGAAAAAAAAAGTGTAAATGTCTTAAAAAAATTAAACTTTAAATTTAAATTAGGTAAGATTTATTCTTTAATGGGTCCATCTGGATCAGGAAAATCAACCTTGTTAAACATAATTTCACTAATAGATAAACCATCCGCTGGAACAATTAAGTTCCAGGATAAATATATAGATTTTAATGATAATCAAAAAAATGACATATTCAGAGCAGGGAATATCGGTATTGTTTATCAACAAGATAATTTGTTATCTGATTTTACAGCTTTGGAGAATGTATATCTTGCATCTTTATCTGCAGGTAATGAAAAAAAGGTGGCTATAATTAAAGCAAAACATATTTTAAAAAAAGTAGGTCTTTCAAATAGGCTTAATCATTATCCAAACGAACTTTCTGGCGGGGAAAAACAAAGGGTTTCAATTTCTAGAGCATTAATTAATGAGCCTAATATAATACTCGCTGATGAACCAACAGGAAGTCTCGATAAAAAAACTTCTTTGGAGATATTTAGACTATTAAAAAAACAAATTAACCGACAAAGATTGATAATATTTGCAACTCATAATAGATTTTTAGCAAATAAGTCAGATTGTTTATTGGAAATAGTAGATGGTAATATAAAGTCTACTAATGCTAGAGTCTAATCATAAAAAATTTAATCATTTAAAAATACATTCCCAGTATTCAATTTGTGAAGGAGCCATCAAAATTGATGAATTAAAAGATAAGGCTAAAGAACTAAAGATTAATTCATTAGGATTATGTGATACATTAAATTTGTGTGGTGCAGTTGAATTTTCTGATAAATTATCAAAAATTGGAACTCAACCAATTATTGGAACACAAATAAATTTTGAATTTGAAGATACAATTGGTTTATTACCTTTATTTGCCTTAGACCTTAATGGATATAAAAAGATAATTGAATTATCATCAAGATCGTATTTAGAAAATAACGATACATCTGATCCTCATTTAAAAATTGATGATTTATTAAAATTGAAAACCTATGGTATTTCAATCTTTTCAGGATCAATATCTGGCTTCTTTGGAAAATTATTCGATAAAGGTAAATTTAATGAAATAAATAATTTTTATAAAAGATTTAAAACAATTTTCGGAGATAAATTTTATTTAGAAATTCAAAGACACAATGACATTAATGAGGATAGTTTTGAAAAATTTAACCTAGAACAATCAAAAATATTGGAGGTACCTATAATTGCAACCAATGAGGTTTTTTATTTAACTAAAGACATGCAAGAAGCTCATGATGCGCTTATATGTATAGGAAACAAAACATATATTACTGAAAAAAATAGAGTTAAATACAGCTCAGAACATTATTTAAAAAATGATAATGAAATGTCAGAATTATTTTCTGATTTACCAGAAGCATTAGAAAATAATTACAACTTCCCTTATAGATGTAACTTTAGACCTCTTTTTTCTAAACCTATTTTACCAAATATAAGCTCATCTAATGATGGCAATGCTAGCGAAATAATAAAGAAAAATTCCTTTGATGGTCTCAAAGAAAAATTTATTAAATTTTTTAATCTTAAAGAGAATGAGTTAAAAGATAGTGAAATTTTTTTGAATTATAAAGACAGATTAGATCATGAATTAGAAATTATTATTAAAATGGATTATTCAAGTTATTTTTTGATTGTTTCTGATTATATTAAATGGGCTAAAAATAATGATATTCCAGTTGGACCTGGAAGAGGTTCTGGAGCAGGGTCATTGGTTGCTTGGTGTTTGTCAATTACAGATGTTGATCCAATTAAATATAATCTTATTTTTGAGAGATTTTTAAACCCAGATAGAATTTCTATGCCAGACTTTGATATTGATTTTTGTGAGGATAAAAGAGATTTAGTATTCGAATATCTGACTAAAAAATATAAGGATAGTGTAGCGCATATTATTACATTCGGTAAACTTAAAGCTAGAATGGTTATTAGAGATGTTGGCAGAGTTTTAGGACTTCCATACGGATTTGTTGATAGTATTTCAAAAATGATACCCTTTGACCCTTCCAGACCTCAAACCTTACTAGAATGTATTGCTGGTGAGCCAAGACTTCAAAAATTGATTAATGAAGACCCAAGAGTTAAAAAATTAACCGATCTTTCATTAAAATTAGAGGGTTTAAATAGAAATGTAGCAACTCATGCAGCCGGTGTTGTAATTGCAGATAAAAAATTAACTGAGGTTGTACCGCTATATAAAGACTCATCTGCAAATTTGTTATTACCATCAACACAATTTGATATGTATTCAGCTGAAAATGCAGGTTTAGTTAAATTTGATTTCTTAGGATTAAAAACATTAACAGTAATAAATAACACACAAAAATTAGTTAGAAAAAAACAAAAAGATTTTGACATCCAAGATATAAGTTTCGAAGATCCAAAAGTATTTGAACTAATGTCGTCTGGTAAAACAGTTGGTTTATTCCAAATAGAAAGTGCCGGAATGAGAGATGCTTTAATTCATATGAAGCCAAACCACATTGAAGATATAATTGCTTTGGTTGCTTTATATAGACCAGGTCCAATGAGTAATATCCCAATATATAATGATTGTAAGCATGGAAGAAAAACACCAGATTATCTTCATCCACTATTAGAAGATATTTTAAAACCTACATACGGCGTAATTATTTATCAAGAACAAGTGATGCAAATTGCTCAAAAGTTATCTGGTTTTACAGCTGGTCAAGCAGATATTTTAAGAAGAGCTATGGGAAAAAAGAAAAGAGCAGAATTAGAAAAGCAAAAACAAAATTTTATAACTGGAGCAGTAAATAACGGCATTAGCAAAGATGTTGCGGCAGGAATTTTTTTAAAAATTGAACCCTTTGCAGAATATGGTTTTAATAAAAGTCATGCAGCAGCTTACGCGATAATCTCTTATCAAACAGCTTATTTAAAAACATATTACCCAAAAGAATTTATTGCAGCCTCAATGAGCATGGATATTTCAAATCAAAATAAATTGAGTGAATTTTATGAAGAACTAAAAAGACTTAACATTGAAGTAATAAGACCAGATATAAATCAGTGTTATTCTGATTTTAGAACTGAAAATGAAAAATTTTATTATGCTCTAGGTGGTATTAAAGCAGTAGGATCTGAAGCTATATCAAATATAGTTAAAGAAAGAATGACTAATGGAGATTTTGATTCAATTAATGATTTTATCGAAAGAGTAGACCCTAAAGATATAAATAAATTACAATTGGAAGGCTTAGTAAAAGCAGGAGCTTTTGACAATCTTAACGATAATAGACAGTCAATATTTAATTCTATACCCAATATAATTACAAAATCTAAAAATGATTTTGATAATAAAACAGCCAATCAAATTGATCTATTTGGAGACAGTGAAGAAAATAAAATAAATATTTTAGAAGATATAAAAGATTGGGAATTTGAAGAGAGATTATCAAAAGAATTTGAAGCAGTTGGTTTTTTCATTTCAGATCATCCTTTAAATCAGTTTAAGGAAATTTTTGATGATTATAGAATTATTGATTATCAAAATTTTTATCAAGACGATAAAATTAAAGAAAATAACATTGCAGCAACATTACTTAAAGTCACTGAAAGAAAAACTGCCAAAGGCAATTCTTATGCTGTATTAAAATTAACTGATTTAACGAGTGTTTTTGAGTTATTCATTTTTTCCGACATTTTGGAGCTAAATCGAAATAATTTAAAGGAGGGATCATCACTAATATTAACACTAACAAAAACTATTTCTCTAGACGAAGATAAAACAAAAAGAATTAATGTTAGAAAAATTGCATCATTGAAAGACCTATTTAATAGCTCTATAAATGAAATAACTTTAAATCTTTCCTCAGATTCACAGCTCAAAGTTATTCAGAATTTTTTAGATGAAAAAGGTGATACTTTGGTTAATATTAATATTTCAGATAGTTCTCAAACTACCACATTCAGACTTAAAACTTTAAGAAATGTTGATAGAAAGTCTATTAATATTTTAAGAAATAAAGAAATCAGCCTGAATATTGAATAATTTTCACTTGTTTTAATTTAAAATTATTAGTAAATACCCCTTTTAAATTAACTAATACGCACATAGTATTTGGTTTTATACCTCCGGTCCTTAAATGGAAATTACTATGGTGGCTTAACCGGGAATAAATATGAAAATACCTAATGTTACAATTCAACAACTACTAGAAGCAGGTGTTCATTTAGGACACAAAACATTGAGATGGAATCCAAAAATGAAGAAATATATTTTTGGTAAAAGAGATTCAATACATATTATTGATTTAACACAAACTTTAGAATTAACTAAGGTTGCTTTACAAAAAATTTATGAAACTATTTCAAATAATGGTAAAATTCTTTTTGTTTCGACTAAAAAACAAGCTTCAGAGGCAATAGCGGAAGTAGCGAAAGAAACAGATCAATACTTTGTAAATTATAGATGGTTAGGAGGTATGCTAACTAATTGGGGCACAATTTCAAATTCTATAAAAAAATTAAAAAAATTAGAAACAGATCTTGTAGCTGAAAATAGAGGTTTTACTAAAAAAGAACTCTTAAAGATGAGCGTTAAAAAAGATAAATTACAAAGATCTTTGGGTGGTATAGCTGAAATGAAAAAAATTCCTGATTTAGTTTTTATAATTGATACTAACTACGAGTCTCTTGCTATTCAAGAATCTGTAAAATTAGGTATTCCTATCATTGCAATTTTAGATAGTAACTCAAACCCAGATGGAATTGATTTTCCAATACCGGGTAACGATGATGCAAGAAGAGCTATTGATCTTTATTGTAATTTAATAAGAGAGACAATTGATTCAGCAAAAAAAACAGCACCTAAAGAGGTTAAAAAAACTGATAATAAAAATGACCAAAAATCTTCAAAGACAATTCAAGAGCTAGATAGAGAAAAATTAGAAAATAAATTCTCTAAAGAAAATAAGGAGACTTTAAATTAATGAGTGATATTGAAAAAGTAAAAAAACTAAGAGAAGCTACAGGAGCAGGATTTAAAGATTGTAATTTAGCTATTAAAGAATCAGGAGGTGATTTGGATAAAGCAGTTGAAATTTTAAGAGTAAAAGGAATTTCAAAAGCTTCAAAAAAAATGTCCAGAGATGCTAAGGAAGGAGTTATAGCTGTAAGTGATGATGAAAAACAAATTTCATTAATTGAAGTAAATTGTGAAACAGATTTTGTTGCAAAAAATGATGATTTTATTAATTTTGTGAAAGAACTAAGTGATATAAATAATAATGTTAATTCTAACTTAGACAATTTAAGAAAATCAAAAATGGCTAACGGGCAAACAGTAGATGAAAATCTTGTTGCCTTAATTGCTAAAATTGGTGAAAAAATTACAATCGGTAAAACTAAAACTGTTTCAAATGAAGGCTCTATTAATTCAAAATATTTACATACAGTTGTTAAAGATAATTTAGCTAAATTAGCAGTAGCAGTATCTTTAGAAACAAAAGATAATTCTGAAAATGTAAAGAGTTTTGGCAAACAACTCTCAATGCATATAGCTGCATCCAATCCATTAGCTCTAGATCAAAATTCAATAGATCAATCAATTATAGATAAAGAACAAGAGTTGGTAACAGAAGAATTGAAAAATTCAGGAAAACCTGAGGAAATTGCCAAAAAAATAAGTTTGGGTAAGATGAATAAATTCAAAGAGGAGAATTCTCTTTTAACTCAAGCATGGGTTATGGAACCTAAAAAAAAAGTTCAAGATGTTATAAAAGAATTATCTATATCTGATTTAAAAGTTAAGGAATTTGTAAGATTTAAAATAGGTGAATAAATGTTTGATGATAAATCATACAGTCTAAAAATGGATAAAACCATTGAGGTTTTTTCAAAAGAATTATCTTCACTAAGAACAGGCAGGGCAAATGCCGCAATGTTAGATTTAGTTAAAGTTGATGTTTATGGTCAGCAAATGCCAATTAACCAAGTTGGAAGTATAACTACACCTGAACCTAGAATGATCAATATACAAGTATGGGATCAAAATAATGTAGCTTTAGTTGATGCAGCAATAAAAAAATCTGAACTTGGTTTAAATCCTCAAATTGACGGACAATTAATTAGATTACCTATTCCTGAACTTAATGAAGAAAGAAGAATGGAATTAAAAAAAATGATTAAAAGTATGGGTGAAAAATGTAAAGTTTCAATAAGAAATATTAGAAGAGAAGCTAATGAAGAATTAAAAAAACTTCTTAAATCTAAAGAAATTGGCGAAGATGAAGAAAAATCTTTTGAAAAAAACGTTCAAACAATAACAGACAAACATATTTCTATTGTAGATGAAAAAATCTCATCTAAAGAAAAAGAAATAATGACTATATGAACCCATTAAATCATGTAGCCATCATAATGGATGGCAATGGTAGGTGGGGATTAAAGTACAAAAATTCAAGAAATGCAGGACACAAAGCTGGATTGAATACAGTAGAAAAAATAATCAAAGAGACAATTAAAAATAAAATAAAATTTCTCACTTTATATGCATTTTCAACTGAAAATTGGAAAAGACCTAAAAAAGAAGTAAATTTTTTATTTAATTTGTTAGAAAACTTTTTAATTAACAGAATAGATGAATTACATAAACAAAATATAAAACTAAAAATAATAGGTGTTAAAAATTTTTCATCAAAATTAAATAATCTTTTGAATAAATCTGAGAAAAAAACTTTAAAAAACCGTAAATTACAAATCAACCTTGCATTAAAAATCTAAAAGTAATTTCTTTTTCTAGTGTAGAAATCAAATTGAATTTTTTTGTTTTGTTATAATTTCTATAATTTTATTAAGTGGTAAGTTTTGAGTCTCACCACCTGTTTCCTTAAACTCTAATAAATCACCATCATTCTTTTTACCAATAATTATTTGATAAGGGGCTCCAATAAGATTCATCTTCTTTATTTTAGACGAAAAATTTTCATCTGTATCGTCAATGATTGTATCAATATTATTTTTAATTAACTCTTCATTAATATTATTTGCTTTATCAAGTGCTGAGTTATCATTTTTATTTATCATAGGTATAATCGCAATATCATAAGGAGCAACAGACAGTGGCCATTTCATGATTTCATTTTTTTCATCATATTTAGCTTCAATTATAGCCCCTACTAGTCTTGATACACCAATTCCATATGATCCCATTTTAACAAAATCTTTTTTTCCGCCCGGTAAGTCAACAGAGGCTCCCATTGCTTTTGAATATTTATCTCCAAAATAAAAAATATGTCCAACTTCTATTCCTTTTGTAATTAATCTATTTTTTTCTAAAACTATTTTTTCAAACTTTTCTTTATTAAATTTTTCATCTGTAACTGCATAATATTGTTCGTATTTTTTTCTCATATTATCTAATGATTTTTTTTCTAAATTTGTATCATCACTGTTTAGTTCAAAGATTCTTTTATCTGTAAAAATTTTACTTTCACCAGTTTCAGCAAGAATTATAAATTCATGTGATAAATTTCCACCTATTGGACCAGTGTCAGCTGCCATTGGTATTGCCGTTAATGATAATTTTTTAAAAGTTCTTAAATAAGAAAGAAAAAATTTATTATAGGAATATAATGCTTCATCATCTGAAATATCAAATGAATATGCATCCTTCATGTAGAATTCTCTTCCACGCATAATTCCAAATCTTGGTCTTATTTCATCTCTAAATTTCCATTGAATATGATAAAGTAACTGTGGCAAGGACTTATAAGATTTTATTGATGATCTAAAAATTTCTGTTACCTGTTCTTCATTTGTTGGTCCATATAACATTTCTCTATTTTGTCGATCTGTAATTCTTAACATTTCTTCACCATAATCTTCATAACGACCACTCTCTTTCCAAATTTCACTTGATTGAATAGTAGGCATTAATATTTCTTGTGCTCCAATTTTATTTTGTTCTTGACGAACAATATTTTCAATTTTTTTCATCACTTTAAAACCTAATGGCAACCATGAATAAATACCTGCCGATGCCTGCTTAATCATTCCCACTCTTAACATAAGTTGGTGTGATTTAATTTTAGCCTCTGATGGGTTATTTTTAAGTACTGGAATAAATGAATTTGATAAAAGCATTTTAAACTACAATATCTCTTAAATTTAGATATTCATATTTCATTAATAAGTAAATTATCACAAAAATAATAGTGGTTATTCCAGTACAATATAAGAATTTTTTTAACATTTTCGGGTTTTCTGGTGATCCAGGGTCCTCACCATCAATTATAACAGATTTGTTTCTGTTTACATCAATTGGCAAAATAGCAAAGAAAACTACCCACCAAATTATTATATAAATAATCGCTAAACCAGTGACACTCATTAAATTTTTACTAAATTAATATTCGTAAAAGGTTTTTTTCCAGTTTTTTCTTTTGAAAATTTTCGACAGCAAATCTTTAATGCATCAATTAAATTGTGTTCTTGTTGCTTATTGCTTATCTTAAATGTTCTAACTGTTTTTTCTATTTCATATTCAATACCGTAAATAAAGTCATCTTTATCGTCTACAGGCAAACCTCTAAAACTAAGAATCGGATTATTATGAATATTGCCTTTTGGAGTAATCATAATAGTTACTTCTAGATAGCCATTTGCACTTAAATTTTTTCTATCTTTTATAGATTGAGCATCTTCGTCTACACTTATACTGCCATCTAGATATAGCCTTCCACTTGGTGCTTTGTCATAAACTTCAGGTTTATCGCCTGGAGACAATCTTACTATATCACCGTTTTCTACTTGAACAGGATTAGGTACTTGCATTTCTTTTGCAAAGCTAATGTGTTCTATCATATGTCTATGTTCACCATGCACTGGAATAACACATTTTGGTTTTACCCATTGATACATGTCTCGAAGATCTTCTCTGTTTGGATGCCCTGAAACATGAATAAATTCAGTTTCTTCTGAAATAACTTCAATTCCATCTTTAACAAGTTGATTGTGTAATTTGTATAATTTCTTTTCATTACCTGGAATTATTTTTGATGAAAATATTACAGCATCACCTTTCTCTATGAATACATCAGGATGCGTATAATTTGAAATTCTCATCATTGCTCCCATTGGTTCACCTTGACTACCTGTACAAAGATATACAATTTTTTCCCTAGAAAAATTTTTTGCCTCTCTTGGATCAATTGGTTCAATTGTTTTTTTTAAATATCCACATTGTCTTGCAGCTTTATAAATTCTATGCATTGATCTTCCAACTAATGAAATTTGTCTTCCTGTTTGTTCAGCACAGTAAAATGCACTTGCCATTCTAGCTACATTAGATGCAAAAGATGTAATTATAACTCTTTTTTTTAACCTATTCATAACATTTAATAAATTTTTTCTTACATCTGACTCTGAGCCAGATCTTCCAGCGCTAAATACATTAGTAGAGTCACAAATCATTGCTAAAACTCCTTCTTCTCCAATTTCCTTTAATCGTTTTGAATTAATATTTTCACCAACTAACGGGTTAGGATCAACTTTCCAATCTCCTGTGTGTAAAATAATTCCAGCTGGAGTTTTTATTCTTAGACCATTAGGTTCTAAAATAGAGTGTGTTAAAGTGATATATTCTATCTCAAAAGGATCAAGAATAACCTTACCATTCAATTCAACAATTTTGAGATCATTTGTTATATCTATATGTTTTTCCTTGAATTTTTCTCTTATCAATACTGCTGTAAAAGGTGTAGCAAAAATTTTACATTTTAATTTTGGCCAAAGATGTGCAATTGCACCAATATGATCTTCATGAGCATGTGTTAAAACGATACCTAATAAATTGTCTTTTCTCTCAACAATAAAACCTGGATCAGGATATATTAAATCAACACCAGGAATAGTATCATCAGCAAAAGTTACTCCAATATCAACCATAATCCACTTATGGTCTCCAGGTTCACCATAACCGAATAGGTTCATGTTCATTCCTATTTCACCAGATCCACCTAAAGGACAAAATAATAATTCATCTTTCATGTTATTTAATTAATTTTGAAATCTTTATTAGACCATTAATTGTAATATCTTGATTATGACTTACTTTCATTTTAATTGAGTTCTTAAATAAATTTGAAAATCCACCAGTAATAATTACTTTAAATGATTTTCTAGTTTCTTTCTTAATTAAATATAAAATATTGTCAATTAAACCCGAATAACCCCAAAAAAAGC
>CACGBI010000019.1 GCA_902571235.1 uncultured Pelagibacteraceae bacterium
AATTATAAAATGAAAGTTATCTTACTAGAAAACTTAAAAAGAATTGGATCAATAGGTGAAATAATTGACGTCAAGAGGGGTTTTGCAAGAAATTTTTTAATTGCAAATAAAAAAGCTTTATATGCCTCAAAAGAAAATATTAAAGAAGTTGAAAAAATTAAAACTGATTTAGCAAAAAAAGATAATGAAAAAAAAGCTTACGCTCAAAAGATTTCAGAACAAATTAGTAATAAGACATATTTAGTAAAAAAACTTAGTACTGAAAACAATGAATTATATGGTTCAGTCAAACCTACTGAGATTGCAAAACTAATTCAAGAAAAAAATAAAGTTGATATAAAACCATCTATGATACAACCTGTTCAAGAAATAAAAGCTCTTGGAAAATATAAAGTTAAAATTTCTTTACACTCTTCAGTTGATGCAGAAATAACTATTGATGTACAATCTGCTGAAACAATTCAGTAATTATACAATTTCATCCACAGTAATATTTTTAAATATTTTATAAATTTTTTTAATATAGATTATCTCTATGGAAAATAATTTTAGTATTGTTAAAGACAAGTTTAAAGAAATGCCAAATAATATTGAAGCTGAACAAGCGGTTATTGGATCGATCTTAGTCACTAATGAAATATTTGATGAAATAAGCATAATCATATCAAATATTAATTTTTATGATCCAATGCATCAAAAAATTTACAATGCTATTGAAAATTTAATTTATAAAGGGATGTTAGCAAATCCAATAACTCTTAAAAATTATTTTGAAGACGAAAAAGATGATTTAGATGTTCCAGAATATTTAGTAAAGATTACAAAATTTTCTACTTCAATTAGACAGGCTATAGAGTATTCAAAAATTATTTATGATATGTTTGTAAGGCGAGAATTAATAAAAATTTCTGAGCAAACTATAGATAATGCTAAAATAAATGATCTTGATACTAGTGGTCAAAATATAATTGAAAATTCTGAACGACTACTATTTGACTTGGCTGAAAAAGGATCTTTCAACTCATCGTTGGTAAAATTTGACGATGCAATGAAACAAACAATTGAAATGGCTTCTGCTGCATATAAAAATGAAGAGGGAATTGTGGGTGTTCCAACTGGATTAAGAGATTTGGATGACAAACTTGGTGGATTGCACCAATCTGACTTAATTATAATTGCTGGTAGACCTTCCATGGGTAAAACTTCTCTTGCAACAAATATTGCTTTTAATGCCGCAAAACATATTCAAGAGAATAGCAAAAAATCATCAATCGCTTTTTTTTCATTAGAAATGTCATCTGAACAATTATCTACAAGAATTTTGTCTGAACAAGCTCGTATAGGATCAAACGATATTAGACGTGGAAGAATTTCTGATGAACAATTTGATCAATTTTTAGAGACTTCAAAAAATATTGCTGAGTTACCACTCTTTATTGATGAAACCCCTGCCATAAGTATTGCGGCAATGAGCAACAGAGCTAGAAGGATAAAAAGACTGCATGGTTTAGATATGATTGTAGTTGACTATATTCAATTAATGAGAGGTACAACTTATAATAAGGATGGAAGAGTTCAGGAAATTTCTCAAATTACGCAAGGATTAAAAGCAATTGCTAAAGAGCTTGGTGTTCCAGTTGTGGCTTTATCTCAACTTTCAAGGCAAGTTGAGCAACGTGATGATCATAAACCACAGTTAGCTGATTTAAGAGAGTCAGGTTCAATTGAACAAGATGCTGATGTTGTAATGTTTGTTTACAGAGAAGGTTACTATTTACAAAGAAAAGAACCAAGAGAAGCAACTGTTGAACATGCGGAATGGCAAGCTAAAATGAATGAAGTTGCCCATTTAGCAGAGATTATTATTGGTAAACAACGTCATGGCCCAATTGGTAAAGTAACTCTTGAATTTGAAGAGAGATTTACAAAATTTAAAGATACTCAAATTAATTAATTTCAAATATAAAAGAACTTATGTTCGTAAACTTGTATGAAAATGCAATTCTAAAAAATCCTAAATCTATTTTTGCAATATTATTAATTATATTGTTAAGTTTTGGATATTACTCAAAAGAATTTAGATTAGACGCTTCATCTGAAACATTATTAATCGAAGGAGATCCTGATCTTAAATATTATAATGAAATCAATAATCGGTATGGGTCAAAAGAATTCTTAGTACTAACCTATACACCCAATGAAGGAATGATTACAGACACATCTGTTAATAATCTATTAAGTCTAAAATATAAGATTCAAAGTTTAGATTGGGTTCACAGTGTTATTACACTTTTAGATATTCCTCTTTTGAATAATTCTGACGTTCCACTTCAAGAACGTTTAAAAAATTTTAAAACTCTTAAAGATGAAGATGTTGATAAACAAAGAGGATTTAATGAAATTTTAGATAGTCCTGTTTTTAGAGATTTTGTAATTAGTAAAGATGGAAAAACAAGTGGTATAATTGTTAATATTAAAAAAAATCCACCTTTAGATATTGAAAATAAATCAAAAGACGAAATAGAAAATTATCGAGATCAAATTAAAAAGAAAAATCATCAGAATATTTTAGAGATAAGAGATGTAATTAAAAGTTATGACGATATTGGAAAAATATACTTAGGTGGAATTCCAATGATTGCTGATGACATGATGTCATTTATTAAAAGTGATATTGTAGTATTTGGTTTAGGAGTCTTATTGTTTATTATAGGAACTCTTTGGTTTATATTTAGAAAGCTAATATGGATTATAATTCCAATAAGTAGCTGTTTTTTTTCTGTAGTTATTATGATGGGTATCCTTGGTTTTGTTGGTTGGAAAGTAACAGTTATTTCATCAAACTTTATTGCTTTAATGTTGATTCTAACAATGTCAATGAATATTCATATGAGTACAAGGTTTTTACAACTTAAAAAATCAAATCCATCTAAAACTATTTTAGAAATATTAACTTTAACAACCGGTAAAATGTTTTGGCCTATTCTTTATACAGTTTTAACAACTGTTATTGCCTTTTTATCTTTAGTATTCAGTGAAATTAAACCAATTATTGATTTTGGTTGGATGATGACTTTTGGTTTAATTACATCTTTTATAGTCACTTTTACTCTACTTCCAACTTTACTAAATTTTGTACCTTCTGATAATATATTGGTTAAAGAAAAAGAGGACTCAATAATTACAAAAATATTAAGAAATTTTTCTTTAAATTACCAAATTCCTATTTTTATAATTACAGTTTTTATTATATCTCTAAGCATATTTGGTATCACAAAATTAGAAGTTGAAAATAGTTTTATTAATTATTTCAGTAAAAAGACTGAGATTTATAAAGGAATGAAACTTATTGATGAGGAACTTGGAGGAACAACTCCTCTTGAGGTAATTCTAAAATTTTCAGACACTAAAGAGGAAAAAAATCAAGAAGATGATGAATTTGAAGATTGGGGAGATGAAGATGAACAAGATAATGAAAAATATTGGTTCACCAAAGATAAAGTAGATACTATAGCGAATGTTCACAATTACTTAGATAATTTACCTGAAATAGGAAAAGTGTTATCATTTTCATCGATTATCGATGTTGCAACTCAATTAAATAATAATAAACCTCTAGGGACACTTGAAATGGGAGTTTTATATACAAAAATCCCAGATACTATCAAAACAGAGATAATAGATCCTTATATTTCAATTAAAGATAATGAAGCTCGTATAAGTGTAAGAATAATTGACTCTCAGGAAAATTTGAGAAGAAATGATTTAATAAACAAAATAGATTTTGATCTTCAGAATGAGCTTGGATTAAATAAAGATAAATTTAAATTAGCAGGTGTATTAATTCTATTTAATAATCTTTTACAAAGTTTATTCAAATCCCAAATTTTAACTTTAGGATTAGTAATGATTGGTATTTTTGCAATGTTTTTTATTTTATTTAAAAATATCAAGGTATCTTTAATTGGAATTGTTCCAAATTTTATTGCAGCTTTTTTTATTCTTGGAATTATTGGTCTTTTAGGTATCCCGCTGGATATGATGACTATTACTATTGCTGCTATAACAATTGGTATCGCTGTTGATAATAGTATTCACTATATTTACCGCTTTAAAGAGGAATTTAAAAAAATTAATGATTATAAAAAAACTTTAATGATTTGTCACTCAACTGTTGGTATTGCTATATTAAATACCTCCATTACAATTGTCTTTGGTTTTTCAATTTTAGTTTTATCTAAATTTATACCAACTATTTACTTTGGAGTTTTTACCGGTCTAGCAATGTTGCTTGCTATGATTTCTGTCTTAACACTTCTGCCATCATTAATATTAGTATTTAAACCTTTTGGAAAGTAACTAATGTTGAATGCTATTGTGGAATTTTATGATAAGACCTCAATCATAGATATAATATATATCGTAATTACAATTTTATCTTTGATCACATGTTATAAAAAAGGTTTTGTTCTAAGTATTTTATCAATGGCAAAATGGCTACTTGCATACATCATTACCTTAATAATTTTCCCAAAAGTTAAACCTTTCTTAAAAGATGTTATTGATAATGAATACGTTTTAGATGTAATTCTCGGTATTGCAATTTTTGTGGTTGTTATTTTCTTAGTACTTATGGTCAACAAAGGTATTAGTAAAGCTGTTAGGTATACAGGTATTGGGGGATTAGACACTATATTTGGATTCTTTTTTGGCTTTTTGAGAGCCTATATTATTTCAGTTTGTGTTTTTTCAGGTATCCATATCGTATATAATTATGATAAATGGCCAATAAATTTTAATTCATCTTATGTCTTTCCATACTTGGAGAAAGGTAGTAATTATCTTTTAGAAGAGTTCCCAGATGAAAAAACGTATCAAGATTCTAAAGAAAAAATTGAAGAACTTTAATCCAAAACTAAAAGAAGAGTGCGGGGTATTCGGTATAAGCAATATAGAAGATGCATCTGCTTTAACTGCTTTAGGTCTTCATGCTCTTCAACATAGAGGCCAAGAAGGTTGTGGAATTGTAACTTTTGATGGAAAACAATATTACTCAGAAAAAAGATTTGGTTTAGTTGGTGATAATTTTAACAAGGAAAAGATTCTAAAAAAACTCAAAGGAAATTATGCTATTGGTCATAATCGATATAGCACAACAGGAAGTAACACACTAAGAAATATTCAGCCTTTTTTTGCAGATACGAATGCTGGTGGTATTGGAGTTGCACACAATGGTAATTTGACAAACTCAATATCACTTAGAAATAAATTAGTAGAAGATGGAGCAATTTTTTATACAACATCAGATACTGAGACTATTGTCCAATTAATTGCTAAATCAAAGAGACCAAAGACAATCGATAAAGTTGTTGATGCTATATTTCAAATTCAAGGTGGTTATGCCTTAGTAATGTTGACACAAAATTCCTTAATCGGTGTCAGAGATCCTTACGGAATAAGGCCACTTGTAATTGGAAAATTAGGAAATAGTTATGTCTTGGCATCTGAAACTTGTGCATTAGATATAATTGGTGCAAAATTTTTAAGAGATGTTGAAAATGGAGAAATAGTTTTAATTGAAAACGACAAATTAACTAGTATTAAACCATTTCCTCCGAGAAAAGTGAGACCATGTGTTTTTGAATACATTTATTTTGCTAGACCTGACAGTATTATTGATAACAAAGCAGCTTACGAACATAGAAAAAATATTGGTGCTGAACTTGCAAAAGAAAATGATATAAATGCTGATATAGTAGTTCCTGTTCCTGATAGTGGTAATGCTGCTGCTCTTGGTTTTGCTCAACATTTAAATATAAATTATGAACATGGTTTAATAAGAAATCATTATGTGGGAAGAACTTTCATAGAACCTAGTCAAAAAATTAGAAGTTTAGGAGTGAAGCTTAAATTAAATGCAAATAAAACAACTATCAAAGATAAAAAAATTATTTTAATAGATGACTCATTAGTAAGGGGTACTACTTCTCATAAAATTGTTAAAATGCTTTATGATGCAGGTGCAAAGGAAGTTCATGTAAAGATCGCATGTCCAGAGATAAGATATCCTGATTTTTATGGCGTTGACACTCCAACTAAAAAAGAATTATTAGCAGCGAATAAAACTAATGATGAAATTTGTAAATATATAGGAGCAAAATCGCTTAAATTCTTATCTATTGATGGATTATATAAAGCTATTGGTTTTGATAAAAGAAATGAGACTTACCCTCAATTGACTGACCATTATTTTACAGGTGATTATCCAGTTAAACCAATAGATGAATTAGGAGATAATAAAATTACTCAATTATCTCTATTAAGCACTGCGTCAAATAATTAAAGTAAAAAAACCAAAATTTTCTAATAATTACCCTTTAATTTTTCAAATAAAAATATTATTTAATATTCATGATCACTAATAAAGAACAAATAATAGAATATTTCAAATCAGGAATTAAACAGACCAAAGATTTTAAAATTGGAATTGAACATGAAAAATTTCTTTTTAATAACAGTGATAATAAAAGAATCAATTATTCAAAAATTAAAGATATGTTTACTGCCCTAATAGAATTTGGGTGGAATCCAGTTTTAGAAAAAGAAAATGTTATTGGATTAAATAAAGGTGGAAAAAATATTTCTCTTGAACCTGGAAATCAAATAGAATTATCAGGAGATAAACTAAACCATTTACACGAGGCCTGCGCTGAATCTCAAGATTATTTATTCGAATTAAGACAAGTAACTAAAAAATTAGGTATTAATATTGTTAGTGCAGGATTCGATCCGATATCAAAATTAAATGAAATACCCAATAATCCTAAGCAACGTTACAAACTGATGACACAGGACATGCCTTTAGGAGGAGAACTTAGTCTTGATATGATGTATAGGACTTGTGGAACTCAACTTAACATCGATTATAATTCAGAAGATGATTTTAAAAAAAAATTTAGAGTTGTTAATTCTATTGTTCCAATTTCTATTGCACTATTTGCAAATTCTTCATTAGTTGAAAAAAAAAAAAGTGGATATTTATCTTATAGATCCAAGGTTTGGCAAAACACTTCTAGAGGTGGTCTACCTAAATTTTTTTTTGATGATTTAAATTTTGAAAAATATGCTGATTATATTATTAATTTTCCAATTTTATTTATTCAAAATCAAGACACCTATGTCTCAGCTACAAACTATACTTTTAAAGATTTTATTGATGGTAAAATAAAAGAGATAGGAAACCGACTTCCTAATGAAAGCGATTTAACTACACATTTAAGTACGATTTTTACAGAAAACAGGTTAAAAAAATATATTGAACTTAGATCCATGGATGCTTGTGGATGGGACTGTCTATGTTCAGGTCCTGCTTTTAACATTGGTTTACTATACGGTAATTTAGATGAAATTAATGAATTAATATCAGGATGGGAGAGTGATAAAATTATAAATGCTTATCTTGATGCTCCTAAGAGAGGATTTAATACTCAATTAATGGGTAAAGATCTTTTATACTGGGCAAAAACTTTACTTAATTTATCTAGAAAAGGTTTAGAAAGTAGAGATGTTCTTAATAAAAATAGAAAAAATGAAACTTTATTTCTAAACCACTTGCAAAAAGTAATTGATAACAAAACAACAAATGCAGATCATATGATTAATAAATTTTCTAAAAACGAAGATTTAAGTGAATTATATGATAAATAAAATTGTTGCTATTCAGGGAAACCAACTATCAAAATTAAACCCTGAAACTGATACAAGTATTTTTCTTGCTAATGAAATTCAAAATAAAAATTATAAAATATTTTACTACAAACCTAAAGATTTATCGATAATCAATTCTAAAATAATTGCTTCAGGTTTTTTTATTAAAATTGATTATTCAAAAAAAAAGTTTTTTAAAATAATAAAAAAAAAAAAATTATGTCTTTCAAAATGTAAATTTATTCTAATTCGTCAAGATCCCCCCTTTAATCTAGAATATATTTCTACAACCTATGTATTAGATGCTCTCAAAAATAGAGTTAAAATTATAAACAACCCAAGCTCAATTAGAAATGTATCTGAAAAACTTTATTCAGCTAGATATTTAAGATTTATGCCAAACACTATTTTTACCCAAAATATTGATGAAATTAAAATTTTTTTTAAAAAACATAAAAAGATAATATTAAAACCTATTCATAGTCATGGTGGTAATGATATCCACCTTTTGAGTAAATTTAATTCAAAATTAATCAATAGGTTTATCAAAAAACATAATCACATTATGTGTCAAAAATTTATACCTAAGATTATCAAAGGTGATAAAAGAGTTTTTTTAATCAATGGAAAAATTTATGGGGCAATATCAAGAATTCCTAAAAAGGGCTCTTTTTTAAGTAATATGAGTAAAGGTGCTAAACCAATTAATATTAAGTTAACAAAAAAAGAATATAGAATTTCAAAATTTATTGCTAAAGATTTAAAAAAAGAGAACATTTTTTTTTCAGGAATTGATTTTATTGATCAGAAACTAAATGGAGATATTAATGTTACTTCACCAACTGGATTAAAAACCTTTTTCGATATATCGGGAATTAATTTAGCAAAAATTTTTTGGAAAGAACTTAAAGCATGAACAATCTATCTGATCAACAAAAAGGATCTTTACTAGCATTTGTAGCAGTGATGTTTATTACACCAGATAGTTTATTTATAAGATTATCAAGTGTCGATACTTGGAGTTTAGTTTTTTATCGAGGGATAATTCCTTTTTTTACAGTTCTAGTAGGAATGTTGATTATATATAAATTAAATTTTTTTAAGATGCTTTTAACAAGTGGTCATCATGGGTTAATTTATATTATTACTTTTTCAATCACCAATATTACTTTTGTAGTTTCTATTCAAAACACTAATGTTGCAAATACTTTGGTAATGATAGCAATGGCTCCAATGCTGTCTGCAATTTTAGGAGCAATTTTCTTAAAAGAAATTCCCGATCGAAAAACTTGGTTTGCTATTGCTATTACATTTATGGCTGCAGTGTATATATTTTATGATTCTTTACAGTTAGGTAGTATATACGGAGATATTTTAGGTTTTGTTACAGCAGTTGGGCTTGCTGTTGGAGCTGTAACCATTAGATCTGCTAAGAAAAAAAATTTAGTTCCAGCAGCGGTAGTTGGTAAGTTATTTGTTGCAATTTTTGCAACTTTTTTCATTGAATCTTATGTTTTAGCTGGTCAAGATTTGTATATTGTTCCCTTAATGTGTGTAATGTGTGTAGCAATTCCTTTTGTAATGGTGACAATTGCTCCAAGATTTATTCCAGCTGAGGAGGTAAATCTATTTTTTTTGTTAGAAACTATTATTGGCCCTTTTTGGGTATGGATGGTAATAAAGGAACAACCGAGCATCGAAACTATTCAAGGAGGATTCGTTATCATTTTAACTATTGCAATTCACTCATTTCTTAAACTTAAAAAATCTTAATTTCAAATTACAAATAACTTGATTTAGCCACAAATCAGAAATAGACGTCAATTCATATGAATAAAGTGTTAAAAAATTCTTGGGCACTCTTTTTAGGTATGGGATGCCTTATGATGGCGTATGGATTCCAAGGTTCATTGCTAGGGGTAAGAGCTGTACAGGAGGATTTTAGCCTAACTGCTACAGGCTTTATGATGTCTGGTTATTTTGTAGGATATTTTATAGGAGCAGCCACTATTCCAAACATAATTTCTAGAGTTGGTCATATAAGAGTTTTTGCAGCATTTGCATCATTAGCATCATTAGTCATTTTAATTCACTCAATATTTATTAATCCATTTGTTTGGTTTTTGTTGAGAGTTTTAACCGGAATAAGCATGGTTTGTATATATACAGTTGCAGAAAGTTGGCTTAATGACAGATCAAGCAATAAAAATAGAGGAAGTGTTCTTTCTATATATATGGTCATACTTTATGGAGCGATGGGAATTGGTATGTTTTTGCTTAATTTTAGTAGTCCTCAAAATTTTCAACCGTTTATATTGGTATCAGTAATTACGTCTGCTGCTCTAATTCCTATTTTATTAACTAAAAAAAAACCACCTACATTTAAAAGAATCAAAGCAATGACATTAAACGATCTTTACGAAGCATCTCCATTCGGAATGGTTAGCTCTTTTTTCTACGGAACAATTCAAGCCGCTTTATTTACTTTACTAGCTGTTTATGCAACTTCAATGAATTTTACAATATTAGAAATTTCTATAGTAACATTTTTATTAGCAATTTCTGGTGCAATTTCACAATTTCCAGTTGGAAAAATTTCTGACTTATATGACAGAAGATTGGTTATAGTTGTTTCAACTTTTGGTGCAGCATTATTTGCACTTTTAGCAATTTTAGTCTCAAGACAAATGTATTTACCAGATGGGCTTGCTACTAGTAAGACTTGGTTTTATATTTTTTTAATACTTTTTTCTTTTTGTAGTTTGCCAATGTTTTCTCTGATTTTAGCACACACAAATGACTATATACCCAAAGAAAAATTTGTTGCAGCAGGTGCAGGTCTGCAATTTGTATTTGGATTAGGTGCAATGAGTGGACCTTTTTTATGTTCAATATTTATGGACTTAGTAGGTTCAAATGGTTTTTTTATATTTTTATTTTTCTTTCATTCTGTAATTGGACTTTTTGGAATCTATAGAATGAGAATAAGACGAACAGTTGATAATCCAGACTCACAATTTGTTGCTATGCCTCAAACAATTACACCAGCAGGAATTGAATTAAATCCACAAACAGAACCAATACAAGAACCAAATCCTTTAACAGAATCAATTGAAGAGAAAGAAACTGCTCAAATTAATGATTCATCAGAAAACAATGATAAATTAAATCAGATCTTGGATGAAAATAAAAATTAACTTCTAAAAAATTTTTCTACAGCTTTTGATATTTTGGCTAAAACCTCTTCCTTATTAAGTTTATCGGTACGAATTAAAATTGCGTCTTTTACTTTAATTAAAGGGCTATTTTTTCTTTTTTTATCTAAAGAAGTTCTTACCTTTAAAGATTTTTTTACTTCCTTTAATGGAACTGATTTTTTTAAATCTAACCAACGTCTATAAGCTGCTACTTCTAAGTCACATTTAAAATAAAACGCTAAATCATATTTTGGATTTTTAGCTAAAATTTTACTTGCTATATCACGTCCTTCAACACAAATTCTGTTATTCATCTTTATAATCCTCATTTGAAATTGATTTACAATTTCTCTCACTTTTTTATGTTTTGCTAGAATTGCAACATGATTAGAGATTTCTTCTGAATGAAGTTTTTGTTTTGCTATTGCTTTATAAGAAATCTTTTTAAGTTTTTTTTTTAAAAATGAGATAATATTTTTAGGCTTTTCCTTGATAATTATCTTACTGCAATATCTATAAAGAAGACCAGAGTTGATCAGTAAAAGATTGTACTTCTTTGAAACTAGCTTCGCAGCTGTGCTTTTACCACTTGCAGACTCACCATCACAGGCAATAATTAATTTTTTTAATTTAGCCATAAGTTTTAATAGACTATTTTATTAAAGTTTAAATAATAAGATAGTAAATATTAATTAATTTGATAATTTAGATTAATTAAAATAAATTGTTTAAGATATTCAGTTTATGAAACCTTTATTTGGATATTTATTTTTATTCTTTGGTATTTCATGTGGAATAGCTGCTAACAGTTTTGCTAAAGTATCCGAAGGGTTTTCAAAATTAACTCCTTCTATTTTATGCATTGCTTTAATGCTCGTAACTATGTTTTGTATATCAAAAGCAATGCATGCACTTCCTGTAGGTTTTGCGTATGCAACATATAGCGGATTAACAGTAACTGGTGTCGTTATTTTTGCTTTATTAAAATACAATCAAATCCCAAATGTTTATGGATTAATAGGAATTATTTTAATCATCATTGGAGTAGTAATGGTAAATTATTTAGGAAAGCTAAATTAATATCGTAATTTTTTATCTAATAAATTAATTAACTCTTATAAAATATCAATTTCTAGTTGAACTCAAATTAAACACTATTTTTAAAAAAAAAAATAAAGATACAGTTGAAAATTCATAATTTCTTTGATCAAATTAAATTTATAAAAATGACTTTAAAAAATAAAAAAAAAGTAAGAAAAGTTAAA
>CACGBI010000020.1 GCA_902571235.1 uncultured Pelagibacteraceae bacterium
TATAGAGAAAATGGTCAAAGAAACTTTATAACTGAAGGTCTAAAGCATGCAGATAATAATGATCTTATATTAATTTCAGATGTTGATGAAATACCTAATCTAAAAGAGGTCAACTTAAATAATTTTAAAGAAAAATTATTTTTTTTTAATCAAGAAATGTTTTACTATAAGTTTAATCTCAAATTACCAAATTATAATTGGGTTGGGACAAGATCTTGTAAAAAGAGATATTTGAAATCTCCACAATGGTTAAGAAATATAAAAGTAAGAAATTATCCTTTTTATAGACTAGATACTTTTTTCTCAAAAACTAGGTATTCTAATATTAAATTTATTAACAATGGAGGTTGGCATTTCACTAATATCAAGTCTCCTGAAGAGATAAGATTTAAGCTCAAATCGTATCTTCATCATAGAGAATTTGAAATTAATCCCTTGTCAATCAAAGAAATTGAAGATTTAATTAAAAATAAAAAAGCGATATATGATCTTACAATTGACAAAAGAAATCAAAAAATAGGAGCTGGAAACTTATTAGAAAAATATGATTTAAATAAATTGCCATCTTATATAAATAACAACTTAAAAAAATTTGAAAAATGGATTGACTAAATGAAAAAAGCTTATTGGATTAGTCTATACATTAAAGTAGACAATCAAGAAAATTTAAAAAAATATGCAGAAACAGTTACGCCAATTATTAAGAAATATGGTGGTGTAGCTTTAGTAAGAGGTGGTAAATACGAAACTTATGATGGTGATAGTTTTATAAGGACTGTAATTTGGGAGTTTCCAAATTATCAAAGAGCTGTAGAGTGTCATGATTCAAAAGAATATCAGGAAGGATGGGCTCTCGCCAAGAAAACCACTTTACGACATATGCAGATAGTTGAAGGTTTTAGTACTGAATAGGTTCTGGATCTATACTTCGCCATAAGTACCATGTTGCTACTGAACAATAAGGTGAGAACTTTTTTTTAAGCAAATTGACAAATTTCATAGGTGGTAAATATTTCTTATTATAATTTTTAGAAATAGCTCTCAAAAGTCCAATATCCTGAGTGGGCCAAATATTGGATCTATTATAGGTAAAAAGTAATATCATCTCTGCAGACCACCGGCCTATCTGTCTTAAATTTGATAAATAATTAATTGCATCTTCATCGCTCATTTTACTAATCAATTTTGGGTCAAAAGATTTATTAAGCATTTGTTTAGCTAGACTTTGAATTCCTAAAACTTTTTGTCGACTTAAGCCACAACTTTTTAATTGTCCAAAAGTAAGCTTGGAGACCTTTTTTGCATTTATTTTGTAATTACATTTTCTTTTAAATTTTAAAAATACAGAATTAGCAGCAACTACACTTATCTGTTGTCCAATTATACTTTTACATAATGAAAAAAAAATATCTCTCCTGGATGTCAGTATTGTTTCTGTGGGACTTTGATAGTTTTTGATTAATTTTGACATTGTTTTATCTTTTTTTGATAGGTATTTTTTTGCCTTTGTCCAATATTTTGGAATTTTAGTCATTTATTGTTTTAGAAGTGATAATTTTTTTTTTATAAATCTCTCTTCTAAATATTATTAAAGTTGAGATGATTACCAGAAAAGCTCCTAACAATGTCTTAATTGTGGGTATTTCTCCCCAAATAAAATATCCAAAAATAATAGCAAAAACTAACGCTAAATACTTTAAAGGAGTTACGAGTGAAACTTCTGAATATTTATATGACTGACTTAACCATAGATTAGCAACTCCACCAATAATGCCGATTAAAGACAATATAATAAAATGATTCATACTTGGTAACACCCAGCCTTGCGGAATAGTTAAAAAACTTAATAAAGTTATTGCCAACGAAAAATAAAAAGAAATCAACCATACCGGCTCACTAGAAGAAAGCTGTCTAATTGTGATCGCAACATAAGAAAGTCCCAAGCAAAAAATTATTGGAAAAACATAATAAATATTTAACTGGCTAATTCCTGGTTCGGTAATTATTATGATACCTACAAAGCCTACAACAACTGCAAGCCATCTAAAAATACCAACTTTTTCATTTAATAAAAAAATTGAAAAAATTGTTGTAAATATTGGGGCAGCAAAAGATATACTTACCACAGTGGCTAATGGTAATTTTCTAAGTGCAATGAATATCGCAACTAAAGCAATTAAGCCTGAAAAGCATCTTAAAAAATGAAGTCCTGGTCTTTTAGTTTTATAAAAATTATGAAGTCTATTTTTAGGAATTATGAAAAAATAAAAAACAATACCAAAAAAACCTCTAAAAAATAGAACTTGTCCTATTGGGTACTCAACAGACCATTTGACTATTATATCCATTAAAGAAAACGCACATATTGATAAAAACATGTACAAAAAGCCTAATTGATTTTTACTTAACATTATGAATAATTTGTAAATTAATTTAATTCATAATCAATGGAAATAGCAGTTTTAGCACTTGGATGTTTTTGGGGGCCAGAAAATAAATTTAGTGAAATCGATGGGATAATCAAAACAGAAGTGGGATACTGTGGAGGTAATAGTAAATCTACAAGCTATAAAGAAGTCTGCACAGGTAATACCAATCATGCCGAAGTTGTTAAACTTGATTATGATGAAAAAATTATTTCATATGAAAAAATTTTAAATATTTTTTTTGAAATTCATGATCCAACAACTTTGAATTCACAAGGACCAGATTTTGGAACACAATACAGAAGTGAAATTTTTTATTTAAATTATAGTCAAAAAGAAAAAGCAGAAAAAGTTCTTACACAGGTAAATCAAAAATTATCTGGCAGAGTTGTAACTAAAATTTCATTACTTAAAAATTACTGCCCTGCAGAAGAATATCATCAAAAGTATTTAAGAAAAAAAATATAATATGTCTCTAGTTGAAACTGATTGGTTAGAAAAAAATTTAGATAACGTTAAAATTATTGATTGCTCTTGGCACATGCCTCAAACAAAAAGAAGTGGTCATGAAGAATATAAAAAAAATCATATTCCAAATTCAATTTTTTTTGATTTAGATAAAAATTCAGAAATAGAAACTGATTTACCTCATATGCTTGTATCATTAAAAAGGTGGGAAAATATTGTATCTGAGATGGGAATAAATAATGATGATATGATTGTAATTTATGATAATTCAGATGTCATAAGTGCTTGTAGATGCTGGTATAATTTTATTTTTTTTGGTCATAATCCTGAATTGGTTAAAGTGCTAAATGGGGGTTTAAAAAAATGGATGAAAGAAAATAAAGTTAAAGATGATGTAATTCCAAAAATTATTAAAACTAAATATAAAGCAAAAGAAATTAAAAATTTAGTTAAAAGTAAAAAAGAAATTGATAACAACATAGTTGAAAAAAATTTTGTTGTTATTGACGCAAGAAGCATTGAAAGATTCAAAGGAGATGTAAAAGAACCAAGAGCTGGTTTAAGAAGTGGAAATATAGAAAATTCAACTTGTATTCCTTTCAATTTTTTAATTAATTCTGATAAAACTTTTAAAACTACCAAAGAAATCAGTAAAATTTTTCATAAAAATTTAAATGATGTATCATTAAATGACGTTGTGTTTTCTTGTGGATCTGGAGTAACAGCGTGTGTTTTAGCACTAGCTTATTCCTTAATTAATGATAAATATCTACCGATTATATACGACGGCTCATGGGCCGAGTATGGAAAAATTTAAATGAAGCGATCTACAAAAATCATAACCATTGTTGTAATTTTTTTTCTTATTATTGCTACAGTTATTACTGCACGAACAATGATTGGAAATCATTTTAAAAAAAAATTTAGTAAAAGACCACCTCCAGGAATTATAGTAACTAATGTTATTAGTGAACAATTTTCAGAAAAATTAGAAACATTTGGAACGGCAATTTCAAGTAAAAGCAAAACTTTTAAAATTAGAAAAGACGATGTTTTAGGTGAATTAAATCTTAAAAATAAAGTAAAAAAGGGTGATTTAATTTTAAACCTTGAAAGTGGAAATATAATAGCACCTTTTGATGGAGTATTAGGATATACAGGTTTAACTGAAGATATATTTGTTTCAGATAATATATTCATCATAACACTTGATGACAATTCAACAATTTTTTCAGATATAAAAATTCCTGAAAGTTTTGCCCAGTTTATAAAAAAAGGATTACCAGTTGAGGCAAGAGTATCTAGTTATAAAGATAGGGTTTTTAATGGAGAAATTGATTTTATTTCAAGTAGAATAAATGCTGATACAAGAAGTTTATTGTCCAGAATTAAGATTAATAATCAAAATTTAGAATTATTGTCCGGATCTTTATTGGAAATTACAGTTAAATTCAATTTAAGAGACTCATTAGGTGTGCCAGATACAAGTATTATGATGGAAGGAGAAAAATCATATATTTATGTTGTTTCAGATGAGAATATTACAAATAAAACTGAAATTGAAATTGGTTTAAGAGGAGAAGGTAGAGTAGAAATTCTCTCTGGAGTAAACGAAGGTGATCAAATAGTTGCTGAGGGTTTGAAAAAAGTAAGACCAAGAGGAAAAATAAAACCAATTAAAAATTAAATGTTCATTACAGAATTAAGTATTAAACGGCCAGCTGTTTCATGGGTTATGTCTTTGATATTAATTATATTTGGCCTTTTTGTTTTTTGGAAATTACCAGTTAGAGAACTACCTGATGGTATTCAGCCACCAGTTGTCCAAGTTCAAGTTGATTATAAGTCTGCTGCTGCAGTAATTGTAGACCAAGAAGTAACCCAAGTAATGGAGGATGTAATTGGAGGTGCAGAAGGAATAAAAAATATCGATTCTAAGTCAGAAAATGGAAGAAGTACAATTAATATTGAATTCGAAACAAGTATAGATTTAGATAACGCAGCAAATGACATTAGAGAAAGAGTTGCAAGAGTCTTGGATAATTTGCCAGATGAAGCTGACCCACCACAAATTTTAAAAAGAGCTGCAGGTTTTACAACTACAATGTGGTTATCACTTTCCTCCAAAACATGGAGCGATTTAGAGCTAGGAGATTATGCTGAAAGGTTTTTAATAGACCAATTTTCAAGTATAAAAAATGTTGGACGAATTCTTGTGGGAGGACTTAGAGAACTGAGTATTAGAGTTTGGGTTGATCCAATTAAATTAGCAGCGAACGATTTAACCATTCAAGAGGTAGAAAATGCACTTAGAAATGAAAATATAAGACTTCCTGCGGGAACACTTGAAGCAAATAATGTCGATTTAACTTTAAATTTAGATAAATCATACAGCAATATTGATACGATTAAACAGTTACCAATCAAGAAATCTACAAATAAGGTCATTATACTCTCAGATATTGCTAACATAGAGTTTGGTCCTGTATCTGAAAAAACTTTATTTAAAGCACAAACAAGAGATCAGTTAAATTTAAAAACAGTTGGGATTGGGATTTATGCAAGAAGTGGAGCTTCAACAGTTGAACTGTCAGATGATATAAAAAAAAAGATAGTTCAGATTAAAAAATCTTTACCAGAAGGATTAGACTTAAGAGTCGCTTTTAACAGGGCTAATTATGTAGAGGCCGCCATAGAAGAGGTTTATAAAACACTAGTAACAGCATTTATACTTGTAGTCTTAATAATTTATTTATTCCTTGGAAATTTAAAAGCAGTAATTGTTCCTGCAATTGCACTACCAGTAAGCTTAATAGCTTCTTTCTTAGGGTTATATATATTTGGACTATCTATTAATATATTTGTGCTTTTAAGTTTTATATTAGCAATAGGAATCATTACTGATGACTCGGTGATTATGACAGACTCGATTTATAGAAGAATTGAAAATGGAGAAACACCTTTGATTGCAGCTTACAAAGGTTCTAAACAAATTTCTTTTGCAATTATTGCCACCACATTAATTTTAATTGCAGTGTTTTTACCTTTAATTTTTATAGAAGGTATTTCTGGAACTCTTTTTAGAGAAACAGCGATAGCTTTATCTTTCTCTATTGTAGTTTCATCATTTGTTGCATTAACTTTATCTCCAATGCTTGCTAGTAGATTTCTTGCAAAAAAAACTATGAAAAATATAGTTATAAAAAAATTTGAAAGAATTTTTATAAATTTTTCTAATTTTTACAAAGAAACTTTAGAAGTTGTTATAAATAAAACTAAAGTTGTTGCATGTTTTATAATTTTTGTAGTTATTGTATCTGTACTTTTATTTAATTTTACAAAAAAAGAGCTTTTACCAATGGAAGATAGGGGCGCTTATCTAGTGATTGGTTTTACAGATGAAGGTAGTTCATTTGAATACACTCAAGAAAGAGCGCAAGAAGTCGAAAAAAGATTAATTCCATTACTCCAAGCAGAAGATAGTCCCTACTCTAGATTTATTATGCGAGTCCCAGGTTTTGGAAGTAACGCAAATTCTTTTAATAGTTTTATCATAATTGCATTATTAGATGATTGGAAAAATAGAAACAAAAACTCTCAAACAGTAATGCGTGAAGCTATCGGTAAAATTGTTACTGTTCCTCAGGCAGTTGCTTTCCCAATTTCCCCTCAATCAATTAGAGTTTCAAGTTATAATAAGCCAGTTCAAATGGTTATTTACGGAAGAACTTATGAAGAATTAGAACAAGTCCAAAAAAATGTAATAAGAAAATTAAGATCAAATAGGAATCTATCTAGAATTGAGTCTGATTATAATCGTAACAAACCAGAGGTTAAATTAGTTATAAATAAAAACAAAGCTAAAGATTTGGGAGTTTCAACTCAATCGATAGGAAGAACTCTTGAGACTTTATATGGAGGTAAAAAGATTACTACATTTAATCGACTTGGAAAAGAATACCCTATTATTGTTCAACAATATCTTTCAGACAGAAGAAACAAAGATGGAATTTCAAAAATTTTTGTAAGATCTGAAACATCAGGCAAACTTATATCTCTGGCCAATTTAGTCGAATTTAAAGAAGAGGGATCTGCTAAAGAACTTGCTAGATATAATAGACAAAGAGCAGTAACAATCTCAGCGAATATCTCTGAGGGTTATACTTTGTCAGAAGCTATTAGATTTTTTGAAAATATTATGTCTGAAATAGCACCTGAAAACCAAATTACTTGGAAAGGAAAATCTGAGGAAATCAAAGAGACAAGTAACGAACTATTTATAATTTTTGTACTAGCACTTTTGACAGCATATTTGGTGATGGCGGCAACATTTAATTCTTTTATACATCCTTTTATTATTATTTTAACAGTACCATTGGCAATTTTCGGTGGAATAGTTTTTATTTTATTTTTAAATACTTCAATTAATATTTTTTCACAAATAGCACTAATTATCCTAATTGGAATATCAACAAAAAATAGTATTTTAATTGTAGACTTTGCTAATCAGATTAGAACAACTGGTAAAAATATTGAAACAGCTGTCAAAGAAGCTTGTAGCATTCGTTTCCGGCCAATAATTATGACTTCACTAAGTACCATGATTGCGATGCTTCCACTTGTAATTGGAAACATAGGTCCTGGCGCAGGAGAAAGCTCAAGGCTTGCTGTTGGTGCAACAATTTTTGGTGGAATGATAATCTCAACTTTCTTTACACTATATGTTACTCCATCGATGTATTTAGCTTTAGCAAAAAATACTAAAAGAATTGATGCTATTGATGTAGAGCTAAATAGACAACTAACTAAAAAATAATATATTTATTTTTACTTAGAGATTTTCGACATTTGAGAAGTTGATTTCTATATAATTTAGATTGTTTCTCAACTTTTTTGGCTAATTCAATTACTTTTTTATTTTTTTTATAATTTTTATAATTCCCCCATCCTTCATGATAAGCTACATATTGATTAAAAGAATTGTTAAGTGGTATTTTTAAAATAGATTTAGTTTTATTTGTATACCAACCAATAAAATCAACACTATCTTTAAATCTTGCTCGAGTTGCAAGTTTATTACCTGTTTCATTCTTATACTGTTCCCAAGTTCCTTTAACTGCTTGAGAATATCCAAAAGAACTTGATGGTCTTTTAAAAGGAATTATTTTGAATAGTTTTTGTCTTGGAGGTTTTGCTAACCAATCAAAATCGGACTCCATTTTAATAATTGCTAATTGGATATGAATTGGAGTTCCCCACTTTTGTTCAACTTTTTTTGAATGCTTATACCAAAGATATCTTTCATCAAATATTTTACAACTATTTGAAGTATTTTGAGGAATAGATGAACAACCAAAAATTAGTAATATAAATGAAATTTTAAAAAAGTAATTTTTAATAAATCTAATCATAAATTTTTTTAAAAAACTGGTAACAATAAAATGCTAAAAAAACTATTAGGACACCAAAAATATTTCCAAATAAATCTTTATACTCAAAACTTCTTTGTGGAATTACATAATGACATAACTCTAAGAAAATTGAAATAAAAAATAAATATATAAATAAATTCTTAATATTTTTCA
>CACGBI010000021.1 GCA_902571235.1 uncultured Pelagibacteraceae bacterium
AATTGATATACAACTTGGTCTCCCCATTTAAATGCCATTTCACATCCTGCTAAATAAAACTCCCACATTCTAAAAAATTTTTCATCAAACATATTGATAATCTTTTCTTTATTTTTAATACAATTTTCTTTCCAGTGTCTCAATGTATGAGAGTAATGAAGTCTTAAAACTTCAATATCAGTAACTATTAAACCTGCTTTTTCTATCGGGGTTGTCACTTCGCTTAAGCTTGGTGTATATCCGCCTGGAAAAATATATTTTGTTATCCATGGATGTGGGTCTCTAGGTGGGTTAACTGAACCAATAGTGTGTACTAATGAAATACCATCCTCTTTTAACAAATTTTCAATTTTATTGAAAAATTTTTTGTAAAATTTTCTTCCAACATGCTCAAACATTCCAACACTTACGATTCTGTCAAATTTTTCATTAAGTTCTCTGTAATCCATTAGTTTAAATTTAACCTGATTTTCCAGATTCATTTCTTTCGCTTTTTGATTACAATAGTTCAATTGATTTTGAGATAATGTAATTCCAGTAACTTCACATTTTGCGCTTTTTGCAATATCTATTGCTAATGACCCCCAACCACACCCTATATCTAAAACTTTTTGATTAGGTTGGATATTTAATTTTCTTATAATGTGTTTTATCTTATTATTTTGCGCAACTTCTAAACTATCATTTTCATTTTTAAAGTAAGCACAAGAATATTGTCTTTTTGGATCTAAAAATAAATCGTAAAGATCATCTTTGATGTCATAGTGATGAGATACATTCATTTTAGATTTTTTTATAAAATTAAAATTCGTTAGATATCTATATGAACCTCTAAGCTTATTTATTAAATAACTAAAAAAATTTAGTTCTCCTCTACCAAAGTTCATTAACGCTAGATCTAAAAAATCTGTCAAAGTTCCATTTTCAATAATTATTTCACCATCAGTATAAGCTTCACCAAAATATAAGTCAGGATGAAATAAAAGTTTGTAGTGTAAATTTTTATTTAAAATTTTTAATCTTAAAGGATTATTTCCAGGATTACCTATAATATAATCTTTTGAATTAGCATCAGTTAAAATAAATCCATCTTTTTTAAACACTTTATTTAAAAATCTTGCTAACTGCATTTATGCCGCCAAAGAAGATTTGTTGGAAAAATTTAATTCTTTTAAATTTTTTATCAAATTTTGTTCATCAATCTTATTCAAAAGACTCAAAGGAGGTAATATATTTTTATAAATTTCATTTTTTTGAGAATAATAAGTATGTAGTCCTGATATTAAGTTATATTTATCAAAAGCACTTCTTACATTGCATAATTTTTGATTATAAGTTTGTTCTTTACCTGAATGAAAATCATCAAAAACTTTTCTCGACATTTCTGCAGTTACATTGCAAGTAGCTGTTATTATTCCAGAACATCCTAATTCTAAACCTTTTAATAATTTTAATTCTGATCCAGGAAAAACTGAAAAATTTTTTAATTTTAGATTTTCAAATAAATTATATGAACTATCCTTTACACCTACTATTTGATCAGGAAATTTTTTAACAAGTTCTTTAACGCAATCTATACTGAATTTATATCCACACAATTTTTCAAAATTGTATAGTATAATCTTACACTCTGGAATTGATTGTATTACTTTTGTGTAAAATTCTATTACCTCAAAGTCACCATATTTATAATATGCGGGTGGCATGATTAAAAATTTGTTAAATTTTAATGAACTTGCTATTTTCATAAAATTGATTGTTTCTCCGAGAGAATTTAAACCAGTACCAATTAAATGTTTGTCTTTGTATTTACTAAATGAAAGCTTATTTATTAAATCAATTTTTTCAGAAATTGATATTAATTGAGATTGTCCTGTGCTTCCGAATATTGCTGTTCCATGACAACCTTGATCTATTAACTTTTCTGCATGTGCTATAGTTTTATCAACATTTAGGCTTAGATCAGAATTAAGAACTGACATAGTAGCCGCATAAATTCCACTTATTTTTGTCATAATAAAAATTTATATAAAAAATATACTTAGTAAAGATTATAAATACCATATGAAAATATTAGCAGTTCAAAATAGAATGGGTATCGGAGATACTGTAATTTTCTTACCTTTTATAAAAGCTTTATCAAAAAAATTTAATTCACCCATAAGTATACTTGTAAAAAAAAGTTCTAAAGCTGATCAATATTTACATCAAACAAACTACATTGATAAAATCATCATTTTAGATAGAGATAACAAAACTAATGGTAGACACAGTGGAATTTTAGGAAATTTGAATTTAATTAAGGATATTAAAAAATATAATTTTGAAAAAATTATAATTTTTAATTCATCTGTAAGATATCGTTTAATTTCAAAATTTTGTGGAATTCAAGAAATTTACCAATATCCATTATTTCAAAAATCAAGACAGCATATTATTGACACTCCAAAAATGTTTATAAAAAATAAATTGGACTTAATTGTTAATGAAGATCCAGAAGTGCAAATTGACGATAAATCAATCATAGAATCTATTAAGGAATTTCAAATAAATAAAAATGAAACAAATATGCTTTTGGGCATAGGAGGCTCGGGGTCAACAAAAAGAATTCCTTCACGTATATTTTTGAGTGTTATGAAAAAAATTTCAAAAATTAAAAAATGTAAATTTTTTCTTGCTACTGGAAAAAATTATGAAGAGCAGATTATATTAAAAGAAATACTACAGTCTGATCTTAGGAATCTATGTGTGCCCTTAGATAATTGTTCAATTAAAGAAACCTTACCAATTATAAAAAGTTGCAATTTATCAATTTGTAATGACTCTAGTTTTAGCCATCTTTCAGCGGCTCTGGGAATAAAGACCATAACTTTAATGGCAGACACTCCTTTAATATACGGAAATTATTGCTCTAATATGTTTCCAATAATTCCCGAGGGAGAAAAAACGGTTTCTCATAATACATTAGGAAAAGAAAAAATTAGTCCTCAAAAAATTTTTGATAAAGTTACTGAAATTATTGATTAAGAAATATCATTTAAAACTATATCTTTAGCTTCATTCACTATGGAAGATAATCGAGAAGTTTCAGGGGAAACATCTGGATGAATTTTTTTTTGAATTTTAACATAAGCCTTTGTAACATCATCTTTGGTAATTTTTTTATTCATGTCCAAATTTAAAATTTTATAGGCTTCTGAAACAGATAAAGTTGAAGAATTATTAAAAGCTGATTTATTAAAAGAAAACCTTCCTGATCTTCTTAAAGTTTGAATAAGTCTAAATAGTGATATTAATTGAAAAATAGATAATCCCTTTAACTTTAACAATCCAATACTTGCGAGTGTTAACGGTAAAGTTAATAAAAATTTACCACCTATTGCAAATAATAAAGCAAGGATAAATAAACCAATTACCAGTAGTATTCTTACAGTTTTTGAAATTTTTTTTGAGGAAATTGTAGTAAATTTTTTTAATAATAAATAAAAAATAGTCAAAATAACTACTGTATAAATTATTATATTCATATATTTCCTAACCTAAATGAAATTACCACAATTACAAAAAAAACCTGAGTTAAAATCTTGCCACGATGTCACTTGGGAAGATAATTATAGCTGGATACATCAAAAAGATATTTTAGATGTATTGAAAGATAAAGAAAAATTAAACTCAGAGGTAAAAGACTATCTTGAACGAGAAAATCAATACACAGACTTTCAATTAAAGAATACTAAAGATATTCAAAAAAAATTATTTAATGAAATTAAAGGAAGAATAAAACTTGATGATGAGTCTCTGCCTTACAAAGATCATACTTATGAGTATTGGACAAAAACTACAATAAAAGGAAATTACTCAAGCAAACTAAGAAAAAAAATTGGGACAGATACGACTGAAGAGATTTGGAATGGTGACAAAGAAAAGGCAAATCATAAGGCTGAATACTTTGGTGTAGGTGATTTAGAAGTAAGTAATAATGATAAGTTATTAGCATATTCTCTTGATACCAAAGGATCTGAATATTACACTATTTATATTAGAGAAATAAAAACAAATAAAATTGTTACAAGAGAAATTGACGAAACATCTGGGAATATTATTTTTAGCTTAGATGATAAATATATTTTTTATTCAAAGTTAGACCATAACCACAGAGCAAGAAAAATTTTTAGACATGAAGTTGGAAATTCTAATAAAGCTGATGATCTAATCTTTGAAGAAAAAAGTGAAGCTTTCACTGTTGGTATAGGAATAAGCTCAGACGAAAAATACTATTTCATAACTTCTTCAGATCATAACACATCTGAACAATATTATTTTAAAATTGACGAAAAAAATCCCAAGCCAAAATTAATTCAAAAAAGAGAAAAGGGTATTATTTACAGTGTAAATTCATGGAATGGATATTTCTATATGCATACAAATAAAAACGCAGAAGATTTTAAAATTGACAGAACAGACAACACAAATTTTAACGATTGGAAAAATTTTATACCTGCTAAAGATGAAACGCTAATTGGTGGTTTAACCTTCTTAAAAAATTGGATTATTAGATCAGAGGTATCTGATGCTTTAGGAAAAATATTTGTAAGAAATCTCAAAACTAACAACGAAGAAGAATTAAAATTTTCAGAGGAAAAAGTTTACGATGGAGGAGTCTCTTTATTTCAGAAAGATAAAGACACCAATTTAATACACATATCTTACTCAACACCCAAAACGCAATCACGAGTTTATTTATACAACTTAAAAACAAAAGAAAAAAAAATAGTTAAAGAGCAAATTATTCCTTCAGGTCATAACCCTAATGATTATATAGTTGAAAGGCTAAATTGCGATTCCCATGATGGAAAAAAAATACCAATTACAATTATAAGAAATAAAAAAACAAAAATTGATGGAAATGCGAAACTATTGCTCTACGGCTATGGTTCATATGGAAATTCAATATCACCTGGTTTTTCCTCAAATAAGTTTAGTTTGATTGATAGGGACATCATTTGGGTTACTGCACATGTTAGAGGAGGTTTAGAAAGAGGTATGAAATGGTGGAAAGAAGGTAAACTTTTAAATAAAAAAAATACTTTTAAAGACTATATTTCTGTCGCGAAATTTTTAATTGAAAAAAAATATTCCTCTAAAGGTAAAATAATTGGTATGGGAGGATCGGCTGGTGGTTTACTTATGGGGGCTGTAGTTAATCAAGCTCCTGAACTTTTTTTGGGAATTATTATGGCAGTTCCTTTTGTAGATTCCCTTACGACTAATCTAGATCATTCTTTACCTTTAACAGTTGGTGAATTCGATGAATTTGGAAATGCAAAAGATAACAAAGATCATTTTGATTATATTTATTCTTATGCTCCCTACAATAATATAAAAAAAATGGATTATCCAAATATGTTAATTACAACAAGTTTAAGTGACAATAGAGTTTTGTTTGATGAACCAGCAAAATTTACAGCAAAATTAAGAGAATATAAAACTGACAATAATTTACTTCTTTTAAAAACAGAAATGAATGCTGGTCATGGTGGTAAATCTGGTAGAGATGGTGCTATTGAAGAAATTGCTCTTGATTATGCATTTGCACTAAAAATTTCAGATAAAATTGAAATTTAAAGTACTTGAAAAAAAAAGATTAGTTCTTAAATAAAACCAGTAGGTCGCCTAATGGGGCTTACATAAAATAAACTTGCTTAACAAAGGAGGATATTATGACAAGTAAGGATCTATCTATATTTAACTCATTAAGACCTTTTTCAATTGGTTTTGACGATATGTTTGATCAATTCGAAAGTATGCTGGGTAACGGACATTTAACAATGCAGTCAAACTACCCGCCATATAACATTAGAAAAACAGGTAAAGATAATTATGCTATTGAAGTTGCATTAGCTGGATTTTCAAAAGATGATGTAGAGGTTGAATTTGAAGATAATTTGTTAACTGTAAGAACTAAAGAAGTTAATAAATTAGAGGATAAAAACTCTGATGCTGAAATAATTCATAAAGGAATATCTCAACGACAATTTGCTAGGTCATTTACAATTGCAGATGATGTAAAAGTAGGTGAAGCTCAGCTTAAAGATGGTCTTTTGATAATTTCTTGTGAAAGAATTATTCCAGAGCATAAAAAGAAAAAACTTATAAAAATTAAATAAATTAAAAAACCTTACTTGCGGAGATTATTTCTCCGCTAGTAAACTAAAAACATCCATTCGAAACAAACCCAACAACAATCATGTCTGTATCAATTTCAAATCTTCTTTCACAAGGAATTCCGTATTTTTTAGTTTTATAAACTAATTCTAGGTTTCCTTTTTCATTTTTATAATCTTCATCAGGTTTACCAAGATCTAATTTTAATTCATTAGACGATTTACCAATATATCTACTTAATTTTTCATTTTCTTTTTCGACGATTGCATCAGTTTTTTTTTTAACTGCTTGGCAGCCAGTTAATATAAATGAAGCTATAAAAAAAATGATTACAAAATTTAATTTTTCCATATTTAATAATAACAATACAAATATGGCATAAATATAAACTTATAAGTTGAATTATGTGAATAACCCTTAATTAAAAAGAGTATAATTTTTAAGAATCTAATAATTATCTATCAACTAGGAGGATTAATGCTCGATAATTATTTTAATTATAAAAAACACAAAACAGATTTTAAAACAGAAGTGATTGCTGGTGTGACAACATTTTTAACAATGGCATACATTATGTTTTTAAATCCATTTATTTTATCTGGTGAATTTGCTGGACCAGATAAAGGCTTTTTTGATTTTGGAGCCGTTTATACAGCAACAATTTTAGCTACAGCTTTGGCTTGTTTTATAATGGCTTTTTATGGAAAAACTTGGCCAATTGGTCTTGCGCCAGGTATGGGTATTAATGCTTTTGTTGCATTTGGTGTATGTGCTGGAATGGGATACACACCTCAACAGGCATTAGGTGCAGTTCTTGTAGCTGGTGTACTGTTCTTAATCATATCACTAACACCAATTAGAGCTTGGTTAATCAATTCAATTCCAAAAAGTTTAAAGTTAGGTATTGGAGCTGGAATAGGATTATTTTTAGCAATTATTGGTCTTCAAATTATGGAAGTTGTAGTTGATAACCCTGTAACATTAGTTCAGCTAGGTAATCTTGGTGATCCAATAGTTCTTTTAGGTTGTGCGACTTTCATAGCTATAATTGTTCTCGAAAAAATGAATGTAAAAGGAAATATCATTATTGGTATCTTAGCATTCAGTATTATTGCATGGGCAACTGGACTAGCAAAATTCAATGGTATTGTAAGTTCTCCACCACCAATGACATACTTATTTGAATTTGATTTATCTGCCGCTATGACTGCTGGGATGTCTACTGTGATATTTACATTATTATTCATTGACTTTTTTGATACTGCTGGAACTTTAACTTCAGTGGCTAATGTTGCTGGCAAAATCGATAAAGATGGAAAAGTTCAAGACATTAACAAAGCAATGTTATCTGATAGTGTAGGTACTGTTGCAGGCGCAATGATGGGAACTACAACCGTTACAAGTTATGTAGAGTCCGGGGCTGGTGTTAAAGCTGGGGGAAAAACTGGAATGACTTCTCTTGTAATAGGTTTGTTATTTCTAGCATGTATATTTTTTGCTCCTTTAGCAACAAGCTTGCCTAAACAGATAGATGGTGCAGCTTTACTTTTTGTATCTGTTCTTTTCATTAGAAATATTACAGATATAGAGTGGAATGATATTTCAGAATCTGCACCTGCTATACTTGCAATGATTGCGATGCCTTTAACATACAGTATTAGTAATGGTATTGCTTTAGCATTTGTTTCATATGCTTTAATAAAAATATTTACTGGTAAGTTTTCTACAACTTCACCAGCGATATGGGTTATTGCAATACTTAGTATGATAAGTTTTGCTGTTGCATAAAATATTAAATTTAGGGCTAGACAAGTCTAGCCCTATTAATTTCTTTTAATTATTTCATCTATACTTAATTCTTCATAATGCTCAGTAGGCTGAACAATCCAAGGGTCTGAATCTAATCTCACAGGACAAAAATCAGGCTCAAAAGAAGAAGATTTTTTTTTCCACAAACAAGCAGTTTTTACTTCTTTAATAAAATTTTTTGTAGGGCCATAATTTTTAAGCCATTCGATACTTTTATTCAAAGTAAGTCCAGTATCTGATAAATCATCAATCAATAAAACATTTTTAAAATCTTTATCTGATGCCAAAGAACTAATTTCTCTTGCAAACATAAGTTTACCTTGCTTATCTTCCATTCCCTTACCAGAGTAACTTTGAATAACAATGTAAGCTATTGGAAGTTTTAAAATTCTTGATAAAATATCTATAATTGGAGCAGCCCCTCTCATAATACCCACTAAAACTGTTGGT
>CACGBI010000022.1 GCA_902571235.1 uncultured Pelagibacteraceae bacterium
AGATGAGGTAATTAAAGGAAAATTAGATGAAAATTTTCCTTTAAAGGTTTGGCAGACAGGTTCGGGAACACAGACAAATATGAACGTTAATGAAGTAATTGCTAATAGAGCAATTGAAATCTTAAGTGGAAAGATGGGGAGTAAAAAACCTGTTCATCCTAACGATCATGTTAATAAATCACAGTCTACAAACGATGTGTTTCCAACTGCTATGCATATTTCTATTGTTAAAGAAACTTTAGGTAAAATGTTACCTAGTCTTCAAATTTTAGAAAAAGAATTAAAAAAGAAAACTAGCGAATTTAAGAATATAATTAAAGTTGGAAGAACTCATCTACAAGACGCTACGCCACTTTCTCTTGGACAAGAATTTTCAGGGTATCATACTCAAGTTAAAAAAAGTATCGAAAGAATAAAGTATGCTCTAAAAGAAGTTTTATTTCTAGCTCAAGGAGGAACAGCTGTAGGTACTGGAATTAATTCTAAAAAAAATTTTGATAAAAAAATTGTAAAAGAAATAGCAAAATATACTAAAATAAAATTTAAACCTGCGCCTAATAAATTTGCTGAACTTGCAGCACATGATGCGATTGTAAATTTTTCTGGTACTTTAAATACATGCGCAGTTGCTTTAATGAAGATATCCAACGATATTAGATTTTTAGGCTCTGGACCAAGAGCTGGATATGGTGAACTAATTTTACCTGAAAATGAACCTGGCTCATCAATAATGCCAGGCAAAGTTAATCCTACTCAATGTGAAGCCGTTACAATGGTTTGTGTTAAAGTAATAGGAAATCATAATGGAATTACAATGGCAGGCTCACATGGACATTTTGAATTAAACGTCTTCAAACCTTTAATTGCACATAATATTTTACAGTCAATTGATTTAATTGCAGATAGTACTAAAAATTTTGCTATATATTGTGTTAAAGGAATAAGGGCTAATAAAAAAAAAATACAAGATCATCTAGATAATTCCTTAATGTTAGTAACTGCACTAGCTCCTCATATTGGTTATGATAATGCAGCAAAAATAGCAAAAACTGCATTAAAGAATAATACTACATTAAAATATGAAACTTTAAAAACAGGATTGATTAAAGAAAAAGATTACAAAAAAATTGTTAATCCAAAGAAAATGATTAGCCCAAGCTAATTGTTTTAAAAAAATCTCTAATTATATTTCTAAATGTTACTTTGTTAAAAAGATCTTTTTTTTCTAAATTGAATTTATTTAAAAATCGATCTATTATTTGTCTATCAATTCCATTAATCTTTAATTCATTAAATTCCAATAAACCATCATCAAAGTTAAAAACAAAATTTGAAGTGATTTGATTTATATTCTTTCTATAATTTCTTATGATTTGAAAATGATAATAAAAACTATCAATATTCTTAAAATCTAGAACAATATCGCCAACAAACTTTAGCTTATTTTCATCTATAATTAAATTTATTTCATTAAAGTTAAAGTTAACGGAATCTTTAAAAATAAAATTTAAATTTGAAACAAAAATCAATCCTTCTTCAAATTGAATATTAAAATTTATTTTACTAATATGTTTGAAATCAATTAAATTATCTATTTTAACTTTTATTTTTCCATTTAAATTTTTATTATTTAAAATTTCAGATTTTAGAAGATTGATAAGTGCAGAATTTTTTGCAAAAACTCTATTCAAACTAATATTTCTTAAATTTAGGTTTGATAAAAGATAAAATGGTTTAATATTTATTTCACCAGTTAATTTTTTATCTATTGTTTTAAAATTTAAATCATTATTTTTTAGTGTATATTTAATTGTTTGATTTTTTTTATTAATGTAACTAAAGTCCAGTTCGCCATCTAAATAATTGTTATTATAATTTATTTGATTTTCAATTTTTAATTTTAATGAATTTAAATCAATATTAGTATTAATATTTTGATTTATTATGTCATGTTCAGTTTTTAAATTTATTGGTAAATTAAATATTTCTAATTTTGACACTACTTCATTAATAAAATTTTCGTTATATAAGTAGTTTAATTTTTTTAAATCAGAAAAAAAAATCATGTTTTCGTTTTGATCCAAATAAAATAATTTATTCTTAATAAACTTTATATCTTGATTGGTTGTTTTGTTATTTAACAATTCTAAAAAAAAACTAAAATTTTCCTTATTTATTTTAAAATCTGTTTCTTTGAAAACTAAATCATTAAGATCAATTTTATTAAATATAAAATTATTTTTACTTGAAATAAAAAATCTGATATTTTTTGAGTTAGATATAACCTTAGAATCAAACTTAATTTTTGCATCTTCTACTAAAAAATGTGGCTTTGGAAACAATCCATATTTAGGATTTTTATCTAATTTAACCTCAAGATTGTATTGCTGGGATAATTGATTTTTTAACTGATCTTTAATTTTACCTTTATCATAAAAAGCAGGTAATAAAAAATAAGTAATAACAATAAATATTATTCCTGAAAATATAAAAATCTTTTTATCTAATGGAGTATTCCAAAAATTTAAATCTTTTTTTTTACTAGATTTTGAATATTTGTAATAATTAAAAAAACTTTCTATTCTCTTAGTTATTGATAATACTAATTTAGAAACTTTTATGTTAAAAATATTTTTTTTTGACATTAATTAGTTCTTATAAATAAATATTTAAAATGGTAAACGCAGATTATCTAAAAAATTTGAATGAAGCACAAACACAAGCTGTTACCCATTTAGGGGGGCCATTATTGATCGTTGCAGGTGCTGGATCGGGCAAAACTAAGGTTTTAACGAGTAGAATAGCTCATATAATTAAGGAAAAAAAAGCATATCCCAATCAAATTTTAGCAGTAACTTTTACCAATAAAGCTGCAAAAGAAATGCAATCAAGAGTGAGCAAAATACTAGGTGCAAGTGCTACAGGATTATCTTGGCTAGGAACCTTTCATTCAATATGTGCAAAACTTTTAAGAAAACATGCAACAGCTGTAAATCTAAATTCAAATTTTACGATTATAGATTCAGACGATCAATCAAGATTAATTAAAAATATTTGTAAAGCAGAAAATATTGATACTAAACAACTAGCCCCAAAATATATACTTGCAATAATTGATAAATGGAAAAATAAAGGACTATATCCAAATGAAGTAATTATAAATAATAAAGATATTTATGAAAAAACTATTTTACCTGTCTACAAAATTTATCAACAAAAGCTTGCAGACTTAAATGCTTGTGACTTTGGAGACTTAATTTTACATGTGGTTAAAATTTTAGAAAAAAATTCTGACATAAGAGAAATATACTCAAATAATTTTAAATATATCCTGGTTGATGAATACCAAGACACTAATTATATTCAAAGTAGATGGTTAAATTTACTAGCCGAAAAAAATAAAAATCTTTGTTGCGTTGGAGATGATGATCAATCAATTTATAGTTGGCGTGGAGCTGAAATAAAAAATTTTCTAGAATTTGATCAGATTTATGAAAATACTAAAGTTATTAGACTTGAGGAAAACTACCGTTCTACACAAAATATTTTATCTGTTGCCTCACAATTAATATCTCATAATCAAAATAGAGTTGGCAAAACATTAAAAACAACTAAGGAAGAAGGAGACTTAATAAATTTAAATTGTTATAAAAATGGTAAAGATGAAGCAATTGGAATCTCAGATGAAGTTGAAAAAATTAAGAAGAAATATTCATTAAATAATGTTGCAATCCTTGTTCGGGCAATTTTTCAAACTAGAGAATTTGAAGAAAGATTTTTAAAAATTGGATTACCTTATAGAATCTTAGGTGGTATTAAATTTTATGAAAGAGCTGAAATTAAAGATTGTGTTGCTTATTTACGTATAATTAAACAACATAGAGATGATCTTGCTTTTGAGAGAATTGTAAATAATCCAAAAAGATCTATAGGGGATAATACATTAAAACAAATACATGAGTTTGCCAAAAAAAACTCAACTAATCTTGAGTTTGCATCAAGAAAAATGATTGATCAAAATTTAATTAAGCCAAAAACGAAGGTGGGTCTTTCAATTTTTTTAAATTTACTTTCTAAGTGGAGAAATGATTTAGAAATAAAAAAGATTAATCATGTAAAATTATTACAAATAATATTGGATGAATCTGGTTATTCAGCTGTGTTAAAAAATAAAAAAGATATTGAAAATGAAAATCGACTTGAAAATATAAAAGAATTATTGAGTGCGATGAAAGAATTTGACAATCTTGAGAGTTTTTTAGAGCATGTTGCGTTAGCGACAGCAATTGATCAAGATTGGGATGGACAAAAAGTAAATATGATGACGATGCATGCAGCTAAAGGTTTGGAGTTTGATGTTGTGTTTTTGCCTGGTTGGGAAGAAGGTTTATTTCCACATCAAAAATCAATTGAGGAAAAAGGACAAAATGGATTAGAAGAAGAGAGAAGACTAGCCTATGTTGGAATTACTAGAGCAAAAAAAAAAGCAACAATTTCATTTTCAATGAATAGGTTTTATCAAGGAGATTGGATTGACAGTATGGCATCTAGATTTATTGATGAACTTCCGAATGATTACATAGAAAAAAATTCATTTTTTGAGGAAGATAGAAATGAGATAGATGATTTTGAATTTAACCAAGATTTTGAAATTGAAAGTGAAGCAAGAAGTCCTGGATGGATAAGATATCAAAAGAGAATTAAATAAATTGAATAAAAAAATAAAATTATTAAGAAATAAATTTAAAAAGTACAATATTGAGGGTTATATTGTTCCGAAAAATGACGATTATTTTACAGAATATTCAAAAATTAATAGATTAAAAATTATCTCAAATTTTAGTGGTTCAGCAGGTTTGGCTATCATTTTAAAAAAAAATAATTTCTTATTTACTGATGGTAGGTACACACTTCAAAGTCAAATTGAATCTGGAAAAAATTTTAAGATTATGAATTTCGAAAAATTACTGAATTGTAATTTATTTAAAAATCTTAAATTAGGCATAGATCCTAAACTATTTACCCATAGCCAGATAAAAAAATATTTTCTTAAATATAATAAAATTAAATTTATTAAAGAAAATTTAATTGATCAAATTGAAAAAAAAAAACATATAGATACATTGCCCTTTTTTAAACTAAATAAAAAAATTGTTGGAGAAAGTTCAGATTCTAAATTAAATCAAATTACCAATTATCTAAAAAAATATAAATCAGATTTTATTTTTATAAGTGCTCCAGAAAATGTTGCATGGATTTTAAACATACGTGGAAGTGATGGACCTAATAGCCCTATACCAAATTGTAGGCTAATAATCAGTAGAACAAAAAAAATATTTTTAATAAGTAAAATGAAGAATTGTAATAAACTTATAAAAGATAAAGTCATTAAATTAAGTCAGTTTATTGACATAGATGAGTTTCCAGAAAAGATTTTTCATTTGAAAGGTAAAAATTTCATTATAGATGAAAATTCTTGCTCAATTTATTATGAAGATATCATTAAATCTAAATTTAAAATTCTTAAGAAAAAAGATCCAACTTATTTTTTAAAGTCAATTAAAAATCAAACAGAAATTGATAATATGAAAAAATCTCATATTTTAGATGGAGTAGCTTTAACTAAATTTATATTCTGGATAAAAAATATAAATAAAAAAAGAATTACAGAAGTTGATGCACAAAACAAATTAGAGCAATTCAGAAGAAAAAATAAAAATTTTCTTTATCCTAGCTTTGACACTATTGCTGGATCAGGAAAAAACGGAGCTATAATTCATTATCGTGCAAATAAAAAAAATTGTAAAATCATAAGAAATAAAGATATTTTTTTATGTGATTCTGGTGGTCAATATAAGTATGGCACAACAGATGTAACTAGAACAATTTGTTTTTCAAAACCAAGTCAAAATATTAAAAATATTTTTACGTATGTTTTGAAAGGCCACATCGCTGTAGCAACAACAAATCTTAAAAAAGATAATATTGGCAAAAAGATTGATCAAAGAGCTAGAAAATATCTTAAACAAAATAATTTGGATTATCCACATGGGACTGGTCATGGTGTTGGCTTTTTTCTTAACGTTCACGAAGGACCACAATCCATTTCAAAAATAAATAGTGTCAAAATAAAAGAAGGAATGATTTTAAGTAATGAGCCAGGTTATTACAAAAAAAACAAATTTGGTATCCGTATTGAAAATTTAATTTATGTTAAAAAAATTAAAAATAAATTATTATTTGAAAATTTAACATTAGCACCTATAGACAAAGATTTAATAAATTTTAATCTTCTTAATTTATCAGAAAAAAATTACCTATTTAAATATCATTTAGATGTATATTCAAAAATTTCAAGATATCTGAATGTTTATGAAAAAAAATGGTTAGCTAGTTTTATTTAACATTTTTGTAAACTGAACTTGATCTATTATTTTTATTTTTAATTCTTTCGCATTTGAAACTTTTTTCTTTGTAGGATTATCTCCAACGATCAAGTAATTTAATTTTTTTGAAACACTGCTTACTGTCGTTCCAGAATTTTCTTCAATCAATGACTTAATTTCTGCCCTACTAATACCATTAAGTTTGCCTGTAACTAAAAAAGTTTTATTGATTAGTAAACCATTTTTTCTTTTTGTTAAGGCTTTATCTATAGATAAAATTTTTTCTAATTTATTTAAGATATCTAAATTTATTTTATTAGAAAAAAAATTTTTTATTGAATTAACCTGAGTTTCACCAATTCCATCAATATTCATTAAATCATTAAATTTATTATTTTTTGATAAATCTTTAAATTTTGAAAATGTACTAAAATATTTGGATAATAATTTTGCATTTTCAAGTCCTATATGTCTAATACCTAAAGCATAGATAAATCTTTCAAATGAAATCCTTTTTTTTTCATTAATTGAGTACATTAAATTTTCAACAGATAATTTTCCCCAACCATCTAATTTTTCTATCTTCTTATAATCTAATTGAAATATGTCTTGAGGAAACTTTATCAATTTTAATTTCCAAAAACTTTCTACTATTTTTTTTCCAAAACCATCGATATTAAAAGCTTCTTTAGATATAAAGTGTTTTAATTTTTCTATTGATATTTTATCACAATCATACCCTTCACTCGAGCATCTTCTTACTGCATCTTTTTTTTTTGTAATTAAGTTATATTCTTTAATTGTTTTTGATCCACAAGAAGGACAATTTTGTGGAAAAATATATTTTTTTGAATTTTTTTTTCTTTTATTAATATCTACAGATAAAATATGTGGTATCACATCGCCAGCTCTTTCGATAGTTACAGTGTCACCAACTCTTATATCTTTTCTGTTTATTTCATCCTCATTATGTAATGTTGCATTAGAAACTAATACACCCCCAATATTGATAGGCTTAATTTTTGCAACAGGTGTTAAAGCTCCTGTTCTTCCTATTTGAATATCAATATCTATGATTTTAGAAATTGCTTTATTAGAGGAAAATTTATGAGCAATTGCCCATCTTGGAGCATTTGCTACAAAACCTAATCTTTTTTGTAATGTAAAATCATTTATTTTATATACTAACCCATCAATATCAAAATCTAAATTAGCTCTTTTTTTTTCAACAAGATTATAATTTTTAATTAGGTCTCCCACTCCTGTTATCAATTTATTTAAAGGGTTCGTTTTAAATCCCCATTCACTTAACTTTTTTAGAAAATCAAACTGGTTATTTACCTTTAAACCCTTTTGAAAACCAAAAGTGTATGCAATAAATTTTAAAGGTATTTTTTTAGTATCTTCAGGATTTTTTTGTCTAAGTGAACCTGAGGCTGCGTTTCTTGGATTTGCAAATTTGTTTTTTAAACTATCAAAATCATTATTTTGAATAAAAACTTCTCCTCTAATATCAATTTCTTCTGGAAAATCTTTTGACAGAATAACTTTAGGAATATCTTTAATTGTTACAAGATTAGTAGTGATATCCTCGCCTTCCTTACCATCTCCTC
>CACGBI010000023.1 GCA_902571235.1 uncultured Pelagibacteraceae bacterium
ATTTTAAGATAAATTTTCAATTAGAAAAATATATTCAAGGATTTTTTGATAAAATTTCTTCTACAATTTCAAATTATAAAATTTTAAAACAGGATGAAAAAAGAAGATTAAAATTAGAAAAAATTGAAGATGAGAGAAAAGCCAAAATTGCTGCTGAAAAACAAAAAAAAGAGGAGCAAGCTTTAAGAGTAAAATTTAAAGAACAGACTTTAAAAGAGGAAGTAAGATTAGAAAAACAAAGAGCAAAAGATATAAAATTGTTTTTAAGAAAAGAACAAGCTCTTCTAAGAATAGAGCAAGCTGAAAAACAAAGACAATTTTTACAGCAACTAAAATTAGAGAGACAAATTGAAAAATTTAGAATTAGAGAAGTAAAAGAACTTGAGAAATTAGAAAAATTATCTTTAAAAGAAAAAAGAGATGATTACTCAGGCTTACAAGAAAGAATTGAAAAACTTAAAGAAAAATATCGAATTATTAGAGACCAGAAAATTAGAGAAAGAGTTGAGGCCTTAGGTGTAAAAATAGAAGGGGACGAAGACAGAGAAACATTATTACAAAAAGAAAAAGAATATACAATTGCGAGACAAAAAATTGAGTTTGCTCTTGAAAGTTTTTACAGAAGTGCGAGCAGTTTAGTATTTCAATTAAATAAAAGACACATTACTCGTCATATGTCTATTTTACGTTGTATTGATAGAAGATTTGAAACAGGTGAAATATTTATTAAATGGGATGAGGCAAGTGATGAAGAATGGTTATTGTTAATTTATATAAAAAATAATTCACCAGATGAAGGTATTGTAATTGAGGATAAAACAAATTTTGAGAAAAATATTTCTCATGAGTTCAAAAACAATGAAATTTTTAAAGCTTCTGACACAATGGTGGATGCATTGACCCAATTAATTGCAAAGAAAAGAGAAAAAAATACTAACTAATTTTTTAAATAAATTATAAAATTAATTATGTTTTTTGGGACAATATTTTTATTTTTTAATGTATTTTATTTTAAAATATGTCTTGGCTTGGATTGCATATGTAAATAGTTTAGATACTAGACTTGGCGAAAGTACTTGGCGATGGACATACGATTATCAAGTAGTAGGAGAGAGAGATTATTCTGATTTGGATGACAAAGATTTTGTTAGACTTAGAAGAAAAAAAAACAAACTAGTAACCATCATGTATTCAATTTTTCTTATTATGTTTGTCTCTTTTATGTCATGGCTGAGTAAACTTTTAATATTTTTGCTTAATTAGTTTTTGTTTGATTTTTATTTTTTAAGTATAAAAAAAAAGCAATTATTTCATAACAAATCGAAAAAAATTGAAAAATAACTGGTAAACTTAAAAAAGAATATAATATTTTATATTTTGGGATATTTTTCCAAAGTAATAAAAATGCTTTAGCTCCACTAAATATTTTACCATCTTTTTCAACATGTAATCTTCTTAAAAGTTGTTTGTAATTTTTACTTGTTTCGATTTTTGCATTGGGATTATTTGTGATATCAACCCAAGTAATTTGATCAATTTTTTCTTTTTTATAGAGATCAATTTCTGCTTTGCATATTTTACATGAATTGTTGAAGTAAACTTTCATAATAATTAGATAATTACTAATTAAGTTAAGATATGTACATGCGTAAAATACTCTAGTTGAAAATTATCTTAAACAACCTATGTATTGTCTAAAATGAGTAATTTCTTTAAAAATTCTGATTTATCTCGAAACGAGGCTGAAAATATAATTTCTGACACATTAAAAAAATGTGATGATGGTGAACTATATTTAGAAAACTCTAAATCTGAATCTATATTATTAGATGATAATAAAATTAAAGACTCTAATTACAATTCAGATTTAGGTTTTGGATTTAGAGCTGTTTCAGGTGAAACAGTTGCATACTCTCACTCAAATGAAATATCTAAAAATTCATTAAAAGTTTCTGCAAATAATTTAAAATCAACGTTAAAATCTGTTCAAGGTATTTATAACCACTCTATAAATAAATCTAATAAAAGATATTATGAGAATATAAATCCCATCGAACAAAAAACATTAAATGAAAAAATTTCAATCCTAAATAAAGTTAATGATTATTTAAGATCAAAAAATGATAATGTTAAACAAGTAACTGCTAATTTTAGTGGGGAACAAAAATCTATAGAAATAATTAGATCAGGCGGGGAGACGCTTACTGATGTACGACCATTAGTTAGATTTAATGTATCAGTTATGGTTGAAAAAAAAGGAAGAAAAGAAACTGGTGGTTATGGGATTGGTGGAAGACAATCGTATGATAACTATTTAAGGGAAGATAACTGGAAAAATGTGTGTGATGAAGCTCTAAGAATTGCTAATGTTAATTTAGAGAGCAAACCAGCTCCAGCAGGGGAAATGAAAGTCGTTCTAGGTCCAGGATGGCCTGCAATTTTAATTCATGAAGCTGTAGGTCATGGTTTAGAGGGTGATTTCAATCGAAAAAAAACCTCAGCATTTCATGATTTGATGGGCCAAAAAGTTGCAAGTGAGGGTGTAACAATTGTTGACGATGGAACTATAGATAATAGGCGAGGAAGTCTTTCAATTGATGATGAGGGAACTCCTACAGAGAAAACAGTATTAATTGAAAATGGAATTTTAAAAAATTTTATGCAAGACAGATTAAATGCACGTTTAATGAAAACTAGATCAACCGGAAGCGGTAGAAGAGAAAATTTTAGACATGTTGTTTTACCAAGAATGAGAAATACTATGATGTTGAGTGGCGAACAAACTCAAGATGAAATGATTAAATCTGTAGATAAAGGTATATTTGCTGTTAGTTTCGGAGGTGGTCAAGTTGATATTACATCTGGTAAATTTGTATTTAATTGTACAGAAGCATATGAAATAATTAACGGTAAGATTGGTTCACCTATTAAGGGAGCAACTCTAATTGGTGATGGTCCTTCAATTTTAAAAGAAGTTTCAATGGTAGGTAATGATATGATGTTAGACCCTGGAATTGGAACTTGCGGAAAAGCTGGTCAAGGTGTTCCGGTTGGAGTTGCTCAACCTTCAATATTAATTGATAAGATGACAGTTGGTGGCACAAAACTATAGATGGTTAAAGATCAAGAATATTTAGAAAAAAAAGCTTCTTATTGTATAGACCTTGCAAAAAAATTAGGGGCTTCAGGTGTTGGGGTAAATGTAGGTAGCTCTATTTCAGAGACTGTAAATTTTAGGAACAAAAAGCTAGATGAGTCTAATAGATCAGATAACTTAGGTATTGATATTACTACTTATATAGGAAAGAAAAAATCATCTATATCCTCATCAAATTTATTAAAAGATAACCTAAATATATTAATTGAAAAATGTGTTGAAACTACAAAAAATACTCCAGAGGATGAATTTAATGCACTCCCTGATAAAAACTTGCTTGCAAAGGAAATCAAAGAATTAAATTTATATGATGAGTCTCATATAGAAAATGAAGATAAAATAAATTATTTATCAAGACTAGAAGTTTCTGCTTCAAGAGACACAAAAATAGTAAATACCGAGTCTAGTTTTACTGAAGATAAATCAAATTTTGTTTTGGCTAATAGTGATGGTTTTTGTAAAGGTTATAAAACCTCATCATTTATAGCATCTAGTGTTACTGTAGCTAAAGATGATAAAAGCATGGAGAGAGATTACGAATATACTCTTAAATGCCACCTGGATGACATTAAAAGTGCAGAGGAATTAGGAAAAGCAGCAGCCGAACATACTATTAGAAAATTATCTCCAAAAAAAATTGGCAGTGAAAAGATTGCAATAATTTTTGATAAAAGAATTGCTAAAGGAATGTTGAGCACCTTTGCAAATGCAATATCATCTTCTTCTATTTCGAGAGGAACTTCATTTTTGAAAGATAAAATCAACCAAAAAATATTTTCAGACTCAATTAATATTTTTGACAAACCTGATATAATTAAAGGTTTAGGATCAAAGAGTTTTGACTCTGAGGGGGTTGTAACAGAAACCTTAAAATTAGTAGATGAAGGTATTTTAAAGCATTATTTGGTAGATACCTACAATGGGAAAAAGTTAAATCTTAAGTCGAATGGAAGGTGTGGGGGAACTAGTAACCTTTATTTTGATAATGGAAAGATTTCTTATAAGGATCTTTTAAGCGCTAACCCAAAATGTCTTTACATCACAGAAACCATTGGTCATGGAAGCAACATTATAACTGGAGATTATTCAGTAGGAGCTACTGGTTTTTTGGTAGAAAATGGTGAATTCAAATATCCTATTAATGAAATTACAATTGCTGGAAATTTTAAAGATATGTTTAAAAATATAACTTTGGCAAATGATCTTGAATTTGAATATTCAACAAATTCACCAACAATGATGATAGAAGGTATGGTTGTTGCAGGTAAATAAGTATTACTTGAAACTTTTAAGACGATATTCCCAATTACCCATTCTAGAATATGAAACTCTTACAATCATTGAACTTTTTTTATCAAACCAAATATCAAAATCTAAACGTTTATCTTTCGGTTGCGACATATCTTTAGATTTTAATTTAAAGTGTTCAACTTCATAAATTTGTCCATATTGCTCAATTTTCTCCTTGCCAATGAAGGTAACAACCTGTTCCTTAATACTTCCAGAAACGGGACTAATCTGTTTATTAGTTTGTAAAATTTTATGACTCCACCAATTTCCTATGACACTATCAGCAGATGCTTCTCCCGTAAAAGAAGAGCCTTTAATATTGTATTTATTTTTATCTTTATCAAAATCTAAATTAACAAATTTCTTTTTGTCATTTTGTATAGTTTTTGAAACGTAAGAAACTAACTGATCTTTTAGATATTTTTCTTCACCATAACCCTCTACTTGAAAAATAATAGCTCCCAAAACCTTTACAGAAAACTTAATTTGATTTTTAACTATTGTTTGATTACCTTTTCTTGTGAAGAAATAGTAGTTATTTCCAATGACCTCTCCATTCCTTAAAATATCCATCTCGATTTTATTGTACTTATTATAATGCTCCATATGAGCAATAACATTTGAAGAAAATAATACAAAAATTAATATTAAAATTTTTTTCATTTAATGATCACAATAATAGACTTTTTCTATAATAGAAGTAGTTTATCAAAAAATGTTTTTAAAAATAAAGAGAGTACCAAAAGTAAACTGGAGTTCTGAAAAACCATATAATTTTAAACCAAAATTTTCGACATTATTTTTTTGTTGTTTTGGTTTAATGTTGTTTGGTTTAGGTGAAGGATTATTAATAGTATCTTTTACAGGAGCTTCTCCCTGGAGTGTTTTAGCCCAAGGTATCTCTTTGAATGTAAATCTAAGTATTGGAACAATTACATTATTGATAAGTATTTCAGTTTTAATTTTATGGATACCTCTTGGGCAAAAATTAGGTATGGCGACTATTCTAAACGCTTTAATAATTGCACTGATGATTGATATTTGTATAAAATTTTTTCCGACACCTACTAATTATTTTAACCAATTAATATTAGCTTTAGTTTCAGTAATAACAGTCGGAATCGGGGGTAGCATTTATTTAGTCTCTAATTTAGGAGCGGGGCCAAGAGATGGTTTAATGGTAGGTTTACAAGTAAAAACAAATTTACCAATTGCTTTAGTTAGAGCATTATTAGAAATTTCAGTTGTTACTATTGGTTGGTATTTAGGTGGTACTGTTGGTATTGGGACCTTATTGTTTGCTTTTGGAATAGGTCCGTGTATTGCCTTAGGATTATATTTAGTTGATAAAACTTTTAACTAGGCTGCAGCACCTGATTTTTCACTTCTTTTTCTCTCATGTGGATCAAGTATTGCTTTTCTTAATCTGCAAGATGAAGGTGTAATCTCTAATGCTTCATCAGCATTTAACATACTTAATTGCTCTGCAATAGACATTTTTCTTACCGGAGTAAGCACAACATTTTCATCTGTACCTTGAGTTCTCATATTAGTTAATTTTTTACCTTTCATAACATTTATAATCATATCACCGGGCTTGGGAGATAAGCCAACAATCATTCCTGCATAAACAGGGTCATTGTGCGTTACAAACATTTCACCACGAGCTTGAAGATTGAAAATCGCAAAAGCTACTGCTTTTCCTTGTTCCATTGAAATTAATGCGCCATTTCTTCTTCCCTCCATATCACCCTCATATGAATCATAACCATAAAATATTCTATTAATTACTCCATTACCTTTTGTAAGAGTTAAAAATCTACTCGTGTACCCCATCAATCCCCTTGTAGGTGCATGAAAAATAAGTCTCTTTTTATTTTTGCCTGTGTCTTTAAGGTCAATTAATTTACCTTTTCTTCTATTCATTGAATCTATAACTTTTGATGAATATTCTTCATCTACGTCTACAGTAATCTCTTCAATTGGTTCTAATTTATTTCCATTCTCATCTTTTTTGAATAATACTTTTGGAGGACTTACAGTCATTTCAAATCCTTCTCTTCGCATTTGTGTAAGTAAAATTTCTAACATTAATTCCCCTCTCCCACTTACAACATAAGAATCATTATTCTCATTTTCTGAAAAAGTTATACCAACATTGTTTTGTGCTTCTTGAAGAAGTCTCTCTCTAATTTGCGTGCTTGTAAGTTTTTTTCCCTCGGTACCTGCAAGTGGAGATGTATTAACAGTGATAGTAATAGACATTGTTGGTGGATCAATGGGTGTTGCCGGTATAGGATCTGTAATTTCTAAATCACATATTGTGTCAGCAACGTTTGCCTTTTCTAAGCCAGCTATAACTACAATGTCACCTGCCTCACCAACTTCAATTGGTACTTTTTTAGTTCCTTCATATCTAAATATTTTTGTTAATCTTCCCTCATCAACTGTATTTCCTTTTAAGTCGATTGCCTTAATTGCTTGATTAGCTTTTGCTGTACCTTGATTAATTTTACCAACTAAGCTTCTACCTAAAAAGCTATCCGAGTATAACAACGTAGATAGCATAGCAAATGGTTTAGATTTATCTAGTTTTGCAGGTTTTACATGATCTATAATTTGATCTAGTAGTGGATTTAAATTTTCTCTTGCTCCATCTACCTCTTTATCTGCCCAACCCGATCTGCCACTTGCGTAGAGAACTGGAAAATCTAATTGTTCTTCATTTGCATCTAAGCTTACAAATAAATCAAAAGTTTCATCTAAAACCTCATTTGCTCTTTGATCATTTTTGTCTAATTTATTAATTACCACGATTGGTTTTAATCCTTGTTTCAAAGCTTTAGCTAAAACAAACTTTGTTTGAGGCATAACTCCCTCGGCTGAGTCAATTAATAAAAGTGCACCATCAGCCATACTCAAAACCCTTTCAACTTCAGCTGCAAAATCTCTATGTCCAGGAGTATCAATAATATTTATTCTAGAATTTTTCCAATTAATAGAAGCTGGTTTTGCAAGAATAGTTATTCCTCTTTCTTTTTCTAGCTCACCAGAATCCATTAACCTTTCATCTACAACTTCATTTTCTCTAAAAGAACCACTTTGTTTCATTAAATTGTCAATTAATGTAGTTTTACCGTGGTCAACGTGAGCAATGATTGTAATGTTTCTTATTTCTATAATCATAAAATGTGGCTCTTATACATATTTAAA
>CACGBI010000024.1 GCA_902571235.1 uncultured Pelagibacteraceae bacterium
TATAAAAGTTGATTTAGCTATTGTCGGTGATGTTAACGAAGTTCTAAAAGCAGCTATTAAAAAGATAAATAAAAATCAAAACGGTCTAAAAAGCTCTAATAAACATAATATTTCAAAATGGTGGGAGCAAATTCAGAAATGGAGAACAAAAGACTCTTTAGGTTTTATCAATAGTGAAAAAACTATAAAACCACAACATGCTGTTCAGAGATTATATGAATTAACAAAAGATCAAGATACTTTTATTACAACAGAGGTAGGACAACATCAAATGTGGGCTGCACAACATTATAAATTTAATAAACCAAACAGATGGATGACTTCAGGAGGGCTTGGAACTATGGGTTATGGTCTTCCAGCAGCTGTAGGAGTTCAAATTGCTCATCCAGATAAATTAGTTATTGATATAGCTGGTGAAGCATCAGTTTTGATGACTATGCAAGAAATGTCAACTGCAGTCCAATATAATTTGCCAATCAAAATTTTTGTTTTAAATAATCAATACATGGGAATGGTAAGACAATGGCAAGAATTACTTCATGAAAAAAACTATTCAGAAAGTTACTCAGAAGCTTTACCTGACTTTGTAAAACTAGCTGAGGCTTATGGATGTAAAGGCATTAAAGCTAATGATCCAATTGAATTAGATGAAAAAATTAAAGAAATGCTAAATCACGATGGTCCAGTAATATTTGATTGTCAGGTTGATCCCAATGAAAACTGTTTTCCAATGATACCATCAGGAAAACCACATAATCAAATGATATTAGGACCAAATGATAAGGATGTTAATAAGATTACAGGAAAAGGTAAAGCTTTAGTTTAATGGCAAATCCAAAATCAGCATACAGTATACCAACAAAAAAAGGTAAGTTAGATACACATATATTTGTTGTTTGGGTTGATAATGAAGCAGGAGTTTTAGCCAGAGTTGTAGGATTATTCTCAGGAAGAGGATACAATATAGAATCTCTAGCAGTAGCTGAAGTTGATGCAACAAAAAATATTTCTAGAATTACTATAGTAACTACAGGAACACCTCAGGTTATAGATCAAATAAAATTACAATTGAAAAAATTAGTCCCTGTTCATAAAGTTGCTGATTTTAAAAGAGAAGACAAGAAAGTTATTTTTAAAGAAATGGCATTACTAAAAGTTGTTGGAAAGAAAAAAAAGATAGAAAAGTGTATTAAAGCCTGTAAAAGCTTTAATCCAGTAGTATTAGATAAAACAAAACAGTCAGTTGTTATTCAGATTACTGCTTTAAGAAGAGAAATAGATAAAATGAGTAAAAAATTAAAACCTTTAGGTCTTACAAGTACATCAAGAACAGGAGCAATTGCAATGACACGTGGGTCAGAAGTGTTTAAATAAATAAATTAGGAGAAAATAGATGAAAATGTTTTATGAAAAAGATGCAGATGTAAATTTAATTAAAGAAAAAAAAGTAGCTATTTTTGGATACGGTAGTCAAGGACATGCTCATGCATTAAATTTGAAAGATAGTGGAGTTAAAGAGGTAGTTGTTGCTTTAAGAGATGGGTCTGCAAGTAAAACAAAAGCTGAGTCTAAAGGTTTAAAGGTTATGAATTTAACTGATGCGGCTGAATGGGCCGATGTTTGTATGATATTAACACCTGACGAACTTCAAGCTACAATATATAAAAATCATATTGAACAAAGAATTAAGGAGGGCACAAGTCTAGCTTTTGCTCACGGTTTAAATATTCATTATGATTTAATCAAAGCTAGAAAAGATTTAGATGTTTTTATGGTTGCACCTAAAGGACCAGGTCATCTTGTAAGAAGTGAGTTTGAAAAAGGTGGAGGTGTTCCTTGTTTGATGGCAGTTCATCAAGATGGCACAGGCAAAGCAAGAGATCTTGCTTTATCTTATGCATCAGCGATTGGTGGTGGAAGATCAGGAATTATAGAAACTACTTTTAAAGATGAATGCGAGACAGACTTATTCGGTGAACAAACAGTTCTTTGTGGAGGATTAGTTGAGCTAATTAAAAATGGATATGAAACTTTAGTTGAAGCAGGTTATGAACCTGAAATGGCATACTTTGAATGCTTACACGAAGTGAAATTAATTGTAGATTTAATTTATGAAGGTGGAATAGCTAATATGAATTATTCAATTTCCAATACAGCAGAATATGGAGAATATGTTTCTGGTCCAAGAATAATAAATAAAGAAGAAACCAAGAAAAGAATGAAAGAAGTATTGAATGATATTCAATCAGGTAAATTTACAAAACAATGGATGGACGAGTGTAAAAATGGACAGAAAAACTTTTTAAAGACAAGAGATGAACTTGCTAAACACTCAATTGAAACTGTTGGTACAAAACTAAGGGATATGATGCCTTGGATTGGTAAAAAGAAGTTGGTTGATAGCGATAAAAGCTAAGTTTAAGCTCATAAAATAGACTGTAAAATCAAAAATATTTCCCCTATAATTTCTTATTAATAATTAGGAGGGGAAATGAAATTTCAAAATTTTATAAAAATTTTATTGGCTTTTTTAATTGTTTTTGCTCCAAGTAATGGAATTGCAAAAACTATAAAATGGTCAATGCAGGGTGATAGTTTAACGCTAGATCCACATGCACAAAACGAAGGACCAACTACTCAAGTATCTAGGCAAATATATGAGGCTTTAGTAACTAGAGGTTTGGACATGTCTATTGGACCACAGTTGGCTACAAAGTGGAAAGCAGTTGATCCAAATACTTGGTATTTTTTTTTAAGAGAGGATGTGAAATTCTCTAACGGTCAACCAATGACATCTGAAGATGTTGTTTTTAGTATATTAAGAGCAAAGCAAAGAACGTCTGACTTTAAAGAATATATAAGTACAATTTCAGGGGTTAAAGCTATTGATAAATATACAGTTCAAATAAAAACGAGCAAACCAAATCCAATTCTTTTGAACCAGTTATCAAACATATTTATAATGTCTAAAGAGTGGTCAGCTAAAAACTTTGCACTCTCTCCACAAAATTGGGATGCAGGACAAGAAACATTTTCTGCAACAAATGCAATGGGGACTGGTCCATTTAAAATTACTTTAAGAGAACCAAATACTAAAACTGTTTTCAAAAAGAATGGTAAGTGGTGGGGTAATGTTGAGCACAACATAACTGAGATTCAATTACTTCCAATTAAAAATGCAGCAACTAGGGTTGCAGCACTTCTTTCTGGAGAAATAGATTTAGTTACAGATGCTCCCGTTCAAGACTTAAGTCGTATAGAATCTTCTGCTGAACATAAAGTAGAAAGCACTCCACAGATGCGTACTATTTTTCTTGGAATGGATCAAGCTGTAGACAAGTTAAGATCAGGAAATACTGGAGATAATCCATTTAAGAAAAAAGAGGTAAGACAAGCTCTTTACCAAGCAATTGATATTGACGCTATCAAGAAAAAAGTTATGAGAGGTTTAAGTGAGCCTGCGGGAATTATAACTTTTCCTGGGGTAACAGGTTACACTAAAGCTCTTGATAAAAGACTACCTTATGATGTTGACGCTGCAAAAAAACTATTGGCTGACGCAGGGTATCCAAATGGTTTTGATGTTGAGTTAAGATGTCCGAATGACAGATATGTAAATGATGAAGCAATTTGTACTGCTGTTGTAGGTATGTTAGGAAAAATAGGTGTTAACGTAAACTTATTTTCTCAAACTAAAAGCAAACACTTTAAAGAACTTAAAGATAATCAGGGTGATTTTTATATGTTAGGTTGGGGTGTTCCTACTTTAGATAGTCACTACGTTTTCCATTATCTATACGAAACTGATGCTAGCTGGAACAAAGTTAACTTTAGTAACGCAGACGTTGATGCTGCAATTAGAGTTATGGAAGGTGAAGTTGACCTAGATAAAAGAAATGCTGCTATTGCAAAAGCTTGGAAAATTGTAAAGGATGATATTGCTTATTTACCTTTGCATCACCAAGTAATTTCTTGGGCATCAAAATCAAATGTTGATGTGCCTATAAGACCGAATAATGAACCATTATTCCGTTTTTCTAAGGTAAACTAAATTAATTAATACAAGCCCTTTTGAAAAAAAGGGCTTGTAAAACTTTTTTCTTACATTGATAAAATATTTTCTGAAACGTTTATTTCAATCAGCAATGGTAATGCTGGTTGTTGCATTTGTTTCGTTCTCATTATTCAATTTTGTGGGCGATCCAATAAATAATATGGTTGGAGAAGAAACTTCAGATCAAGATAGAACAGAACTTAGAGAAACTTTAGGATTAACCGATCCAATTCCTGTTCAATTTTTTAGGTTTGTACGAAACGCTTCTAAAGGTCAATTTGGAATTTCTTATCAATTAAAAAGACCTGTTTCAGAATTAATTGTAGAGCGATTGCCTGCCACCATTGAGCTTGTGGTAGTTTCAGCATTAATTGCCCTAATTTCTGGGACTTTATTGGGCGTTTATACAGGCATAAACAGGAAAGGTTTTTTAAGTGATATAATTTTAGCAGTTTCATTATTAGGAGTTTCACTGCCTACTTTTGTAATCGGTATTTTATTTATTTATCTTTTTGCAGTCATCTTAGGAGTTTTGCCATCATTTGGAAGAGGTGAAGTAGTTGATTTGGGATTTTGGGCTACTGGATTTTTGACAATTTCAGGGTTAAAAGCAATTATACTTCCATCTGTTACCCTTAGTCTTTTTCAAATGACATATATTATTAGACTTGTAAGGGCAGAAATGATGGAAATCTTGCAAACTGATTATATTAAGTTTGCACGAGCAAGAGGAATAAGTGAAAAAAGTATTAAGTACAAACATGCATTAAAGAATGGTTTAATTCCAGTAATAACTATCGCTGGAATAAATATTGGAACTCTTATTGCATTTTCAATAATCACTGAAACAGTTTTCCAATGGCCAGGAATGGGATTTCTTTTTATTCAAGCTGTCCAATTTGTGGATATTCCAATTATGTCTGCTTATTTAGTTTTCATAGCTTTTGTTTTTGTAATGATTAATTTTATTGTGGACATTTTATATTATTTTATAGATCCAAGAATTAGAGTTAAGGGAGATGTTTCAAGTGGTTAACAATATTCTTAACACTTGGAATAAAGTTAAAGATAGCGATATCTATTATAGTTTTATTAAATCACCAACTGCAATTATATCTTCCATAATTTTATTTATAATATTTTTTTGTTCATTTTTTGTAGAATTTATTACTCCATATAATCCTTTTGATCCATCTTCTCTTTCTTTAATGGATGCTTTTACCCCTCCATCATGGGCTGAAGATGGATTAGCTAAATTTATTTTAGGAACAGATGGTCAAGGTAGAGATTTATTGTCTACAATTCTTTATGGCTCAAGGATTTCATTAATCGTAGGTTTTTCTGCAATTATATTTAGCTTAATATTAGGTGTGGGATTAGGATTAACTGCTGGTTATTTTGGTGGAAAATATGAAATGATAGTAATGAGATTTACAGATGTTCAACTAACAGTTCCAAGTATTTTAATGGCACTTTTAGTTGATGGTATAGCCAGAGGACTTATCTCAAGAGAAATGCATGATGAAATGGCAATTTATGTATTAATATTTGCGATTGGAATTTCTGAATGGCCTCAATTTGCAAGAGTGTCTAGAGCTGCAACCTTGGTAGAGAAAAATAAAGATTATGTTTCAGCATCAACAATTATTGGAGTTTCAAATATAATTATCATGTTCAAACATATTTTGCCAAATATTTTACGCCCAGTATTAGTAATTGGAACCATTGGACTTGCTTTAGCAATTATTGCAGAGTCTACATTAAGTTTCTTAGGCGTTGGTGTGCCACCTACAACTCCATCTTTAGGCACATTAATTAGACTAGGTAATGACTTTTTGTTTTCAGGGGAGTGGTGGATAACATTTTTTCCGGCTATTTTTTTAGTTTTATTGGCATTTTCTATTAATTTATTAGGGGATTGGATGAGAGATACTCTTAATCCAAAATTAAAAAAATGAGTTTCTTAAAAATAAAAGATTTAAGTGTTAATTACAAAATGAGAAAAGAAACCATTTATGCTGCGAAAAATGTAAACATTGAGGTTAACAAAGGTGAAATATTAGGGCTTGTAGGTGAGTCTGGATCAGGAAAAAGTACAGTTGGAAATTCAATAATTAATTTAATTGATGAACCGGGTAAAGTTTCAAGTGGCTCAGTTATGTTGGGTGATCTAAATATCCATGAAAATCCTGATAATATAATTAAATATCGAGGTAAAAAAATAGGTCTAATATTTCAGGACCCTCAAACATCACTTAATCCAATACTTACTATTGGAGAACAACTGATAGAAACTATTCTAGCTCATCTTAATTTAAGTAAAGAAGAAGCAAAAGATAAAGCAATTAATTTGTTAAAAGAGGTTGGAATTAAAGATGCAGAGAATAGATTCGACAATTATCCTCATCAGTTCTCAGGAGGGATGAGACAAAGAGTTGTAATTTCACTTTCTTTATGTTGTGAGCCTGAACTTTTAATTGCAGATGAACCAACCACAGCATTAGATGTTTCTATTCAATCACAAATTTTAGACTTAATTAAAAAATTAACAAAAGAGAGGAATCTAGCAGTAATTTTAATAACCCACGACATGGGAGTTATTGCTGAAACAACTAGTAGGGTTGCAGTTATGAAAAATGGAAATGTGGTTGAGATAGGATCAACAAAAGAAATTTTAACAAACCCAAAAGAAACATATACTAAAAGTTTAGTTAGATCTGTTCCACCAACAAACAAAAAAATATCTAGATTTGTAATTGTTGAAAAAGAAAATGAAAATAATAAAGAAAATAATTTAAAGATTTTAAATAGATGGACTAATAAAAAAGTCATTGAACAAGATTTAATTCAAGTTAGAAATTTAAGTAAAACTTTTGATGATAATTTTTTTACTGAAAATTCAAAAAATTCTATCATGGCAGTAAACGATGTTTCC
>CACGBI010000025.1 GCA_902571235.1 uncultured Pelagibacteraceae bacterium
TTTTTGTTTCCGAATCCAAATGAGGATAATTTAACGTGTTTGCTACTAAAGAAACCTTGTCTTTTGTAGTAAAGTTAAACCATATTTTAGGAGGGACAAGCAATACAGCATAATTTTTTTTATTTAAAGTTATCTTTTCTTTTTTCAAAAATGTTTTCGAATTTTTTCTTGAATCTACAAAATTAAAAGTAACAGATCCACTTATAACAGCTAAGTGACACTTATATCTTTTGTGGAGATTCCATCCTTTTATTTGTCCTTTTTTAATTTCAGAAAAATATATTTCACCAAATTTTTTAAAAAAACTATCTTTTGAGGACAAGTACTTAATTAAATCACCTTTTTTATTTTTAATGATTTTAATATTTATCTTTTTAAGACCATTTATTTTCATGCATGTAATTTTCGATTTGTTTATTTGTTACCTCTGATGGTTTTTTCTTTAATTTCAAAACTTTGTAATACCATTCGGTTGTAACTTTAACACTTTGTTTTATCCCGTAGGTTGGTTTCCATTTCAACAATTTGTTAGCCTTAAAACTATTTAATTGTAAATTCTCTTGCTCATAGACTTTATTCTTTGATAATTTTTTTAATTTACCACTACCCCAATAATTTATTATGTATTCAACTATTTGACTAACGGTAGTAATAGATTTGGATTTATTACCAAAATTCCAGGCAGAAGAATATCTTAGAGGATTTTCATACTGTTTTTTTGCCAATATTAAATAACCTTTTAAAGGCTCCAGTACAAATTGCCAAGGTCTATTAAAATTTGGATTTCTTAAAATTATTGTTTTATTTTTTATTGAAGATCTAATGCTATCAGGTATTAGTCTATTTTTTGACCAATCACCTCCGCCGATTACATTACCTGCTCTAACACTTGAAATTCCACATTTTATTTTCCCATTAAAAAAACTTTCTCTATAAGCTCTAATCATTAATTCGGTTGATGATTTAGAGGCACTATATGGATCAATGCCACCTAAAAGATCTGATTCTTTAAAACCTTTTGCCTTACCACTGCTCTCATATACTTTGTCAGTAGTTACCATAACTACTGATTTTATAAATTTAAATTTTCTAGCAATTTCCATAATATTAGTTGATCCTAAATAGTTTACTGTGAAGGTTAAATATGGATCTTTATATGATCTTAATATTAAAGGTTGAGCAGCAAAGTGAAAAATAATTGATGGTTTTGTTTTTTTAACAAAATTTTCCAGCTTATTAAAATTTCTTATGTCAAAAATTTCAAATTTAACTTTTTTATTTAAATTTAATTGATAAAAAAGATTTTTATTTTCATTTGGGTTGTATCCAAGACCAGAAACCTTGGCACCAAGTTTTATCAACCAACTGCACATCCAAGCACCCTTAAATCCTGTTGCACCTGTGACTAGTACTTTTTTATTTTTATAAAATTTTTTTATTGAGTTCATTTTTTTTATTTTTTTTATATATTTCGTCTAAGTATAATTTATCTTTAAGAGTATCCACACATTTCCAAAAACCATGATGTTTGAAAGCTATTAAGTTTTTATCTTTTGCTAGCCTTTCCATTGGTTCTCTTTCAAAAAGAGTGCTATCTTTTTTAATATATTTGAAAACTTTATAGTTTAGAACAAAAAATCCACCATTTATCCAACCAGATTTTAATTGTGGTTTTTCTTCAAATTTTTTAACAATATTTTTGTTACCTATACTAAGCTCTCCAAACCTTATAGGAGGTCTTACAGTCGTAACAGTTGCGATTTTTTTATGAGACTCATGAAATTTTTTTAATCTTTTTAAATTAATATTACTCAAACCATCCCCATAAGTCATAAAAAAATTTTCATTTTTATTAAAGTATTTTTTTAATCTTAAAATTCTTCCACCTGTCATAGTATTTTTTCCTGTATCTACAACTTTAACCTTTGAGAATTTTTTTTTATTTTTATAATAATTTTTGATAATATAATTTTTATAACCTGCTGCTATAATTATTTCATTAAAATTATATGATTGGTACAATCTTATTATACGTGATAAGATCGGTTTACCAAAAATACGTATCATTGGCTTAGGAATTTCTTTTGTATATTCAGAAATTCTTGTTCCTTTACCACCAGCTAGAATTATAACTTTCATACATTACATGTATATTTCTTTATAAGAATAAGTAAATCTTTCCATACAATAAAATAAAAATAATTTTATTTTTTTCTATGACTAGAAATAGGCATTACTCTTGTTTGCAATAAAAAATAAAAGTAGTATATATCAATACGAATTTAATGGCGGGGTAGCTCAGTTGGTTAGAGCGCGGGACTCATAAGCCCGAGGTCAGTGGTTCGATCCCACTTCCCGCTACCATAAAATGTATTTTAATAAGTATATGAATAAAATTTTCAAATTATTTAAATCTTCTCCTCATTCATCTTTAAAATGGAATAATTATTTTGAAATTTATGAGACTTCTCTCAAAAAATTTATCAACAAAAAAGTTACATTAGTTGAAATCGGAGTTGGCAATGGCGGATCATTATTCATGTGGAAAAAATTTTTGGGTAGCAAGGCTAAAATAATTGGTGTCGATTTAAATCCTGATGCAAAAAAATTTGAAAAATTTGGGTTTAAAATATTTATAGGAGATCAAGCAGATCCCAATTTTTGGAAAAAATTTTATAGCAAAAATGGAAAAATCGATATTTTAATTGATGATGGTGGTCATACTAATTTACAACAAATAACTGCTTTGATGGAGTCAATTGAAAACATCAAAAATAATGGTTTAATAATAATCGAAGACACCCACACAAGTTTTATGAACTATAAAGGTTTTAAAAATCCATCAGATCATTCTTTGATCAATTTTACTAATAAAATAATTGAAAATTTACATAGAAGAAACCCGATGATTAAAAAAAAAATGAATCTTTTTTCAAAAAAAATTAGTTCAATAGAGTACTTTGACTCTATCGTAATAATAAAAATTAGTAAAAAAAAGTATGGCTATAGCAAAAATTTACATAACAACAAAAAATTAAATCCATATTTTACAGATTATAGATTCAAACGATCAATTATAAAAAAAAATAATAGTAAAATATCTTTTTTAAATTTTATCAAATCCAAAATTTCAAAAAAAGGATTTTTACAGGGTATTTATGATAACTATTTAATTAAAAAATATTTAGATAAATTAAATGATTAATCTCTTTATAGAGAATTCTCTTCCCGTAAATCATTAAATACTATTGGCCACTCAAGACATTTAGCATTTTTATAAAACCAAAATGGTAAAAATCTTTCAGCAAGAAAAGCATAAATTCTCATTTGACCATACCCTTTAAGATCAAATTTGAAAACTTTTTCACAATCGCTAAGCCATTCAAAAATAGTTTGATAATACTTACTCATTAACTCTCTTGAATTACAAATAAATAAATTTGCAGGATTAAATGAATTGTTAGTATTTACATACTCTCTAAAATCCTCTTTATCTTCATTTTTTAAAAGATTAATAGCTTGATCTAAAACTCCATTTCCATGAAACATATCGAAATGAAATTTAATATTTCTACCTTTCCTAAAAAAAGATTTAGGATTATTTAAAAGAGCAAGTTTTCCACTTTTTATAATTTTTATAGGTTTAATATCATCGATGAAAATTTTATTTGCTAATATTACATTATAGTTCTTCCAAGCCTCAGGCACGTGAGTTAAGATTTTATCTTTAAATTCAATTTTAGAATTTGTAAATTCTCTATGTTCTAACCAAAATCTTCTGTAGGCACAAAAACTAATCCAATCTTTATCATTAAATATCTCCATTTTGTTTTGCCAAATCCAATAATGAAATGAATATTCTCCATAATGTTTATTTTTATATGAAATATTTTTACCAGTATTATCTCTTAACCATCCTTTCTGATAATTACCTACACCCAAACCTACAGGTATATAATTAAGTTTTTTCACTTTTTCTAGTAATTCATCATGCATACATAGGCAATAAGTCTTTAAATTATTCATTTAGGATTTTTTTTAAGTATTTTTAATTTTAACAAGATACTAAATATTATTTTTTATTCTATAACTTAGATAAATAATTAGAATAATCACAGTTACCATAAAATTTAATTGCTTCTTTAATATGTTTTTTATTAATCCATTTGTTATTTAGTGCTATTTCCTCTAAACATGCAATTTTTAATCCCTGCCTATTTTCTACCGCAGAGACAAATGCACTTGTTTTATAAAAATCATCCATTGAACCAGTATCTAGCCATGCACCACCTCTGCCAACTAAATTAGCAGAAAGTTGATTTTTTGATTTGTATAGATTTAGTAAATCAACTATTTCTACTTCCCCTCGTTTTGAAGGTTTTAGTTTTTTTGAAAATTTTACAACATTATTATCAAAAAAATATAGACCTGTTATAGCAAGGTCAGAAAAAAATTTTTTTGGTTTTTCTATTATCTTAATAATTTTTTGATCTTTATTTATCTGTGCAATTCCAAATAATTCAGGATTCTGCACTTTATGTAGCACTACTCTAGCTCCTTCTTTAAGTTTGGTATTTTCAAGTAACAAAGAAGATAAATTTTGGCCATAAAAAAAATTATCACCTAAAATCATAGCAACATTATCTTTTCCAATAAACTTTTCTCCAATCACAAAAGCATCTGGCAAACCTCTTGGTTTGGATTGTTCTAAATATGTTATTTTAATTCCTAAATTTTTTCCATTAGGCAAAATTTTTTTATACTGATTTAACTGACCTTTGTTTACGATTATTAGTATATCTTTTATTTTTGATAACATTAGAATTGATAAGGGGTAAAATATTAAAGGCTTATCATAAATTGGCAGCAGTTGTTTATTTACAGCTTTCGTCAAAGGGCTCATTCTTGTTCCTTTACCACCAGCTAATATAATACCTTTTTTTATCATCCTCTTCCCAATCTATTCACTATATCTTTTTTTGAAAGCGATTTATAATAAGATCTATTTCTCAAATACCAATCTAATGTTAATTTTATTCCTTTTGAAAAATTTGTTTTAGGTTTCCAACCTAGTTCTTTTTTTACTTTATTACTATTTAATGCATATCTAATATCATGTCCTGGTCTATCTTTTACAAAATTTATTTTAACATTATTGCCTATTTTAAATAATTTTTTTGAGGTTTTTAAAAGTTCTTTTGTTACATCTAAATTATTCATATTTTTATTTGAACCAATATTATAAAACTCACCAATTTTGCCTTTTAAAAAAACTTTAATTAAGGCTTCACAATGATCTTTAACATATATCCATTCTCTTGAATTTGTTCCTTTGCCATAGATTGGCAAAGGTTTATTGTTTAAAATATTATAAATTAGTTTCGGTATTAATTTTTCAGGGTGTTGTTTTGGACCATAATTATTTGAACAGTTTGTAACTATTGCTGGTAAGTTATAAGTTCTTACATAAGAACTTACTAGATGATCAGAAGCAGCTTTACTTGCAGCGTAAGGTGAACTAGGCTGGTAAGGATATTTTTCGCTCGATCTTCCAGTTAAAATATCTCCATAAACTTCATCTGTTGAAATATGAATTAATTTGGATTTATTTGTTTTAGAAAAAATTTTGAAACTTTCTAAAAGATTATAAACTCCTACAATATTACTTTGGATAAAATTGTCAGGGTTATCAATTGATCTATCAACATGAGTTTCGGCTGCTAAATTAAATATACCTTTAGGCTTGTATCCCAATAATATATTTTTAAATTTTTTGTTACTAATATCAAGTTTGATAAATTTATATCTTCTGGAATTTTTAAATTCTTTTACATTGTAATGATTAGATGAATATGTTCCCTTATCTATATTTAATACATAAAAATTTTTTTGTAATAAAAGATCTACAAGATTACTGCCTATAAAACCCAATCCACCTGTAACTATGACTTTTTTCATTATTTGATTTTTACATTACAAAAAAGTGTTAGTATAGTTGAATATACATTCATCATGTTAATAAGTAGGCAAAATTTATCAGTTATAATTGTAAGCTTTAAAAGCGATCATGTTATTCATCGTTGTATAAGTTCAATAGATAAAGAAATCGAAATTTTTGTAATAGATAACTCAAATAATACAAAATTCAAAAAAAATATTGAGGAAAAATATAAAAATGTAAAATGTATTCTTTCATCAGAAAATATTGGTATGGGGGCAGGTAATAATCTAGGGATTCATATTACAGAAAAAGATTTTACTTTGATATTAAATCCTGATGTAATTTTACACGATAACACAATTGATGAGTTAATGAATGCATCTAAAAAATTAGACACTTTTGGAATTATTGCGCCTATTTCTGATAAACCTGAATATCCAAATTACAAACTTGATAGAAATGAAAACCAGGAATTTAACAAAGAAAATCCTTTTAAAGTAAAAACTGTAGATGGATATTCTATGCTTTTAAATTTAAAACGATTAAAAAATTTGAATGGTTTTAATTTTTTTGATGAAAATATTTTTTTATATCTTGAGAATGATGACTTTTGTAAAAGATTAAAATTAAATAATGAAAATATATATGTTGTGCCAAAATCTAAAATTCATCATTTAGGTGGTGAAGCGGTTGATCCAAAACATGAATATGAAATTGAACTTTCTAGAAATTGGCATTGGATGTGGTCAAAGTTTTATTTTAACAAAAAACATTATGGTTATATTAATGCTACACTAAAAATATTAAATAATTTAATATCAGCTAAAATTAAGTTTTTTTAT
>CACGBI010000026.1 GCA_902571235.1 uncultured Pelagibacteraceae bacterium
CTTTCTATTTGGAAAACCATTTTCAATAAACTTATTTAAAAAACTTTTTTTAATTTGAATTTCTTTTTCGGAAATTTTTGATGTTTTCACTATTTTATCAAAATCTGATTGTAATTGTTCACTCATTTAATTAAAATTTTCATATCCTTTTTTTTCTAATTCAATCGCTAATTCTGGACCACCAGATCTAATTATTTTTCCATTCATTAGAACATGAACAAAGTCTGGTTTTATATAATCTAATAATCTTTGATAATGAGTTATTATTAAAAAAGAATTAGTTTTATTTCTTAAAGTATTAACTCCATCCGCAACCACTTTAAGTGCATCTATATCTAATCCTGAGTCTGTCTCATCTAAAATAGATAACTTCGGAGCTAACATTGACATTTGTAAAATCTCATTTTTCTTTTTTTCTCCACCTGAAAAACCAACATTTAATTGTCTATTTAGTTTTTCTTCATCAAATTTTAATTCTTTAGCTTTTTCTTTAACAAGTTTTAAAAATTCAATTGCATCTAATTCTTTTTCCCCTCTTGCTTTTCTAATTGCATTTAAAGAAGTTTTTAAAAATATATTTGTATTTACACCTGGGATTTCTAACGGATATTGGAAAGCTAAAAATATTCCTTTATGTGCTCTTTCTTCAGTCTCAAAATCAAATAAGTTTTTATTTTCAAATAAGATTTCACCAGATACCTCGTACCCTTTTTTTCCTGATAAGATATTAGATAATGTGCTTTTTCCTGAACCATTTGGACCCATAATTGCGTGAACTTCGCCAGGATTTATATTTAAAGAAAATCCCTTTAATATTGATTTGTTTTCAACATCAGCATTTAAATTGTTTATTTTAAGCATTAACCAACACTCCCCTCTAAGCTAATACCTACAAGTTTTTGAGCTTCGACTGCGAACTCCATTGGTAATTGTTGCAATACTTCCTTGCAAAAACCATTAACAATTAATCCTACAGCTTCCTCAGGATTTAATCCTCTTTGCTGGCAATAGTGTAATTGTTCTTCACTAATTTTAGATGTCGTAGCTTCGTGTGCAATATTAGAGTCAAAATTTTTATTTTTAATATAAGGAATAGTATGTGCTCCACACTTATTTCCCATTAATAAAGAATCACATTGTGTATAATTACTAGAATTTTTAGCTTTTGAATTAATATCTACTAAACCTCTATAGGTCATATCAGAAAATCCAGCACTTATACCTTTTGAAATTATTTTGCTTTTAGTATTTTTTCCTAAATGAATCATTTTAGTTCCAGTGTCAGCTTTTTGGTGGTTGTTGGTAATAGCTATAGAATAAAATTCTCCAACTGAATTATCACCTTTTAAAATACAACTTGGATACTTCCAAGTTATAGCCGATCCTGTTTCGACTTGAGTCCAAGAAATTTTTGAATTTTTTCCCTTGCATAATCCTCTTTTAGTTACAAAGTTATAAATTCCTCCTACACCATTTTCATCGCCTGGATACCAGTTCTGTACTGTAGAATATTTTATTTCAGCATCATCTAAAGCTATCAATTCTACATTTGCTGCATGTAATTGGTTCTCATCTCTCATTGGAGCTGTACAACCTTCTAGGTAACTTACATAACTACCTTTGTCAGCTATAATTAGTGTTCTTTCAAATTGTCCTGTTTCAGATGCATTAATCCTGAAATAGGTTGAGAGTTCCATCGGACACCTCACCCCTTCTGGAATATAAACAAATGACCCATCAGTGAAAACAGCAGAGTTCAAAGTAGCAAAAAAATGATCAGTTGTTGGTATCACAGATCCTAAATATTTTTTTACCAACTCTGGATGTTTTTGTATTGCTTCAGACATTGAACAAAAAATAATTCCATATTTTGTTAATTCACCTTTGAATGTTGTAGCTACTGAAACTGAGTCAAAAACTGCATCTACAGCAATTCCATTAAGTCTAGCTTGTTCTTGTAAAGGTATACCTAGTTTATTATAAGTTTCTAAAAGTTTAGGATCTAATTCATCAAGACTTTTAGGTTTATCTTTCATGCTCTTTGGAGCTGAATAGTAATATAAATCTTGGTAATCAATTTTAGGATATTTTGGTTTTTGCCAATTCGGCTCTTTTAATTGTTTAAATCTTTCATATGCTTTTAATCTAAAATCTAGCATCCATTTTGGCTCTTTTTTAATATTTGAAATAAATTTAATTACATCTTCATTTAGTCCTTTCGGTGCTCTAATGTTTTCTATATCTGTTGTAAAACCGTATTTGTAATCTTTTAAATTTTCTATATCTTTTTCTCTAGTATCCATTTTTAAACTCTTCTTTCTGCATTATCTTTAACCAAATCTTCTAGACTTTTCTCATCAAAGAAATTGTTTATGTGGTTTTCTAATTCGTCCCAAAGATTATGTGTAAGGCATTTTGTTGATTTGCCATTACACCCCTTTTTTGAGTCCTTTTTACATTGTACTGTTTTAACTTTTTCATCTACAGCATCAAAAATATTTGTAAGCTTAATTTCTTTTGCCTTTTTATTTAAAACATAACCACCTTGAGTTCCTCTTACACTTTGAACAATTTCTTTTTTTCTTAATTTTGAAAAAATCTGCTCTAAGTAATCAAGGGAAATGCCTTGTCTTAAAGATATGTCTCTTAGAGAAACTGGGTTAATATTATTAAATCTTGCCAGGTCTACTAAAGCCATTACCGCATATCTGCCTTTAGATGTTAGTTTCATAAAACCGCTGTTTTAGCGGATATATATAAACCTGACCAAATTAGTCAAGTATCTATTATAAAAAAAAGACTAACATTTTGTCACTCAGTTGTGATAAACCTACTTTTTTTTTGAGAATAATAATCAATAGCGATTAATGGATAATAAAATTTTAGAAATCTTTATACCTGGTCCAGCAGGCAGACTGGAGGCAAAATATTTTAAGAGTAAAAAAAAAACATCACCAATTGCATTAGTATTGCAGCCTCACCCTCAATATGGAGGAACAATGAATAATAAAGTTGTTGTAGAAACTTTTAAAATATTTATGGAGAATGATTTCTCTGTCTGTAGAGTAAATTTTAGAGGTGTTGGTAAAAGTGATGGAGAATTTGATAACGGTCAAGGTGAATTAGCTGATGCGGCTGCAGCTTTAGATTGGCTTGAAAGAGAAAACTTTGACAATTCACAATGCTGGGTATCAGGCTTTTCATTTGGTTCTTTGATTGCAATGCAATTATTAATGAGAAGACCTGAAATAAATAGATTTATTGCAATTTCACCTCAACCAAATGCTTACGATTTTTCATTTCTTTCACCATGTCCTACATCTGGATTAATGATTTTTGGAAAAAAAGATGAATTGGTTCCCTATGAACATATTTCAGAGCTTGACAAAAGATTAAGTGCTCAAAAAGGAATTAAAGTAGAGTTTCAATCCATAACTGATGCAAATCATTTTTTTTCAAAAAATGAAGATCAATTAGTAAAACATTTAGATAAATATATAAAAAAAGAAACAGCCCTATATTAGAAGTTTTCTACTATTACTCCTCCAATAGTTGGTTTTTTGCAACCAGTCGTTTCAGGAAATGTAATAGGTAATTTTAAAAATGATCTGATAGCAAGATAAGCAAAAGCTTGCGACTCTACGAAATCTCCATTAATTTCATATTGATCAATTGGTTCAATACTTATTTGTTCAAAATTATTTTTTATACTTTCTATAAGAAATTTATTTTTTCGCCCTCCTCCACATACTAACCACTTATGCATACTCGATTGACGTGTTCCATGAGAATATTTCATACCATCAGCAATAAGCTTTGCTGTAAAACTAGAAATAGTTGCTGCACCATTTTCTAATGAGAGACCTTTAGCAAAAAAAATGTCAAAATCTTTGACATCTAAAGATTTTTTGTATTTAGAATTTTCAGTAAAATTTTCTAAAGCTTGATTTAAAATTAATCTATCTATTATACCGGAACTTGCTATTAAGCCATCATTGTCATATTTTTTTTTTGAATTTTTTCTAATCCATTCATCTATTAAACAATTCCCTGGACCAATATCAAAAGCGTAAATTTTGTCTATTTGCCCCAAATTTTCCCAACTTACTGTGGAGGTTATATTTGAAATCCCTCCAATATTTAAAATGTTTAAAGGAAATTCTAAATTAAATTTTTTATTTATTTTATTTGCTAGAACATTATGAAAAATTGGTGTTAGAGGTGCACCTTGCCCACCATTTTCTAAATCATTTTTTCTAAAATTATAAATGACTTTTTTCTTTGTTAATTGGGATAAAAGTTTTCCATCACCTAATTGTTTAGTAATTTTTTTATCTGGATCATGAAATATTGTTTGTCCATGAAAACCTATTAAATCCACTGAAGATTTTGACTTTTCAAGAGTTTCTTTTACAGCCTTAACATGAAACAAGGTGATCTCTCTTTCTAAATCTTTAATTTCAACTAGATGTTTATTCAACCCTTCTGAGTGAGTGATTTTTTCCCGAATATTCAATATTTTTTGAATTAAATCATGATCATATTCAAAATATTCATTTAAAATTGATGATATTTCTTTATTACCATCTGACTTAATTATAGACACATCTACTCCATCTAATGAAGTACCGCTCATAAGGCCCATTGCTGAATATATTTTACCCATTCTTATTTTTTTTTATTAAATAATGTATATTGTGAAACTATAGACTCATGAATAAATTTTTAAAAGAATTTAAAGATAGAGGTTTTTTCTATCAATGTACTAGTGAAGAAGATTTATCTAGATTATTAGATAAAGAAAAAATAAATGGCTACATAGGTTTTGATTGTACTGCAGAAAGTCTTCACGTTGGAAGTCTACTTCAGATAATGTGTTTAAGACTTCTTCAAAAACATGGACATAGACCAATAGTATTATTAGGAGGGGGAACAACTAGAATTGGCGATCCTTCTGGAAAAGATAAAACAAGAAAAATATTAAATGAAAAAGAAATAGATAAGAATATTAAAAATATAGAAAAAATTTTAAAAAATTTTTTAGATGTCACAAATCCAAAAATAAAACCAATTTTTGTTAACAACTACTCATGGCTTAAAGGGCTAAATTATATTTCTTTTTTAAGAGATATTGGTAAGCATTTTACTATTAACAAAATGTTAAGTTTTGATAGCGTTAAAACAAGATTGGATAGAGAACAGTCGCTGAGTTATATGGAGTTTAATTATATGATTCTTCAGGCCTATGATTTTTTAGAGTTAAACAAAAATAAAAATTGTACTCTTCAAATAGGCGGATCTGATCAATGGGGAAATATTGTAAATGGAGTTGAATTAATTAAAAGATATTCTAATAAGCAAGCTTATGGTTTAACAACTCCTTTGATAACATTAGCATCAGGAGCAAAAATGGGAAAAACTGAAGCTGGAGCAATTTGGTTAGATAAAAAATTTTTATCTGCATATGATTACTGGCAATTTTGGAGAAATACAGATGACAGAGATGTTTTAAAATTTTTAAAAATTTTCACAGATCTTGAAACAAACGAAATTAATGATTTAGAGAAAAAAAATATAAATGAATTAAAAATATTGTTAGCTAATAAAACTACGGAAATGCTTCACGGTAAAAAAGCTGCTCAAAATTCAGAACAAGCTGCTCGGGAAGCATTCTCGGGTATTGCAATTGGTTCTAATTTACCATCAATAAAGATAAAATCTAAAGAACTTAAAAAAGAGATAAATATAATTGATCTTATAATTTTATCTAAATTAGAAAACTCTAAAAGTGAAATAAGAAGATTATTAAAAGGAAATGCTGTCAAAATAAATGATAAGCTAATTAGTGACGAAAAATTGATAATTAATAATGAATTATTAAATAAAAATTACTTGAAACTTTCTATTGGTAAAAAAAGACATCTTAAAATTGAGATTGATTAGTTCTTTTTAATTTTTTCTAAAGTACGAGTAATAAACCTTGGCGTTAATGTTTTAATTGGATTTACTGAAGTCTCTAATTGACCAGGTGGACCTTTTATCTTGAAACTGACACCAAAAACTCCTTCACCAACTTTTTTTCCAACTAATATATTTCCAATTAATGGTATTGATGAAATTGTTCTATTTATAGTAGTGGCAGGTACTAATGTGCCTCTTAAACTAATCAATTTTTTACTTTGAATATAACCTTCTAACATAATCGAAATTGCAGGACCAATTGCATAAAGCTCCTTGATAGTCATTAATTTATCTTTATTTAAAAACTTCATTTCAAAATCGGTAAATCTTATTCCCTCACCAGTCAAAAGATCAGCTATCCCTTGTAGTGATGCTAAAGTTAATAATTTAGCCAATACTGGGATTTCTTGAATTTTAAAATTATCAATTTTAAGCGTAGAGTCTGTAACATCATTTTTTTTAATGGAATAAAAATCAAGATCA
>CACGBI010000027.1 GCA_902571235.1 uncultured Pelagibacteraceae bacterium
CAAATGTTTCACAAGGCCCTAAACAATGGCAAGAAATTAAAACAGAAAAAAGTAGTATTTATAATTGGGATGAAAACTCAACGTATGTGAAAAAACCACCTTTCTTTGATAATTTGTCAGATCAGCCAGAGGGATTTAAAGCCATTAAAGATGCTAGACCATTGTTAATTTTGGGAGACATGGTCACAACAGATCATATTTCTCCAGCAGGAAATATTCAAAAAGAGAGCCCAACAGGAGAATATTTTATGAAACATCAAATTTTACCAAAAGATTATAATTCATATGGGTCGCGAAGAGGAAATCATGAGGTTATGATGAGAGGAACTTTTGCAAATATAAGAATAAGAAATGAAATTGCTCCTGGAACAGAGGGTGGTTTTACAAAATTATATCCAGAAGAAAAAGTTATGCCTATTTATGATGCAGTTGTTGAATATAAAAAAAGAGGAACTGATCTTGTTGTGATAGGTGGAAAAGAGTACGGAACGGGTTCATCTAGAGATTGGGCCGCAAAAGGTACAAAATTACTTGGTGTTAAAGCAGTTATAGCTGAAAGTTTTGAAAGAATTCATAGATCTAATTTAATTGGAATGGGAATACTACCATTACAATTCAAAGACAATCTTAATAGAACCAATCTTAAATTAAAAGGATCAGAATTAATAAGTGTAGTAGATGTTGAAAAAGGTATTAATCCTTCAGACATTGTCAAACTTGAAATTAAGTATATTTCAGGAGAAATAAAAACTATCAATACTCTATGTAGAATAGATACAAAAAATGAGCTAGAGTATTATAAGAATGGTGGAATCCTTCAATATGTTCTAAGAAATATGATTTAGCTATGGATGAAGAAACAGCAATTATTGAAAGTAATACACGAAATGAAAAAATAAGAAATTTTTTCCTAAATAATAAAAAATCATTATTTATAATTCTGCTAGTTATCATTTTTATTTTAATAGGATATTTTAGTTATGAAGAATATAAAGAAAATAAGAGATTAGAAATTTCTGACCAATATAATTCCACTGTTAGCGAATATACAAATGGAAACCAAGAAAAAACTAAAGTTGCACTTGTAGATTTGATTTATAAAAATGATTCAACTTATTCACCACTTTCACTCTACTTTATAATTGATAATGAATTAATTACTGAAAAAACAGAAATTAATAATTTATTTGAAAATATAATTCAAAAAACGTCCTTAGATAAAGAAATCCGAAACTTGATTATATATAAAAAAGCACTTTATAATGCAGATAGCAGTGAAGAAAATGAATTATTAAAAATATTAAAACCCATTATAAACTCTGACAGTATATGGAAATCTCAAGCTTTATATTTGATGGCAGAGTATTTTTATTCTAAAGATGAAAAACAAAAATCAAAAGAATTTTTTGAACAAATACTTTTACTAAAAAATGCTAATCAAGAATTAAAAACAGAGGCTCAAAAAAGATTAAATAGAGATTTAAGTGAATAAGATTATAGTTTTTTTTATTTGTATCTTTTTACTTAATGGTTGTTCGCTTAATAAAAATTCAAAATTTTGGACAATTTCTGAAAATATTTCTGAGGAAAATAATTCGAATTTTAAAAAAATTTTAATAGAAGAGGAGGTTTTTGGAAAAGAATTTAACGCCAATGTATCAATTAATTTAGGAAATGAATTTAATAATAACTCAAAAACTAAAGATTATTTTAATAACGATGGCAGATTGAATTATAATGGAGCTCTTAAAAAATCATCACGGTATAAATTTTCTAAAATAAAAAATTTTTATAGATTTGAACCTAAAATTTCATTTGTAAATAAAAACATAATATTCTTTGATGATAAAGGGTCAATTTTAAAATTTGATGAAAAATCCAAATTAATTTGGAAAAAAAATTATTATTCTAAATCTGAAAAAAAATTAAAACCAATTTTGCAATTTGCAAATAATGGAAAAATATTAGTAGTAGCTGATAATATTGCAAGATATTTTGCGCTAGATATTAATAGTGGTAATCAACTTTGGTCAAAGAGTAACTTGGCACCATTTAATTCTCAAATTAAAATTTATAAGAATAAGTTTTTTATAATTGATTATTCAAATACTTTGAGATGTTTTTCATTAAAAGATGGAAAAGAATTATGGAATATTAAAACAGAAAATTCATTAATTAGATCTCAAAAAAAACTTTCAATGGTAATAGTTAATGATTTTTTATATTTTAAAAATTCTATAGGTGATATCAGTGCAGTTGATATAGAAGAAGGTGAATTGCTATGGCAATTGCCAACGCAGAATAGATTAATCTATGATGCAGCTTTTTCATTAGAAACTTCTGATTTGATAACAGATGGAAAAACATTATTTTTTTCAAATAATAAAAATCAATTTTTTTCTATTGATCTAGAAACAGGAAGTTTTAATTGGGAAAATAAAGTTAATTCAAGCCTTAGACCAAGTCTAGTCGGTAACTATATATTCACAATTTCATTAGAAGGGTATTTAGTTGTAATAGAAAAAAATAGCGGAAATATACTTAGAATAACTGATGTTTTTACTGATTATAAAAACAAAATAAGAAAAGAAATAAAGCCAGTAGGATTTGTGGTTGGAAAAAAAAATATTTATTTAACAACAGACCATGGTAGATTAATGGTTATTGATGTTAAATCAGGTAAAACTAACTCAATTTTAAAAATAGATAACGATAAAATATCAAAACCTTTCGTATTAGATAAAAATTTATATGTTATTAAAGATAAAGCTATTATCAAACTAGATTAATGTTTCTTAAATTGTTGGACAAATTAGGTCGAAAGAAAGTTGTTTTAGACAGAGGACCATCACATCCAAAATATCATGAGGCTAAGCCTTGGATGAATAGATATTATGTTCTTTTAAGACATCGTCCTAAATGGTTTCCATTTAATATATTAATACATGAGATGTTGGCTGATGACCATGGAGACGGTGTGCATAATCATACATTTCCTTATATTACCATTATATTAAGAGGTGGATATTGGGAAACTTTATCAACAGGAAAATATTGGCGACCTGCTGGATATATTGGTTTTAGATCTGCTAATAACCTACATAGAGTTGATCTAGAGCCTGGAACAAAACCTCTTACTATATTTATATCTGGTCCATTTGGATTAAGAAAAGGCCCAAGGTCTGAGTACGGAATAGATTTCAAAACAAAAAAATGAATTTAAAAAAATTATTCATTAATCATTGTGAAGATCACCAATATGAAATTAATCAAAATCAATTAGATATAATAAATTATCTTAAAATTTATTTTACAGAAAATTTCGAACCATCTTTTTTTACTAAGTTTCTAAAAAAGAAAAAAAATAAACTTGGATTCTATCTTGTGGGCGATGTAGGTGTTGGAAAAACAATGATTTTAAATTTTTTTTTTAACGAATTAAAAAAAAAAAAATTAAGACTTCATTTTAATGAATTCATGATAAAGTTCCATGATTTTGTTTTTCAAAACAAAAATAAAGAAAACGTAATTGAAATTTTTGTAAAAAATTTAAAAAAAGATACTCAGATTATTTATTTTGATGAATTTCAAGTAACTAACATTGTTGATGCAATGATTTTAGGAAAATTGTTTAAAATAATATTTGAATCAAAAATTAAAGTTATTTTTTCTTCAAATATAAATATTAATGATCTCTATAAAGATGGTTTGCAGAGAGATCAATTTATACCATTTATTAAAATTTTAGAAAATAATTGTTACGAAAAAGAATTATCAATTAAAGATGATTACAGATCAAGCAATAATACAAACTTAGAAAGATTTTTATCACCTATTGATAAATCTTCTAATTTTAAATTTAATAAATTTTTTAGAAAAATCACCAAAAATAAGAATAAAACTTTAAAAGTTTTAGAAGTAAAAGGACGAAAAATAGTTCTAGATAATTTTTATGATAAAATTGTTAAATTTGATTTTGAAGAATTGTGTAACAGAAATTTAGGATCTGAAGATTATATAAAGATTGCTGAAACTTGTGAATTTATTTTTATAAAAAATTTACCTAATTTTAATGATAGTAATTCAAATCAACAACAAAGATTTATTACCTTAATAGATATTATTTATGAAAAAAAGATTCCATTGATGATTACATCTCAAGTTGATTTAAATTTGATAAAATCCTCAAGTAGCATGACTGAACCTTTTAAAAGAACTATAAGCCGTTTATATGAACTAACTTCAATAAATTTTAGTTAGATTTTATCTTTTATAAGGATCATAGGCCCATTGCAAAATTGCTTGTCTCTGTCTTCTCCTACAACCAAAATCACCTTTTTCACAGTTTTTTTCAATTGCTAACACGTGCCTTCTAAAATTTTTCCATCTTTTTATTTGAATTTCATCCATGTGAGGAATTCTTCTCCCGTTTGTAAACCTACAGTACCATTGAAACCATCCCAATGGATCTTCTTTAAAAATCCATCCTTTTTCAATCCAGTGTTCTCTTGATAGTCCAGAGACAACTTTAAATTTATTTAAATTAACATCAAAATTTTTACTTAACTTTACATTTTTAAACCATGATTTAGGGAACTCCTTTACATTTAATCCAAAGTAAGCTCCTCCAAAAACACCTAATTCCATCATTCTTTTTGGAGTTAATTCAGGTTTAAAGATTTTATAAAAGTCTAAATTATCAACCTTTTGTTTCAAAATCTTTTTCATTTATTTATTTTTTATTGGTTTATAAGTTTTTGATACATAGTTTGATCGGTATCACCCTCACAACCAATTAGTAATATGTTTGAGTCTTTATTTAATTTTAAGTTTTCTTTTATTTTTTCATCTTCACACATTGTGACTAAGCTGATTACTCCTGGAGCTGAGTTTTCTCCAGCAATAATTTTTTCGTTACTAAAACTTGCATTTCCAAGTAATTTCATAGTTTTTGCAATATCATCATCCGGTAAACTAATGCAGTACTTAAC
>CACGBI010000028.1 GCA_902571235.1 uncultured Pelagibacteraceae bacterium
TTTTCAATGGTTTAAAAAAAATGTTAAAGATAATGATTTAAACAATTTAATATATTATAATTCTAAGTTGATAGGATATACACTTCTTAAATTTAGAACTTTTTATCAAGGAAAAGTTAAAAAAAAGTATATTTATTTTGATACCTCAATTATTGATAAAAGATTTAGAAAAAAAGGTATTTCATATTATTTAATGAAATTTAATAATGAAGTGATTTTAAAAAACAACAAGTTTTCTCTCTTAATTTGTCTTAATGATACAGTCAAATTTTACCAAAAATTTGGTTGGAAAAAAATTAAAAAAAATAATTTTACTATTATAGATCATAATTTTCATACTAACGGTATGATTTTAAATCTTAAAAATTTTGAAAATAAAAAAAAATTTAACTTTTATATTTATAAATGATTTTTAAATTTTATTATTTCATAGATAAATGTGTTATTAACTATCATTTAAATTTAAAAATTTATAAAAAATGAAAATTTACCAGGATTATATTGATAAACTTCTTGAGAATTCAAAATCAAAATCAGAATCAAGATTTGCTGCAAATCAACTCTTAGAAATGCACACTGAAGTTACGAAACGAGAAAGTCCCTTGATTGTTGAGTTAGGCGTTGACAAAGGACAAAGTACAAGAGTTTTTTTGAATGCTATAAGTCATAAAATTAATGCTAAATTAATTTCAGTTGACATTAAAGATTGTAAAGATGCAGTTAACTCTACTGATTGGGAGTTTGTTCAGCAAGATTCACTTGATATAACGTCACTACTCCTTAAGAAACCTATTATTAAAAAAGGTATAGACGTATTGTATATAGACTCTTTGCATACTCAAACTCATGTTTTAAAAGAAGTTTACAATTTTTTTGAATATATTAAACCGAACGGTCTAATTTATTTTGATGATATAGATAGTGATCCTTATATGAGTAATCAAAGAAAAGATTCAGTTAGTACTGAAATAGCAAATAGAGAAATTTTTGAACTACTTGAAGCAATTTTTAGAGCAAATCACTCATCAATTGATTTTTTTATTAACAGGGGGTCAACAGGTCTTGGAAAATTTATAAAAAAAACAAATTTAGGTGATAAACTAAATTCTCCTTTATTTATCAAAAAAAGACATTTTAAAATATTTTGGCGCTTATTGGAAATTTTTAAACTCAAAAAAAATTATCGTCATAAAAATTCAACTAATGAAAGTTTTTTAATTAATCCAAATAATGATTAAAATAAATCTTTATTCAAAATAAAAGATAAATTAAAAAAAATTTACTTTTTAACCTTGTTCAATTATAAATATTAGCATAAATACTCATGAAATTCATTAATGCCCTCGTGGTGAAATTGGTAGACACAAAGGACTTAAAATCCTTGCCGCTTGCGGAGTGCCAGTTCGAGTCTGGCCGAGGGCACCAAAACTGATGAAGAAAATACAAATTATTTCCGATAATAATAAAAAGTCTCAAAAATTTAAGTCACAAATAGTTAAATTAATTAACAAGTCTAATCTTAAGAATTTAAACATTGCAATAGTTGTAGGCGGTGACGGTTTTATGCTTCAAACACTTAAAAAAAATAGAAACAATAAAAAATGTTTTTATGGAGTTAACTCAGGAAATTATGGTTTTTTAATGAATAAATTTTCTCCAAAAAACTTAATAAAAAATTTATTAAAATCAAAAATGATTACGATTTCACCCCTTGAAATGACAGTTAAATCAAATAAAAAAACAAGCAAAAAATTTTTAGCTATTAATGAAGTTTCAATATTAAGACAAAGTAGGCAAGCCGCTTCACTATCAATTCAACATGGATCCAAACTCATAATAAAAAAATTAGTTTCAGATGGAGTTTTAGTATCTACACCTGCAGGAAGCACAGCTTATAATTTATCAGTACATGGTCCAATATTAAGTCTTCATTCAAATAAATTATCCATTGCACCAATAAGTGCTTTTAGGCCTAGAAGATGGAAAGGTAGAGTCGTCAGTGATAAATCTAGAATTATTATAAAAAATTTAAACCCTTTAAAACGACCTATTAGTGCTGTTGCAGATAATTTAGAAGTAAGAAATGCTAAAAAAATTATTATTAAAACCAATGACAAAATTAAATTTAAACTTATGTATGATCAACTTAGAAGTCTTCAAATGAAAATAAAGATTGAGCAACTAAGAAAAGACACTAAATAATTAAGATTATGAAAAAAACTAATATAAGTTCTAATAAAAGCTTTGGATTTGTTTTTTTTATCGTTTTTATTTTAATAGCATTATACCCTTTATTAAATGATGAAAATATAAGGCTATGGTCTTTATTAGTAAGTTTAGTTTTTTTAATACTTGGTTTATTAAATTCTAAAATTTTAAATCCATTAAATAATCTTTGGCATAAATTTGGCTTATTACTTAATAAAATAATTTCACCTATGATAATGGGAATAATCTTTTTTTTTATAGTAACCCCCATAGGTATTTTTATGAGGATATTAAAAAAAGATTTATTAAATTTGAAATATAACAATAAAAAAACTTATTGGATTGAAAAAAAAGGTCCAAAAAGTAGAATGAAAAATCAATTTTAAAATGAGTTTTATTAAAGAATTTTGGGAATTTCTAAAAATTAGAAAGAAGTATTGGCTCCTTCCAATTATTATTGTTTTAGTTATTTTTGGTGGTTTAATAGTACTTACGCAGGGCTCAGCAGTAGCACCATTTATTTACACAATTTTTTAAAAATTTAGAAATTATATAAAGTATTTTTTTATGAAAAAAATTTTAGGTATTTCAGCTTTTTATCATGATAGTGCAGCATGCATTTTAAATGAGGGTAAGATTATTGCTGCCGCCCAAGAGGAAAGATTCACAAGAATTAAACATGACTCAAGTTACCCATTTAACGCTATAGAATTTGTTTTAGATTATGCAAAACTAAAGCTATGTGAAGTAGATAAAATTGTTTTTTTTGAAAAACCTTTTTTAAAATTTGAAAGACTATTAGAAACATACGTAGCTTTTGCACCAAAAGGCTTTGTTTCTTTTTCAAAAGCAATGCCTTTATGGATCAAAGAAAAACTTTTTCAAAAAAAATTATTATTTGATAATTTGAAAAAACATGATGAAAATTTTAAAACAGATGAAAATATCTTTTTTTCTGATCATCATCTTAGTCATGCAGCTAGCGCATTCTATCCTTCACCATTTGAAGAAGCTATCATTTTGACTGCAGATGGTGTAGGAGAATGGGCCACTACCACTGTTGCTGTTGGTAAAGAAAATAAATTAGAAATTAAAAAAGAAATTCATTTCCCGCATTCTTTGGGATTACTTTATTCTGCATTTACTTATTATACGGGATTTAAAGTAAATAGTGGTGAATACAAATTAATGGGATTAGCACCATATGGAAAACCTCTTTTTGAAGATAAGATTAAAAAATTAATAGATATAAAACAAGATGGAACATTTAGATTAAATCAAGATTATTTCAATTATGCAACTGGACTTACAATGACAAATAAAAAGTTCAATGAATTATTTGGTCAAAAACCTCGAGATCCAAGTAAGGAACAAATAACACAATTTCATATGGATATTGCAGCGTCTATTCAGAAAGTTACAGAGGAAATAATGATTAAAATAGTTAAATCAATTAAAGAAGAATATAAAATAAATAACCTGTGCTTAGCCGGTGGTGTAGCATTAAATTGTGTTGCAAATGGTAAAATCTTAAAAGAAAAAATTTTTCAAAATATATGGATACAGCCAGCAGCAGGAGATGCAGGAGGATCGTTAGGGGCAGCTTTGGCATTATGGTATAATGAAAATGAAAATAAAAGATTCGTTAATCCAAATGATGATATGCAAGGCTCATATTTAGGAAACGAATTTGAACAGCAAGATATTGAAAAAGAACTTGATTCAATAGGAGCTTCATTTGAAACAGTTGATGATGAAAAGCTGATTGAAATTACT
>CACGBI010000029.1 GCA_902571235.1 uncultured Pelagibacteraceae bacterium
GGATGGTTGCCTATTTGGATTAATGACTCATTATTTTTCTTAATGAATGAATGGATGCCGATTGAAGTTTGGAATGAAGATACTCAAGAATTTAAAAGTCGTCCTATAGTTTTACAAATTAGTAGAAATTTAACTGCCTTTATGACTTTCTTGATAGAATTGATTAGGGAGATTTTATTAGGTGGTCTCGAAACTATAGTTGCATTTACCAGTTGGGATTGGATAGACAAAAACCCATGGGCAGAGTTACCAGGTCTGCCATGGACTATTGTTGCAGCAGGTGCAGCATTACTTTCATATAAACTTAGTGGAAAAGGTCTAGCTTTGTTTGCAGCTTTAACAATGATTTATATTTCTATATTTGGTCAATGGAAACCTTCTATGCAAACTCTTTCATTTATATTAGTTGCTGCTCCATTATCATTTATTTTTGGTCTTGGATTAGGCATAGCAGCTTTTAAAAGTAAACGTGTTGAAAAAACTTTATATCCACTATTATTAGTAATGCAAACAATGCCACAATATGCTGTATTGGTTCCTGCGCTAGTTCTTTTTGGAGTGGGTGATCATGCTGCAGTGATTATAACTATGGTTGTAGCAATACCACCAATGATATTGTTAACACTATTAGGTTTAAGAGCAGTACCACCAGAAGTTATTGAAGCTGGAAGAATGAGTGGATGCAATAATTTGCAACTAATGTTTAAAGTTTTAATTCCAACTGCTAGAAGAGATATATTAATTGGGGTAAACCAAGTCATAATGGTTTGCTTCTCTATGGCAGTTATTTCAGCATTTATTGGAGCAAAAGGTTTAGGGTTTAATTTATTACTAGCATTAAACCAATTAAATATTGGATTAGCTCTTGAGGCAGGCTTATGTATTAGTTTAATTGCAATTCTTCTAGATAAGATGTCTTTAGCATGGGCAAACAAGCAAACAGATTATTTTGGTAATCTCACATTCTATCAAAGAAATAAAAATCTTATATTTTTTGGTGCAATATTTGTAATTGGAATAATACTTGCTTATGTTGGGACTTTTATATTCAAAGACACTTTTAACTATTTATTTGAAATTCCACACAACAAAGGAATATCTACAGCTGATTTTTGGAATAAAGGGGTAGATTGGATTTTCGATACTTTTTTCGTTTACATTAAAGCATTTAATACATGGTTAATTCAAGATGTGCTTCAACCAATGAGGGCCCTATATTTAAGAATGCCTGCTATTGCTACAATAGTTTTAGTTGTAGGTGCAGGATACTTAATTGGTGGTATACGTTCAGCACTAGTAGTTTGTGCTTTAACTCTATTTATAGCGTTAAGTCCATGGTGGGATAGAGCTTTAGTTACAACATATATGGCAACTTTTGGAGTAATCGTGTCTTGTGGTATTGGATTTACAGTAGGAACTTTATGCTTTCAAAATAAGCACTCAGCAAATTTTATGTTGGGTGTTTGTGATATTTTTCAAACATTTCCGTCTTTTGTATATTTAATTCCAGTAATGATGTTATTTGGCATAACTGATACATCAGTACTAATAGCAGTTATAGTTTATGCAACTATACCTGCAACGAGGTATACTATTGAAGGACTTAGAAGTGTTCCTGCTGGTTTACATGACGCAGCAACTATGTCGGGTGTGAATAAATTTCAAAGGCTAACAAAAATAGAATTTCCCTTGGCTTTTCCTCACATGATGCTGGGTATAAATCAAACAATTGTATTTGCTTTATTTATGGTAATCATTGGAGCATTTATTGGTACAGAAGATTTGGGTCAATATATTTTAAAAGCATTATCAGATAAAAAAGGTGCAGGTATTGGATTGACACTTGGTATATGTGTAGCTTTTATAGCTTTGATATTTGATAACTTAATTAGGGCTTATGTTCAAAAAAGAAAAAAACATCTTGGTATTGATTAATAAAAATACTCAACTTCAGAAAAAGTATTAGTTGGAAAAATCCAATAGAACTTTAAAGTTTCTTTACCATTATTTTTTAAAGCATGCTTTGCATTCTCAGATATAAAGACAACATCTCCTTTTTTTACTTCTTGAAGTTCACCAGATTTGTTCAATGTACCATTGCCATCAGTAATCACATATATTTCAGCAGGTGAATGATAATGTAGAATTAAATCACCACCAGGGGCAATTTCAGCAAAACCCATTGAAAGACCTGAACTCTTTGTAAAATCTGCATCAATCAAAAATTTCCACCTCACTCCAGGATATTTATCCGTGGTTGACCATTTTTGATCAGCAATGGATTCCAGATTCTTAACAAATATCATGTAAGTTTTTTAGCACAAATTATTTTACAGGTTGTTCCAAAAATGTTTTCATTGAATCATCCATAGCTTTATCCCATGGGGTATGATGAATTGGTGCAATAGAACCAGTCACTGGTGATGAAAAAGATTTATTCCTATATGTAAGAATATCTTCAACCTTATGGTGTTCCCATTCTTTAAAATGTTTTCTAATTAATTCAAAATCAATTTTAGGGTAATCAGACATATCATGAAGTTCTTTGGTATATTCAGTTTGAAAATCAATCATTTGGTCTGGATTTTCTAATTTTTCCTCCATCGCAACCCATTTATTAATATCTTCGTTTATTTCTTTATCACTTGGTAATTTAATCTTATCCATAATCACATCTCTTGCATACCAAGCCTGACAATCAAACATATTAAAGGTATGGAATTGATCCTGCATTCCTAAATAAAATAATTTATGATTATCTTGCCATACAACACCTTTATATAGTTTTGGTGGATATAGCCTGTTATGAGTTTTTAATTTCAAATCTTCATTTACAAATGGAAAATGATGCAAGTATCCAGTACATAAAATTATGACATCTGCATCTTGCTCGGTGCCATCTTTAAAAATTGCTTTTTTACCTTCGAGCCTATCTAAATAATGAACCTCTTTCATACCTTTCGGCCATTTAAATCCCATTGGATTATGTCTGTAACCAATCGTAACACTTTTAGCTCCATATTTGTTGCATTGTAAAGCCACGTCTTCCGCAGAATAACTACTTCCAAGGACAACAACATCTTTATTTCTGAATTCTTCAGCGTCTCTAAAATCGTGTGAATGCATTATTCTTCCAGGAAAAGAGTTCATACCTTTATACTCTGGAATAAAAGGAACAGAAAAATGTCCCGATGAAACAACCACATAGTCAAAATTTTCTGTTAATATTTTATTATTAGCCTTGTCTTGATAGCTTATTTCAAATTTATCATTTTTATAAACTGTATTGGTAACTCTAGTATTAAATTTAATTTTATTTTTCAAATTTCCTTGGGTTACCCTTCCGATTATATAATCATAAAGAACTTCTCTAGGTGGAAATGAAGGAATAGGTTTTTTAAAATGTTCATCAAAAGAGTAATCAGCAAATTCCAGACATTCTTTAGGTCCATTTGACCAAAGATATCTATACATGCTATTTGGTACAGGGTCACCATATTGATCAGATCCAGTTCGCCAACTATAATTCCATAATCCTCCCCAGTTTTCTTGTTTTTCAAAACAAACTACTTCAGGAATTTTTTCTCCTTTTTTTTCGGCTTGATAAAAAGATCTCAGCATAGATAAACCACATGGTCCAGCTCCAATTATTGCTACTCTGCTCATAAAACAATCTCCATAAGATTAAATATAAAATTGTATTTTACTAACAAAATCATAAAAATTGCAATAGATTAGTATTTGTTTAT
>CACGBI010000030.1 GCA_902571235.1 uncultured Pelagibacteraceae bacterium
AAAAAATTTTGATAAGTCTAAATATTGTAATCATTATTTATCAGTACATACATAATGCGTATCATTATGGTTGATTCAACTACAGGTGAGAAATTATAACGAAGCTATTTTTCTAGTAATTCTAGAAACATTTCTTGAAGCATTTTCTTTCTTGATTATGCCTGTTTTTGCAACCTTCATCAGTTCAGAGTTCAATTTAGGCAAGAATTTTAAAGCTTCAGCTTTTTTCTTATCATCAATTAAAAGGTTCATTTTTTTTAAAGCATTTCTATATCTACTCTTTCGAGCTTTATTTACGGATGTTTGTTTGGAAATTCTTCTTATTCTCTTAATTGCAGATTTTGTGTTAGCCATATGCGCAGGGGTATAGCTCGAGAATTTATATCGGTCAATCAAATAATTGGTTTAATTTTGGCAGAAATTACAAAAAAAAGTCGACCTATTTGAAGTTATTTTTTTTTTTATAATACCCTTACACTTTGTGCGCTTACAATCATCTCCGTCTTGTTGATAAACTTTAAACTCATTTTGAAATGTACCTTTATTACCTGTGATATCTTTAAAATCTCTAATACTTGAGCCTCCCTTATCAATTGCCCGTTCAAGTATTTTCTTTGAATTTAAAATAATTTTAGTACATTCATTTTTATTTAAGTGCTTTGCCTTTTTAAAAGGATTTATTTTACAAGCGAAAAGGATTTCACTTGCATAAATATTACCTATTCCAGAAACAAATCTCTGGTCAATTAAAAAACTTTTAATATCTTTATTTTTTTGCTTAAAATAATTTTCTACGTAATTTAAATTAAATTTGTCACTAAAAGGTTCAGGTCCCATTGATTCAAATCTTTTCTTTAAATTTTGATGATCTTTAATTATTTCAAAAAATCCAAAGCGTCTTGGATCATTATAAATTACTCTCAAGTTATCAAATATAAACTCTGCATGATTATGTTTTTTAGGTAAAAAAGGTGAATGATAAAAACTAGTGTTTGTAAATTTAAAAGGTTTTTTTTTATCAAGAATATGGATAGTTCCTGACATTCCCAAATGAATTATAAAATAATTTTCATTCTGAAAATGGATAATTAAATATTTAGAAAATCTATTAACTTTAATTATTTTTTTGTCTTCAAGAAAGCTTTCAAAATCAACTGGTATTTTAAACCTTAAATTCCTGTTTCTAATTATTACTTTTTTTATGCTTTTTTTTTTGATCTTTTTATGGAGGGATTGTCTAACAATTTCTACTTCTGGTAATTCTGGCATTTAATACTATATTCAATATATATTTTTTTATGCAACAAAATCTTCAAAATAAAAGAGGTCTAGTAGAAAATGTATTTAATCAGGTCTACAACAAGTATGACTTGATGAATGACTTTATGTCTATGGGAGTTCATAGATATTGGAAAAAAAGTCTAATTAATATGATGAGTCCAATGAACAATAAAAAATTGATTGATGTTGCGTGTGGGACTGGGGATATTGGAAAATTATTTCTAGATAGCACAAATAAAGAGACCGAAATCACTTGTGTAGACCCTAATAAAGGTATGATTGGTCAAGGAAAAAAAAAATTATACAATTATAAAAATATAAAATGGATAATTTCATCAGCAGAACAATTGCCTATAGAAGACAATTCATTTGATTATTACACTATTAGTTTTGGACTTAGAAATACAAAAAATTTAAATAAAGCAATTTCAGAAGCCCATAGAGTTTTAAAACCAGGTGGGCGATATTTATGTCTAGAATTTTCTAAAATTCAAAATTCAAATCTTAATTATATATATAAAAGTTATTCTAAACTTATTCCTATTATTGGTCAGTTTGTAGTTGGAGAGAAAGAACCTTATGAATATTTAATCAGTAGTATTGAACAATTTATTAATCAAGATGAAATAATAGATTTGATGGAGAAAAATAATTTTCACAAATGTTCTTATAGAAATCTTTCCGGGGGTATCGTTTCAATTCATAGTGGTTGGAAAATCTGATGATTAAAAAACTTATTACTTTAATTAAATTAGGAAGAAAAATTGCAAAATCTGATATTTTAAAAATTGCATCAAAATTTAAAAAACCTCCTTTGGCCATAACTGTACTATTCCAAATTTTATCTATTTCGTTCGAAAAAAAAGAACAGATTAATTTAATTGAAGATGATGGTGAAAGACTTTCTATGTCACTAGAGTCTATGGGTACAACTTTTATTAAACTTGGACAATTTTTAGCTACTAGACCTGATATAATAGGAGAAGAATTATCTTTAAAACTTGAAAAACTTCAAGATCGATTACCACCTTTTTCAGTTAACGAGGCAAAAAAAATAATTAAAGAAGATATGGGAGTTGATGTATTCAATTCAATAATTGATTTAAGTGAGCCTGTAGCAGCTGCATCAATTGCACAAGTTCATAAAGCGAAAATAAATGATAATGGAACTATCAAAGATGTAGCCATAAAAATTTTAAGACCAAATATAAAAAAAATATTCAATGAAGAAATTGATGCAATGATGCTATTTGCATTTATTGTTGAGTCATTTATCAAAAAAACAAAGAGATTAAAACTTGTTGAAGTTGTTTTTTTACTAAAAGAAATAACTAATCTTGAAATGGATTTAAGATTTGAGGCTGCTGCTGCAAATGAATATGCAGAAAATACTAAAAATGATGCTGGATTCAAGGTTCCAAAGATTTATTGGAATTTTACAAGTGAAAATGTAATGACTTTAGATTGGGTAGATGGTGTTTCAATAAGAGAAGCTGATGAATTAAAACAAAGAAACTTTGATACTAATAAAATAGCAGAAGATATAATACAACATTTTTTAAGACATGCCGTAAGAGATGGTTTTTTCCATGCAGATATGCATCAAGGAAATATTTTTGTTGATAATAGTGGCCAAATTGTACCTATAGATTTTGGAATTATGGGTAGGTTAGACAAACTTAGCAAAAGATTTTTAGCAGAAATTTTATTTGGATTTATTCAAAGAGATTATCGCAAGGTAGCGGAGGTTCACTTAGTGGCTGGATTAGTTCCTAAAGAAGTACCAATCGATGATTTGGCACAAGCTTTAAGATCAATTGGTGAACCTATATTTGGTCAAGAAGTAAAAGATATTTCAGGAGGAAAATTACTCAAACAATTATTTGATGTAACAGAAAAATTTAATATGCAAACTCAACCTCAATTATTAATGTTACAAAAGACTATGGTTGTTGTTGAAGGCGTAGCAAGAAGGTTAAATCCAAACACTAATATTTGGACAACTTCAAAGCCTGTGCTTGAAAGTTGGCTTAAGGAAACAAAAGACCCAATTAACAATCTTAATGAAACTTTAAAAAATACATCTGAAGTAATAAAACGTTTGCCAGAATTTCCTGAGATTATGGATAAAGCTAATCAAGCCTTGACGTTTTTAGCTAGTGGTCAAATTCCACAGAATTCAAATTCATATACCGCTTTAAATGATAAGAAATTAGAAATGATATCATTTAGAAATCAATCTATTATTGGTTTATTACTTCTTGTAATTTTTAGTCTTATAGTATTTTAATTCGACAAATGAAAAATCTGTTAAATAAAAAAATTCTATTCATTATATGCGGAGGAAT
>CACGBI010000031.1 GCA_902571235.1 uncultured Pelagibacteraceae bacterium
TATGTTTTTGATTTATTAGAGTCAGTTGAACTTACTCAAAATTCAGCCGATCGATACCCACATGAATTTTCTGGTGGCCAAAGACAAAGAATATCTATTGCAAGAGCTTTAGCAACACAGCCAAGACTTTTAGTTTGTGATGAACCAACTTCTGCTTTGGATGTAAGTATACAAGCTCAAATATTAAATTTATTAAAAGATATTCAGGAACAATTAAATTTAACCATATTATTTATTAGTCATGATCTGCCAGTTGTAAGACAAATGTGTGATAGAATTGGAGTCTTAAAAGATGGCAAATTATGTGAAGTTTCAAATACTGAAGAATTATTTTTAAAACCACAACACAATTATACAAAAGAACTTTTGCACCTGATGCCTAAAATTGAGTCTATTTATAAGTAATTCAAATTGACCTAAAATGGTCTACAAATAAAAAGAAAATAACTTATTATTTTGCAATATCCCTTATAGATTGTATTATAGTTTTTCAAAAAAATTAGGTTATGAGCGATAAAGATAAAGTTTTTATATTTGATACTACAATGCGAGATGGTGAGCAATCACCTGGAGCATCTATGAGCGTTGAAGAAAAAATTCAGATATCAAGAGTTTTTGATGAGATGGGTATTGATATAATTGAGGCAGGTTTTCCAATATCATCACCTGGAGATTTTGAGGCCGTAAGCGCAATAAGCAAAAGTATAAAAAACTCAATTCCATGTGGATTAGCAAGAGCAAAAAAAAAAGATATAGATGCGTGTCACGAATCTTTAAAATTTGCAAAAAGATTTAGGATACACACTTTCATTTCAACAAGTCCTGTTCATATGAAACATAAACTTAATATGACAGATGAACAAGTATTAGACGCTATAAAAGAGAGCGTAACTTACGCAAGAAAATTTACTGATGACGTTGAGTGGTCATGTGAAGATGGTACAAGAACAAATTTAGATTTTATGTACAAAACGATTGAGCTAGCAATAAATTGTGGAGCAAAAACTATTAATATACCAGACACTGTTGGCTATTCTATTCCAGAAGAATTTGCTAAAACAATTACGTCAATTAAAAATAATGTACCAAATATTGACAAAGCAATTATTTCTGCTCACTGTCATAATGATCTTGGTCTAGCTGTAGCAAATGCATTATCAGGATTGTCTGCTGGTGTCAGACAAATCGAGTGTACTATTAATGGTATTGGAGAGAGAGCGGGTAACGCTGCCCTTGAAGAAATTGTTATGGCAATTAAAACTAGAGAAGATTTATTGCCATATGAGACAGGTATTAAAACAGAATTAATCAGTAAAGCTTCTAAAATTGTTTCAAACGCAACTGGTTTTCCTGTTCAATTTAATAAAGCAATAGTTGGAAAAAATGCTTTTGCACATGAGTCAGGTATTCATCAAGATGGAATGTTAAAAAATAGAGAAACCTATGAAATTATGTCTCCAGAAAGTGTTGGTGTAAAAAAAACATCTTTAGTAATGGGTAAACACTCAGGAAGACATGCATTTAAGGATAAATTAAATGACCTAGGATATTCAGATGTTACAGACGATGTTGTCCAAGCTGCATTTGGAAAATTTAAAATTTTGGCAGATAAGAAAAAGCATATTTATGATGAGGATATAGTTGCTTTGGTAGATGATAGTTTAATAATTGATAATAAGATAAATGCAATTAACTTAAAATCTTTAAAAGTATTTGCTGGAACTGGAGAACCACAAAGAGCAGATATGACATTAGATGTTTTTGGAGATATAAAAAAAACTTCTCAGACAGGGGATGGTCCAGTTGACGCAATTTTTAAATGTATCAAAGATTTATATCCACACGACGTTAAGCTTTCTCTTTATCAAGTCCATGCTGTTACAGAGGGAACAGATGCTCAAGCAACTGTAAGCGTAAAAATTGAGGAAAATGACAGAACAACTGTTGGACAATCAGCAGATACTGATACTTTAGTTGCTTCTGCAAATGCATACTTAAATGCTTTAAACAAAATGTTAATTAAGAGAGAGAAAAAATCTATGTCACAAAATATTGAATATCAAAAGGTAAAAGGAGGAGTTTAAGTGGGATTATTTGATAGAGTAAAGAAGATTTGGAGCCAAGACATGGCAATTGACCTTGGAACAGCTAATACTTTGGTGGTAGTTAAAGGGCAAGGGGTTGTTTTAAATGAACCATCAGTAGTAGCAATTGTTGATCAGGCAGGAAAAAAACAAGTTTTAGCAGTCGGTGATGAAGCTAAAACAATGCTTGGAAGAACACCAGGAAATATTAGTGCTATTAGACCTTTGAGAGATGGTGTAATTGCAGATTTTATTGTGACAGAAGAAATGATTAAACATTTTATCAAAAAAGTTCATAAAGGAAGTACGTTTGCAAATCCTAGAATTTTAATTTGCGTTCCAACTGGCTCAACACCAGTTGAGAGAAAAGCAATTCAAGATAGTGCGTTAGCAGCAGGTGCAAGACGTGTGCAACTAATAGAAGAGCCTATTGCTGCTGCAATAGGAGCTGGCTTACCAATTTCAGAAGCAACTGGATCTATGGTTGTTGATATAGGAGGTGGGACGAGTGAAATAGCTGTAATGTCTCTTGGAGGATTAGTTTATTCAAGATCTTTAAGAGTAGCCGGTGATGCTATGGATACTGCTCTAGTAAATTACATGAGAAAAGAATACAACCTAATGATAGGTGATAGTACGGCAGAAAAAATAAAAAAAGAAATTGGAACAGCAATTCCAACGAATGATAATACCTATCCTGTTAAAGGTAGAGACTTAAGATCAGGAACACCTAAAGAAGTAAACATTACTGAGGAAGATACTGCCGAAGCATTAAATGATATTTTAAAAGAAATGGTAGATGGTATTAAGGATGCTTTAGAGGCGACACCGCCCGAGTTATCAGCCGACCTTGTTGATATGGGATTAACATTAACTGGGGGTGGGGCATTGTTAAAAAATATTGACAGAAGATTTTCTAAAGAAACTGGGTTACCAGTTCATATAGCAGAAGATCCTTTATCTTGTGTTGCAATTGGCACTGGAAAAGCCCTAGATCAAGAACAAACATTTTCTACTATGCTTACTGAGTATTAAAAAGTAATGGCCTCAAGTAGAGA
>CACGBI010000032.1 GCA_902571235.1 uncultured Pelagibacteraceae bacterium
GTTAATATTAAAATAACACAAGCATTGCCTGCAAAATATCTTAATTGTGGAAATGCTTTTTGAGAAATTGCAAATAAAATAATTGGTTCTAAAAAAATAATCAAAATTATAAGAAATTCTTTCTTATATTTTGTATTTTTATTATAAAGAAAAAAGGGGCTGAGCAGAACCAATAGTAATAAATTTTTTTCTGCAAAAAAAATTATTTTAAGTCCTTCAAAAAAATCTTTCGATGTAGATTGGTAAAATGATTTAACTTCTAAATTATTGATTTCATCAGGTGTAAAAATAAAACTTAATATTGGGTAATCTGAATATAAAATTCCGACAATAGGACCTAACAGAATGAAAGTGAATATAAATGTTATTAAGTAATTAAATTTTGTAAATTTATATTTTCTAAAGTGCAAAATAAAAACAGCGTAAATTGAGATAAAAGCTGGCCAATAGCTTACACCCCAAGCTATAGCCCCCAAAAAACCAAATATTACATAGGATTTGAAATTAAAATTATGAATTTTTATTAGGTATTTAAAAAAAAAATATAATTGTATTAAAAAAAATAATAAAAAATAAGAATGCTTACCATTAATAATTGCCACATCTAATAAAACTAGCGATGTAGTAAAAGATAATAATAGAAAGCTATAAATAAAAAAAATAATTTTAAGTTTTTTAAATATAAGGTATAAAAAAAAAATTGAAATCGACGATATTATTAAACTTGATAATCTACCATAATATATAAATAATTCTGGATTGAAGTATATCTTCCATTTTATAAGTTCAGGACTTAGCGTGTTAATTAAAAACTCATTAATAAAAATTAATTTCAAAATGATTATTAAATTTAACAATGGTGCATAAACAGGATCAATAATTTTCAAATATCCAGTGATAAAACTTAAATAAGATAATGTGCTATACTGAAAATTTACTTCATCTAAGTTGATAAAGAATGGCAATCCATAGTCTGCTCTATTAAAATTTATAGAAAAGAAAATGATTATTGTTATAAAAATAAAAAGTTTTTCTTTTAAGCTATTAATTTTTTTTTTTTCCATTTTAGTAACTTTATTTTTAAACTTATTCCATATTAAATAAATATTTTTTTTTAATTTTTCCAATTAATTAAGTATTCATTTAAAACATTTATAATATCTCAATTACCAATCAAAGATGATTTTAAGCAATGAAATATTCGCAAATATAGCTTAACTAATATTGTGATAGGATTTAGATAAATTTTACATATATTATTTAGAAAAAATCTTATTAAAGATCAAAAAAGTTATATAGATTGTTATATAAAATTAGAGTATTTAAAAATTCTATAATATTAATTAAGATTTAAATGAATAAAATAATTTTCAATGTACCTCATATTGTAGGAAATGAATTAAAAAATCAAAATAGTCTTAAAAAATATAAAAAATTTTCTTCAAACGGATATTATACAAACAAATGTAGATCCTGGTTAATAAAAAATATTAAATGTGAGGATGCCCTATTAGTTAAATCATGTACGGCTGCACTAGAAATGTGTGCTTTATTAATTGATATTAAACCTGGTGACGAGATTATTATGCCATCATTTACTTTTGTATCAACAGCTAATGCTTTTACTTTACGTGGAGCAAAAATAGTTTTTGTGGATATAAACAAAGATACATTAAATATTGATGAAAAATTAATTGAAGAAAATATTACAAAAAAAACTAAGGCAATAGTTGTTGTTCATTACGCGGGTGTTTCTTGTGAAATGGATAAGATAAAAAAAATTGCTAAACGTTACAAAATTTTTCTTGTAGAAGATGCTGCACAAGCAATTTTATCTAAATACAAAAATAAATACTTAGGTTCTTTTGGAGATTTAGCAACATTTTCTTTTCATGAAACAAAAAATGTTCACTGTGGTGAGGGTGGTGCTTTGATAATCAATAACAAAAAATTTATTAAAAAAGCTTATATAATAAAAGATAAAGGTACAAATAGAGATGAATTTGATAAAAACATAATTAAAAAATATTCTTGGGTTGGTGTAGGTTCATCATATGGTTTAAGTGAAATAAATTCTGCATTTTTATATAGTCAATTAATTAAAGTAGGAAAAATTACAAAATATAGAGTTAAAATTTGGAAGCTTTATAACAAAGGATTTGAAAAGTTTGAAAAACAAAAAAAACTTTTGAGACCACATATACCAATTTACTCAAAAATAAATGGACATATTTTTTATATTATTGTTAAAAAAAATTTAAGAGATAAAATTTTAAGTTTTTTAGAAAGTAATAAAATAATGGCTGTATTTCATTATATACCACTTCATAATTCCCAATATGGAAAAAAGGTAGCAAAAAAAAATTATAATCTTAAGTTAACAGATCTTAAATCAAAATCTTTAATAAGATTACCATTACATTTAAGTCTAAAGAAAAAAAATATTGATAAAATAATAGTTTGTTTTGATAAATTTTTTAAACAACAGGGAAAAAATGCAAATTTATGATATCTGTGATTTCTCCTGTATTCAATTCTGAAATTTGTTTAGATGAGCTAGTAAATAGAATTATTAAATCAACAAAAAAAATAACAAATAATTTTCAAATTGTACTTGTTGATGATGGAAGCAAAGACGATAGTTGGAATAAAATTATTCAGTTAAAAAAAAAATTTAAATTTATAAAAGGTATAAAATTAAAAAAAAATTATGGCCAACATCATGCTATATATGTAGGTATAAAAAACTGTTCCAATGAAATAATTATTGTAATGGATTGTGATCTTCAAGATAATCCAAAATTTATTCCATTAATGTATAAGGTTTATAAAAAAAAAAATAAGCCAGTAATAATACAACATTCTTATGAAAACTTTAATTTTAGTAGCAGGATTATATCTAATATATTTTGGATATTCTTATCAGTAATTTCATTTAGAAAGTTTTCTTCCTACCTCGGCAATTACCTATTAATAGATAATAAAATTAAAAAAAAATACTTATTGATAGATAATTTAG
>CACGBI010000033.1 GCA_902571235.1 uncultured Pelagibacteraceae bacterium
ATTTGAAAATGAAAATGGTTGTTTCGTTGAACTTGGTACACACAAAGGTTTAATGGCTAAATCGATTATTTTGAATTCAAATTTAATTAATCAAGATATTAATTTTTATCTTTTTGACACATTTCAAGGTATCCCCACAGAACATTTGGCTGAAAGTGAAAAGAAATTTGCTAATGATATGAATTCTAGTCTTTATAAAGAGGATATATTTGAATTTGTTAAGAAAAAATTTAATGATTATAATTTCGTTAAATTAGTTAAAGGTAAACTCCCTCAAACATTAAATGATAAAGATATTAATTTAAATAATATTAAATTTTTACATATCGATTTAAATAACGCTTATGCTGAAATAGAGTCTATAAAAATATTGTATGATAAATTATTAGCTGGTGCTCCAATTGTTTTAGATGATTATTGTTATTCAGAATCTTATCGTACACAAAAAAATGCTTGGGATGATTTTATAAAAGAAAAAAAATCAGAAATTTTATCATTGCCAACAGGCCAAGGTATTTTTTTTAAAATTTAGAATAAAAAAAAACGCCAGAGAAACTGATTTTTCTGGCGTTTTTAAAATTTTTAAAAAAGGATAGTGGGTTTACATTCCCATGCCGCCCATTCCTCCCATGCCGCCCATTCCACCAGGCATGCCACCAGGCATTCCTCCAGCAGCATCTTTTTCCTCTGGTTTGTCAGCAATCATTGCTTCTGTTGTAACTAGTAGTCCAGAGATTGAAGCTGCATCTTGTAAAGCAGTTCTAACAACTTTAACTGGATCAATGATACCTTTTGCAAACATATCACAATACTCTTCACTCTGAGCGTCGTATCCATGTGTCTTTTTATTTTGCTCTAACAATTTACCAACTACCACTGAACCATCTACACCAGCATTTTTAGTAATTTGTCTAATAGGTGATTCAAGAGCCTTTCTTACTAAATCAACGCCAGCTTTTTGATCGTCACCTTTAGCTTTGACCTTACTTAGCTCTTGAGCAGCATATAATAATGCACATCCACCACCTGTCACAATACCTTCTTCAACAGCAGCTCTTGTTGCATTCAATGCATCTTCAACTCTATCTTTTCTTTCCTTAACTTCTACTTCAGTTGCGCCACCAACTTTGATTACGGCAACTCCACCAGCTAATTTAGCAAGTCTTTCTTGAAGCTTTTCTTTATCGTAGTCAGATGTTGTTTCATCAATTTGTTGTTTTATTGATGAACATCTTGCTTCGATATCAGATTTTTTACCACTTCCATTAACAATGGTACTGTTATCTTTATCAACCTTAACTTTCTTACATGAACCAAGATCATCAAGTTTTACATTTTCAAGTTTAATTCCTAAATCTTCAGAAATAACCTGACCACCTGTTAAGATAGCAATATCTTCAAGCATAGCTTTTCTTCTATCACCAAATCCAGGTGCTTTAACAGCAACAACTTTTAAACCACCTCTAAGTTTGTTAACAACAAGTGTAGCTAACGCTTCACCTTCAACATCTTCAGAGATGATCATCAATGGTCTTCCAGCTTGTACAACTGCCTCTAATAAAGGAACCATTGGTTGTAAGTTAGTTAATTTTTTTTCATGCAAAAGTATGAATGGGTTCTCTAACTCTGTTGTCATCTTATCACTATTAGTAATAAAATATGGGGATAGATAACCTCTATCAAACTGCATACCTTCAACTACATCTAGTTCAGTTTCTATACCTTTATTTTCTTCAACAGTTATCACACCTTCATTACCAACTTTTTGCATAGCTTTTGCTATCATAGTTCCAATTTCTTTATCACCGTTAGCTGAAATAGTTCCGACTTGTGCAATTTCATCACTGTCTTTTACTTTTTTCGCAGATGAAACTAAATTTTCTTTTACAACTTCGACTGCTGCATCAATACCACGTTTTACATCCATAGGATTCATTCCAGCAGTTACGTATTTTACACCTTCTGTAACGATTGCCTGAGCTAGAATTGTTGCGGTCGTTGTACCATCACCTGCTTCATCGTTAGTTTTGCTAGCAACCTCTTTTACCATTTGAGCACCCATGTTCTCAAACTTGTCTTCTAGATCAATTTCTTTAGCCACAGAAACACCATCTTTTGTAATTCTTGGTGCCCCATAAGACTTGTCCATAACGACATTTCTTCCTTTAGGTCCTAATGTAACTTTTACTGTATCAGCCAGGATGTTTACACCTCTCATCATTGCTGCTCTTGCTTCAGCATCAAATTTAATTACTTTTGCCATTATATTTCTCCTTTAATTAAAATTATTTACTTGAGATACCCATAATGTCTGACTCTTTCATTATGCTGTATTCTTTGCCATCAATTTTGACTTCAGTTCCTGACCATTTGCCAAATAAAACTTTGTCTCCAACTTTGACGTCCATTGGAATTTTTTTCCCATCTTCAGTTTTTGCACCACCTCCAACTGCAATAACTTTACCCTCTTGAGGTTTTTCCTGAGCTGTGTCTGGGATGATAATACCACCAGCAGTTTTTTCACTGCCATCTAAAACTTCAATTAAAACTCTATCGTGTAACGGCTTAAATTTCATAAAATTCTCCTTTATAAATATGGTCTTCATATAGACACTAGCCTCATCATTTCAAGACGTTTAAGCAAATACTTATCAAAAAATGTAGGAAATTAGGGGTTATATAGTTTATAGGTATTTTAATGACAAAAAATTTAGACCATGAGGGCCTTAGCTCAATAGTTAATAATTATGAGCTTTTTTATATAGATTTATGGGGTGTGATTCATGATGGAATAAGGCCTTATAAGGAAGCAGTTAAAGTTCTGAATGAACTTAAATTAAATGGTAAAGATTATGTTTTATTAACTAATGCTCCAAGACCAAGCGAAACAGTTAGGGTTTTTTTGAAAAATATGAACTTAGA
>CACGBI010000034.1 GCA_902571235.1 uncultured Pelagibacteraceae bacterium
TAACAGTTGGTACTTTTCCAATAATTATTCTTCCCGTTGAACCATCAATTGTTATTATATCACCTTCTTTTATTTCAAATTCAGAAGTTTTGAAAATTTTTCTCTCATAGTTAATATCGATTTCACTTGATCCTGAAACACAAGGTCTTCCCATTCCCCTAGCAACTACTGCGGCATGACTTGTCATTCCTCCTCTTGCAGTTAATATACCTTTTGCAGCATGCATTCCTTGAATATCCTCAGGTGAAGTTTCTATTCTAACTAATATTGTATCCTGCATCATATCATTTAATCTCTCAGCTTCCTCAGATGTAAAAACTACTTTTCCACTAGCAGCCCCTGGAGATGCTGGAAGACCAGTTGCTATAACTTTTATTTCACTTTTCTCATCTAAAGTCGGATGCAATAGGGTATCTAGTGAGCTTGGATCTATTCTTAAAATAGCTTGTTTTTTTGAAATTAACTTTTCTTTAACCATATCCACAGCAATTTTAACAGCTGATTTAGATGTTCTTTTCCCTGATCTTGTTTGCAAGATCCACAATTTGTTATTTTCAACAGTAAACTCGACATCCTGCATATCCCTAAAATGAGTCTCTAGTTTTATTAAAATCTTCTCAAGTTGTTTGTAAACCTTTGGCATTCTTTCTTCCATTGATGCATCTTTAGCTTTAGACTCTTTCCGTGCTTTTTTAGTTATATATTGAGGTGTTCTTGTGCCAGCGACAACATCTTCTCCTTGAGCATTAACTAAATATTCTCCATAAATATCGTTATATCCATTTGATGGATTTCTTGTAAACACTACACCAGTTGCACAGTCATTTCCCATATTACCAAAAACCATAGACTGAACATTAACTGCTGTACCCCACTCGGATGGTATATGATTTAATTTTCTATAAATTTTTGCTCTATTGCTTTCCCAAGATAGAAATACTGCACTTATTGCACCCAATAATTGTTCATATACATTTTGAGGGAAGTTTTTTTTCGTTTTTTCTTTAATAACACTTTTAAAATCATTAATTAATCCATCCCAATCTTCTTCATTAAGCTCAGTATCTAAAAGAACTCCTTTTGTTAATTTGTAGTTTTCAATTAACTCCTCAAAATAATAACTTTCAACTCCCAAAACAACATTTCCATACATTTGTATAAATCTTCTATAGCTATCCTTTGCAAATCTTCCATTTGAAGTTTTTTTTGATAAAGCAACTACAGTCTCATCATTTAGTCCAAGATTCAATATTGTATCCATCATACCAGGCATTGAAACTCTTGCTCCTGATCTTACCGATAATAATAATGGATTTTTTAAATCTCCAAACTTTTTTTCAACTATTTTCTCAATAACTTTAATTTCTGATTTAATCTGATTAGTAATTTTAGAATTAAGTTTTTTTTTGTTTTTGTAAAATAATTCGCAAACATTAGTGGAAATAGTAAAACCTGGTGGGACAGGTAATCCAATTCTTCCCATCTCAGATAGATTTGCACCTTTTCCACCTAAAATATTTTTAGGATCTTTTATTTTTTTAACTTGCTTAGAGTTAAAATTAAAAATTACTTTATTCATCAATATCTTTAATCAGTTGAAAATCTATAAAATTTTCATAGGTTTTACAGAAGAAATTTAATAGTTCCAATCTATTTTTTTTAACAATTTCACTATCGTCATTTACCTTTACGTTATCAAAAAAATCAAACACGTCTTTTTTTGCAGAAGCAAGATAAATAAGTGTTTCGTCAAAATTTTGTTTTTTTGTTATTCCAGAAAAATATTGTTTAAGCTCATTTGTTTTGCTGAATAAAGCTTTTTCAAAATCATTTTTAAATATACCGGGATCAATTGTATTTGAAAGTTTTTCGTCTTTATCTTTAATTTCTGAGTTCAAAATATTGAACGCTCTTTTATAAGAAGAAACAATATCTTCACCAATCGATTTATTGATAACTTTGTTTAAACTTTTTGCTTTTTCATAAGTCGTAGAAATCTTATTTAAATCTAATATTTTTGTAGCTGACTCAATAATATCATACCTGATGTTTTTTTCTTTTAGATAATATTTAAATCTATCTTTTAAAAAATTTGAAATATCTAATTTAAGTTTATCATTTGAAAATTTGAAACCCTGATCCAAGTAAATATTTTCTGAATATGAAAATAAATCACTCACTTTGATATCCTTTTTATTTTCAATTATTATTCTTATAATTCCAAGTGCAAGTCTTCTTAAAGCATATGGGTCTTTTGAGCTTGAAGGCTTTTCATTCAATCCATAAAAGCCTGCCAAAGTATCAACTTTATCTGCAAGTGAAAGTGTAATACTAAATGGTTTTTTTGGAACAATCGATTCCAGACCAATTGGCAAATATTGTTCTTTAAGGGCATCCACAATCTCTTTGTCAAAACCTTGAACATGAGAGAGGTGTCCTCCCATAATTCCTTGAAGTTCTGGAAATTCACCAACTATTTCTGAAATCAAATCTGTTTTACATATAGTTGCTGAAAGTTCGACCTTTTCTTTGCTAATTAATAACTCGTCTGAAATAGCAGCACCTAATTTTCTCATTCTTTGAACTTTATCAAAATAAGTACCGAGTCCCTTAAAAAAATTCATAGATTTTAATTCAGAAACTTTTTTTACTAAATTTTGAGATTTATCTTTATTCCAAAAAA
>CACGBI010000035.1 GCA_902571235.1 uncultured Pelagibacteraceae bacterium
GAAGCTTGATTAACAATGCTGTAATTGGTTCAAGCTCTGGGTATGAAAAAATATTAGAATTAATAGGCGTAGGTTATAGAGCAGCTCTAAAAGGTAATCAGCTAAATTTACAACTAGGATATAGTCATGACATAAATTTTGATATTCCAGAGGGAATTAAAATTGCTGTAGAAAAACAGACTACTTTAAAAATTTCAGGTTCTGATAAACAGTTAGTAGGTGTCGTGGCATCAAAAATTAAGACATTACGAAAAATTGAACCATATAAAGGCAAAGGCATTAGAGAAAAAGGACAATATGTTTTAAAAAAAGAAGGAAAGAAAAAATAATGAAATTGACAACAGGAATTAGAAAACGTTTTAGAGTAAGTAATAAGGTTAAAAAAGTTGCGTCTAAAGAAAGATTTAGATTATGCATTTCTAGATCGGCAAAAAATATTTCTGCACAAATTATAGATGATACTAAAAACGTGACATTATTATCAGCCTCATCTGTTGAAAAAGAAATTAAGTCTGGATCTAAAGTGAACAAAACTGAACTTTCAAAAATTGTAGCCGAAAAACTAGCTAAAAAAGCTCAAGAAAAAAAAATAACTAAAATATTTTTTGATCGTGGAATTTATAAATACCATGGACGAGTAAAAGTGTTTGCAGAAACATTACGTAAAAATGGAATGGAATTTTAATTATGGAGAATAATAAAGATAAAAAAACTGATGACATTTTAGAAAAGTTAGTTCATATCAATAGGATTACTAAAGTAGTTAAAGGTGGAAGAAGATTTGGGTTTTCGGCGTTAGTTGTTGTAGGCAATCAAGCAGGAAAAATAGGGATTGCACATGCTAAAGCCAAACAAGTTCCTGACGCTATTAAGAAAGCTAATGAAATGGCTAGAAGAAAATTAATACATATACCATTAAGAGAAGGTAGAACAATTCATCATGATGTGAAAGCAAAAGATGGTTCTGGTAAAATAGTTTTAAGAGCGGCATCAAAAGGTACTGGCATTATTGCAGGTGGTCCTGTAAGAGCTGTTTGTGAAGTGCTAGGTGTAAGAGATATTGTTGCTAAATCAATGGGAACTTCTAATGCTCATAATGTTATAAGAGCGACTGTTAAAGCCTTGATGAAACAAAATTCCCCTAAACAAATCTCAGCAATAAGAAATAAAAAAATATCAGAAATAGTTGGAAAAAGAGGATAATGACTACACAATTAAATAATAGAGAAAAAATTAACAAATCTAAAATTAGAGTTGGTAGAGGTATAGGCTCTGGAAAAGGAAAAACATCTGGAAGAGGTGTTAAAGGTCAAAAATCGAGATCTGGTGTAGCAATTAAAAGTTTTGAAGGTGGACAAATGCCTTTATATAGACGTTTACCAAAAAGAGGATTTAATTCAATTTCTACAGAACATATAGCAATTTTAAATTTGAATAAAATTCAGTCTTATATTGATAAAAAAAAAATTAAAATTAGTGAAATTCTTAATACAGAATTATTAAAAAAACTTAAAATAATTAATAAAAATTCAACAAAATTAAAAATTTTAGGTACGGGTGAAATTAAAGATAAAGTTAATATTGAAGCAAATTTAGCTTCAAAATCTGCTGTTGAAAAATTAGAGAAAATTGGTGGATCAATTCAATTGAAAAAATAAATCATTGCAATATGAGCGCATCATCTTCATCAAATGATTTAAGAAACAGAATATTATTTACAATTGGTGTGTTGGCTGTGTACAGATTTGGAACTTTTGTTCCACTACCTGGAATAGATCCTGAACAATTAAAGATATTGATGGAAAGTAATCAAAAAGGCTTACTAGGCATGTTTAATGTTTTTGCAGGTGGTGCTGTAAGTAGAATGGCTATATTTGCTTTGGGAATAATGCCATATATATCTTCAGCTATTATTGTACAATTACTTACTGGTGTATCCGACTATTTTAAAAATTTAAAGTCTCAAGGTGAGACTGGTAGGGCAAAAATTACTCAAATAACTAGATATGGAACTGTTTTATTAGCAACAGTTCAAGGATATGGTTTATCTATTGGACTTGAATCATCTGCTAACTTAGTAATTAACCCAGGTATATTTTTTAAAATTTCAACAGTCACAACTATAGTTGCAGGTACAATTTTTTTAATGTGGCTAGGAGAGCAAATTACACAAAGAGGAATAGGTAATGGAATATCACTAATAATTTTTGCTGGTATTGTTGCTGAAATACCTAGAGCATTAGTAACAACTTTTGAATTAGGTCGAACTGGTGCAGTTTCTACATTAATGATTTTAGCAATATTTGTTTTGTTAATTTTGACTATTCTTTTTGTGGTATTTATGGAGAGAGCTTTAAGAAAAATTTTAATAAATTATCCAAAAAGACAAATGGGTAATAAAATGTATGGAGGTGAGTCTTCACATTTACCTCTTAAAATAAATCAAGCCGGAGTAATTCCAGCAATTTTTGCTTCAGCTTTATTGCTATTACCAGTAACATTTTCAAATTTTAATTTTTCAGAAAATGAAACATTTTTAAATTTAAGTTCATTTTTT
>CACGBI010000036.1 GCA_902571235.1 uncultured Pelagibacteraceae bacterium
CACCGCTGGATCTGTATTGTTAGCTGCCATACTGTTAAAAATGGCTGGATATGGTTTTATAAGGTTTTCTTTAGGCCTTTTCCCAGTTGCATCAGAAGTATTTACACCTTTAATTTACATTTTGAGTGTTATAGCAATCATATTTACCTCATTAATAGCCTTAATGCAGGAAGATATGAAAAAGTTAATTGCTTATTCATCAGTTGCTCATATGGGCTTTGTAACTTTAGGAATATTTACTTTGCAACAACAAGGAATTGAAGGAAGTATAATTCAAATGATTAGCCATGGATTAGTTTCAGCAGCATTATTTTTAACTGTTGGTGTAGTTTACGACAGAATGCATTCTAGATTAATAAGTACTTATGGTGGACTAGTTTCTGTAATACCAAAATATTCAATATTGTTCATGATATTTGCTTTAGCATCTCTTGGTTTACCTGGAACTAGTGGTTTTATTGGGGAGTTTTTAATATTAATGGGAGCTTTTAAGGATAATTTTTTAGTAGCTGTTATAGCGAGTCTTGGAGTAATTTTGGGAGCTGCATACATGTTATGGCTCTATAAAAGAGTAGTATTTGGAAAATTAATCAACGAAGATCTTAAAAAAATATTAGATTTAAATAGATCTGAATATTTTATTTTAAGTAGTTTAGCGGCACCAATTTTATTTTTTGGTTTTTATCCCGATCCATTAATCAACACTATTGAAGTTTCTGTTACTGATTTAATTAGTATGCATAACACAAGTATAGCTAGCAAATAATATGGAAAATTTAAATTTATTATTACCTGAAATTTTTATTTCTCTTTCAATAATGTTTTTACTCATTTTGGGTGTGTTTAAAAAAGATAGCTCAAAAATCATTTTCAATTTGTCTTTGTTTGCAATTCTAATTACTACAACAATAACAATAAATGAAACCTTCTCAATAAATAGAGAAACTTTATTTAATGAAAGTGTCGTGATTGACCATATGTCGTCACTGATGAAAATTATAACTTTAATTGGAGGCTTTTTAGTTTTGGTTATTTCATCAACCTATTTAAAAAATTTTAAAATATATAATATAGAATATCCAGTTCTTATTTTGAGTTCTATTCTTGGTATGATGATAATGATTAGCTCAAATGATTTAATTGTTTTCTATATGGGCTTGGAGTTACAGTCATTAGCTCTTTATGTTTTAGCTACGTATAATAGAGATCAATTAAAATCGTCTGAAGCTGGTTTGAAATATTTTGTTTTAAGCGCATTATCATCAGGATTGTTATTATATGGATGTTCTTTGATATATGGTTTTTCAGGTTCAACCAATTTTGATACAATATCAAATCAATTAAATTCTAATGAATATGTTTTAACATTTGGAATTGTTTTCATCCTAGTTGGTTTAGCTTTCAAAATTTCTGCAGTTCCTTTTCATATGTGGGCACCTGATGTATATGAGGGATCTCCAACAACTGTAACTTTATTTTTTACAATAGTACCAAAGATAGCTGCATTGACTGTCTTTATAAGATTTTTATACGTTCCTTTTTTAAATTTAATTGATCAATGGCAAATGATAATAATTTTCTTGTCTTTAGCTTCTATGGTTTTTGGGTCAGTTGCTGCTATAGGGCAAACTAATATTAAAAGACTAGTAGCTTATAGTTCAATTGGGCACATAGGCTATACATTAGCTGGATTAGCTACGGTATCGAATGAAGGAATTCAAAGTTCAATAATATACATATCCATATACGTTATTATGAACTTAGCACTTTTTTCTTGTCTTTTAATGCTAAGAAGAAAAGATCAATATTATGAGAAAATTGATGATCTTTCTGGATTATCAAAAAATCATCCATTGTTATCTTTATGTTTGTTATTAATACTATTTTCTTTAGCGGGTATACCTCCCCTAGCTGGTTTCTTTGCAAAATTTTATATTTTTAAAGCAGTATTAGAACAATCAATGTATTTCTTGGCTATAGTAGGGTTACTATCAACTGTAGTTGCAGCCTTTTATTATCTAAGAATTATAAAAATAATGTATTTTGATAAAGAAAAAGACAAATATGATACTGACCATAGTTTATGGCTTAAATTTTCACTGACAGTTTCTACTTTATTAATTCTTTTATACTTCATATTTCCAAGTCAGCTAATAGAAGTTGTATCAAGAATTAATATTATTTAATGAAAATAAAAAAATTTAAATTCAAAAGAGTACAAAGTACAAATAATACTGCCATAAGAATTATTAAGGAAACCAGTTATTACTTAGGTATGGTTGTTGCTGAAAGACAAACAAAGGGTAGAGGTCAGTATGGAAGAAAATGGATATCATTAAAAGGAAATTTATTCGTCTCTTTTTTTAACGAACTTAACAAATCAAATTTAACAATTAATACTATAACTAATATCAACTGTCTTTTAGTTAAAAAATTGCTATCTAACTTCACAAGAAAAAAAATTTTATTTAAAAAACCAAATGACTTAATTATTGATAAAAAAAAAATTAGTGGAATTTTACAAGAAATCGTATTTCTAAAAGGC
>CACGBI010000037.1 GCA_902571235.1 uncultured Pelagibacteraceae bacterium
CCAAGGCATTATTACTAAGATTATTAAAAGACCAAAAGGTCTGAATATATTTGTAAAAAGTAAACTTAAAGTTTCAAAGAAAGATATAGGATTATCAGTAGCTTGTGATGGAGTTTGTTTAACGTTAATTTCTTTTAGATCAAAAAACATGGAATTTTACCTCTCGAATGAAACTATTATTCGGTCTAAATTTAAATTTTTAAAAATAAAAGATAAAATTAATCTAGAGTTACCACTCAAATATGGAACAACAATTTCCGGTCATATTTGTCAAGGTCATGTTGACACTATTGGAATCGTAAAAAACATTAAGAAAGTTGACAAATCATTTATATTTAATTTTGAAATACCTATTAAAGAGAGAAAACATTTAATTGAGAAAGCTTCAATTTGTGTAAATGGTATATCTCTCACAATTTCAAAAGTAACTAAAAAAGGTTTTGAAATTTGGATAATTCCACATACTTATAAGGAAACAAATTTATCAAGTTTAAATAAATCTAGTTTAGTAAATATTGAGATAGATATCTTGTCTAAATACGTTAGAAATTATTTTAATGAAAAAAAATAATTTTACTCCAATAGAAAGTATTATTAACGTCGCTAAAAAAGGTGGAATGTTTATATTAGTTGATGATGAAAAAAGAGAAAACGAAGGTGATTTGATTATTTCTTCATCAAGTTCAAATGCAAAAAACATAAATTTCATGGCCAAATATGGACGAGGTTTAATTTGTTTGGCTTTAGATAGTGTTCAAGCAAAAAGATTAAATTTATCTTTGATGTCAGCTAACAATCAATCAAGAAACAAAACTGCTTTCGCAATTTCAATTGAAGCAAAAAAAGGAATTACAACTGGTATATCAGCAAAAGATAGGGCTAGGACAATTAAAATTGCCTCAAAAAAAAATGTAAAAAAAAATGAAATTGTTTCACCTGGGCATGTATTTCCAATAATAGCAAAAGATGGTGGTGTATTAGTTAGAGCTGGACATACAGAAGCATCTGTAGATATTTCTAAATTAGCCAAAAAAAATAATTCTGCAGTTATTTGCGAAATTATGAATGAAGATGGGACAATGGCGAAAGGTAAAGAGTTATTTGATTTTGCAAAAAAACATAAACTTAAAATCGGTAAAATAGAAGATCTTATTGCATATAGATTAAAAAAAGAAAAATTAATTAGATTAAAAAAACAAAGTTATATTAATGTTAAAAATCAAAAATATAAAATTAGAATTTATGAAAATTTACTTGATGGCTCTGAACACTTTGCATTAATTAAAGGCACATTAAAAAGAAGCATAACTCCTAGAGTAAGAGTAATATCTTCGAATGTTGTTCAAAACTATTTAATGAGTCAGCAATTACCGAATTCATTTAATAAAACACTTAACTATTTTAAAAAATTTAATAATTGTGTTCTTGTTTTTATCAAAGACTCAAACTTAAAATCTGTTTCTCAGACATTAAAAGACTATAAAAACAAAGATTTTTATAAAAAAGGAAAAGATAAGCTTATTAGAAATTATGGTATTGGTGCACAAATAATCAAAGATTTAAGAATAAAAAATATGACATTGATAAGTAAGTCACCAAAAAAAGTTATTGGTTTAGATGGTTATGGTATAAAAATAACTAAACAAGAAATTATATAATGAAAAAAAAATATTTGATAGTTCTGGCAGACTATTATCAAGAGATTTCAAAAGGACTCCTTAATAGTGCTTTAAAATCTATACCAAAATTAAGTTTAATTAAGATTATTAAAGTACCAGGTGTGTTTGAAATTCCAGTAATGATATCAAAAAATATAAAAAAATATGATGCTTTTTTAGCACTTGGATGTGTCATTAAAGGCCAAACCCCACATTTTGATTTTATATCGAGCTCAACCACCAATGCTATAATGAAATTAAGTGTAGAAAATAAAAAACCTATAGGAAATGGTATAATAACCTGTCTAAATCTAAGCCAAGCAAGAGCTAGAAAAAAAAAGGGAAGAGAAGCTGCTAAAGCAGTAATTTCCATTTTATCACAAAAATGAAAACTAATTTTAGTCCAAAAAATAATCCAAGGGTTATTATCATTCAAAAATTATATGGAAAAATTTTCAATGAAGAGGAAAATTTATCATTTCCAAAACATCGATTCAAAAAATTTATAAAAGATGTTGTATTAGGATCAATTGAACGAAATGAACTTATTATGTATGAATTAGAGACTAAATTAGGTCATGAATTTTCTTTTAATAATTTAGATAAGGTTTTTCAGACAATTTTAACTGCCGCTACATACGAATTTTTATATAAGCCAAATTTATCGCTAAATATAATCATAAAAGAATATCTAAATTCATCAAATTTTTTTTTAGATAACTCACAGACTAAATATCTAAATGCATTATTAGATAATATTGGAAAAAAATTAAGATCTAAAAATGCAAGAATTTGAATTAATCAAAAATTATTTTTTAAGATTAACAAAAAATAAT
>CACGBI010000038.1 GCA_902571235.1 uncultured Pelagibacteraceae bacterium
CCATATTCTTTTTTTTTGTTACCTTAGAAATTAAAAGAGAATTTTTACAAGGGGAACTATCAAATATTAAACAAGCTTTACTTCCAATAATAGCTGCTGTGGGAGGTATGTTAGTTCCAGCATTATTTTATGTTTTCATTAATTTAGGCGATAGTGAAACTTTAAATGGATGGGCAATTCCATCAGCTACAGATATTGCGTTTTCTTTAGGAGTCTTATCTTTGCTGGGTAAAAGAGTTCCTTTATCATTAAAAGTATTTTTAACTGCATTAGCTATAATTGATGATTTAGGAGCAATAGTAATTATTGCCCTATTCTACTCTGGAGATTTGAGCATTAAGTATTTAACCTTAATGTTATTGGCTTTTATTATTTTGTTATTAATTAACAAATTTAATATTAAAAAGTTTTTACCTTATCTCGTTGTTGGACTTTTCCTTTGGGATTTTACACATAACTCTGGCATTCATGCTACTATTGCTGGTGTTTTGTTAGCTATGACAATTCCTCATAGAAAAAAAGAAAAAGATTTTTCTTTATTAATAAAGATAGAACATGGAATTAGTCCATATGTTGCTTTCGGAATAATGCCTCTATTCGCATTTGCAAATGCTGGGGTATCTTTAGAAGGATTATCTTTTGCTTCTTTATTAGATAAGGTTCCTCTCGGTATTGTGTTAGGACTATTCTTAGGTAAACAACTGGGAGTTTTTATATTTTCTTATATATCTATAAAATTAAAAGTAGCTCAAATGCCAAACGACACGAGTTGGTATAATTTTTATGGTGTGGGAGTCCTCACTGGAATTGGTTTCACTATGAGTTTATTTGTTGGAAATTTAGCTTTTGCTGAAAACATTCAATATATGGATGGAGTAAAGATAGGAGTACTAACTGGGTCCTTATTATCCACTTTATTTGGTTATTTTTTGATATTACTTACCCCAAATAAACCTAACAAATGAGAAAAGTAATATTTCTATTATCTATAATTATGTTTTTTTTTAAAACTTCAGCAACAGCAAACTATGAAAAAAAAATTTATGATTTCAGCATAGAAGGTATAACTGGAGAAATAATAAATTTTAAAGATTACAAAAATAAAGTTATCTTAGTTGTAAATACAGCTAGTTATTGTGGTTTCACAAAACAATATGATGAATTACAGAAGTTGTGGGATTTATATAAAGACAAAGGTTTAATTGTTCTTGGTGTTCCATCTAATTCATTTAATCAAGAAAAAAATAACAATGCAGATATAAAAGAATTTTGTGAAGTAAATTTTGATATTAATTTTCCACTGACAACTATAACAGAAGTTAAAGGCAAAAATGCTCATGAAATTTTTAAATGGGCAAAAGACAACCATGGAAAATCAGCTATACCCAAGTGGAATTTTCACAAAATATTAATTAATAAATCCGGGAAAGTAGAAGATACTTTTTCATCATTTACAGAACCTATGTCAAAAAAGTTAGTGAATAAGATAGAGGAAGTTTTATAAATCTATTGTTAATCCATCGAATGCAGGAATAACTTTCTTGGGTAAAATTTTTTTTAAATAATCGTAATCTAAAACAGGTGAAAGATTAGTTAAAATTGCCTTTTTTGGATTTAATTTAAAAATTAAATCTAAACTTTCTTCAAGATTTAAATGTGATGGATGATGATTAATCCATAAGCAATCTAAAACTAAATAATTAAGATTTTTAAGATGTTTAAAATCTTTTTCAAATATTTGACTAACATCACTTATGTATGCAAGTTTTTTATCTATTATATAACAAATGCTATCAACTTTACCGTGTTTAACTTTTATGGGTTTAATGGAAATTTTCTTATATCCATCTTTTATAGTTAAATTATCGTTCACAGACATTAACTTTAAAATAGCAGGATATTCTTTTGAATAATTAACAAAACAATATTTAAAATTATTTAATAAATACTTTTTGGTTGGTTTATCTGCATATACAGGGATAGTTTTTTTATTAAGAATGTAAAAAACTCTTAAATCGTTAATACCATGTGTTTGATCGGCATGCATATGAGAATAATAAACTTTATCTATTTTTTTTATTTTATTATTTATTAGCTGTTGTCTAATATCTGGAGATGTATCAATTAATACATTTTCATTTTTTGTCTTAATTAAAGCTGAACATCTTGTTCTATAATTCTTTTTATTATTTGGATTACAATTTCCAAAAAATCCATCTGGTCTAGGTACTCCCATAGAACTTCCACAACCTAAAATTATAAATTTCATTAATTTTTAATTAAAAAGTTTATTAAAATTTGAAGTAGTGTTTTTTACTAGTTCAGATATTGGAATATCTTTAATTTCAGCAAGTTTTTGAGCAGTAAATTTAACAAAAGACGGTTCGTTTTTTTTTCCTCTATTTGGAACTGGTGCTAAATATGGACTATCAGTTTCAATTAAAGTTTTTTCTAAAGGAATAGATTTAAAAGTTTCTTGTAAATCAGTA
>CACGBI010000039.1 GCA_902571235.1 uncultured Pelagibacteraceae bacterium
GTCTTTAAATGGAGGGTCCATGAAAATAATATCAAATTTATGGTCTAATTTTTGAAATACGTTATCATTATAAATATTTTTTTCGATTATGTTGTAATTTTTGACAGATTTTAAACTAATAAGATTTTTTTTAAGCAGAGGCAAAACACCCTTATAATTTTCGATAAAAATTACTTTTTTAACTCCTCTTGATAGACACTCAATTCCAAATGATCCCACACCACAAAATAAATCTAATATTTTTGAATTAGATAAGTTTATTTCAAATTTATTTGAATGTTTTATTATGTTAAATATTGACTCCTTTGTTAAATCTTTTAATGGCCTAGTTTTTCCGTCTTTTGGAGTTAAAATATTTTTTCCTCTAAAAGATCCAGATATTATCCTCATTATTTAATGACCTTATAACCAATGTCTTTTCTATAAAATCCGTTGTTCCAATTAATTTCCTCAAGAAGTTTTAGCGAACTATCTCTTGCAAGTCTAAAGTCATCTGATCTAGTTATAATATTTAAAACTCTTCCACCATTTGATAAAATTTTTTTATCTACTAATTTTGTACCTGCATGAAAGATGAACTGATTTTTTTTTAAATCTAATTTTTCTAAATTAATTACAATATTATTTTTAAAAGTATCTGGATAACCTTTCGAGCATAAAACAATACAAATTGATTTGTCATCGTGCCACTCAATATTTATATCTTTTAGTTTTTGTTCTATACATTTACTTATAATCAATGGAAAATCAGTTTTTAATTTGGGTAATAATGTCTGACACTCTGGATCTCCCATTCGCACATTATACTCAATTAAAAAAGGATCTCCGTTTACAATCATTAATCCAGCATATAAAAAACCCTTATATTCACAATTAAGATCTCTCAACCCTTTAAGTGTTGGTTTGATTATATTATTAATAATTTTTTGGTTTAATTCATCAGATTCTAATCTTGATGGTGAGTATGCTCCCATCCCCCCTGTGTTTTTGCCTTTATCTCCCTCAAAAACTCTTTTATGGTCTTGAGCTGTTCCAAAAATTTTAAAATTTTTTCCATCTGATATGATAAAAAAACTCATTTCTTCTCCATTCAAAAATTCTTCAATAAGTAAACTTTCTGCTTTGCCAAATTTTCCATTAAAAATTTCATCTACCGCTTTAGATGCATCAGATAAGTTTTCACTGATATAAACTCCTTTTCCAGCTGCTAAACCATCAGCTTTAATTACAATTGGGAATTTACAGTTCTGTAGAAATGATAATGCGTTTTTAGTATTTGAAAATACTCCAAATTTAGCAGTTGGTATTTTATATTTCTCACAAAGTTTTTTTGTGAATATTTTTGAACCTTCGAGCTGTGAGGCTATTTTATTAGGACCAAAAACTTTGATATTAAATTTTTCTAAATAATCAACTATTCCATCAACTAATGGTTTTTCAGGACCAACTATAATAAAATCTATCTTATTTTGAATTATAAAATCTTTAAGTTTTTCAAAGTTTTCCAAATCTATATCTATATTTGTTGCTATGGAATTTGTTCCAGCATTTCCTGGAAAACAATAAATTTTTTCTATATTATTTGAATTTTTAAGTGAAAAACATAAAGCATGCTCGCGTCCACCACTTCCTAATACACCAACTTTCATATATTATTAGTATATAAACCAAATATGTTAAAAAAATTAGCTAAAATAAAGTATTTACCAAATAATTTTGAAGTTATTCAAGATGGGGATCATGTAATTTGTGCAATAACCGGAAAGAAAATTCCTTTGGAAAAATTAACTTATTGGAATGTAGAAGAGCAAGAGCCTTACTATTCATATTTAGAGGCATGTACTAAAAGAGAAAAAAGTTAGTTTATTTCCATCTATTATGTGACCAAATCCATTGGTTAGGATTTTTAATTATCATTTTTTCTAAAGATTGGTTGAGCTTTAAAGTTATATTGTCAATTGTTTGACTGTTTTCAAAATTTAAAGGTTTCATAATCTCTAAAATGAAATTTTCATTATTTTTTCGCTCAATATAAATTGGAATAATTTTACAATTAAATTTTTTTACAAATTGTGCAGGAATAGTTGTTGTTAAAGCCTCTTTATTAAAAAATAATGTTCTTGTACCCTCAGAAACTCTTTGATCAATCATTAAAGCAATAGAGGTGCCAGATTTAAAATGTTTGAGAATTTCTTTTGTGCCTGAAATTCCTTTTTTTATTTGTTTACTACAAATATATTTTTTTCTTATATTTTCCATTAAAGGATTTAAAAAGATATTATTTAATGGCCTGTAAATAGCCGCAAGATCTATTCCTGATTTTTCTATATGCATAGCCATTAATTCAAAATTATCAAAATGACCAGAAACAAATATTACAGGATTTTTTGAAATTTTTACTTCATCTAAAATTTCTTGAC
>CACGBI010000040.1 GCA_902571235.1 uncultured Pelagibacteraceae bacterium
TTTTGTCTAAAGAGGGTTTTAAAGTGATGGTTTACTGTAATGATGATCCATTAATGTCTAAACGTTTAGAGGATGTTGGGGCTGCAGCAATTATGCCTTTGGCTGCGCCAATTGGATCAGGTTTAGGAATTTTAAATAAAATAAATATACAGATCATAAGAAAACAAACAAAATTACCTTTAATAATTGATGCTGGACTAGGTCAAGCATCAGACGCAACTATTGCAATGGAATTAGGTTGTGATGGTGTATTAGTCAACACTGCAATAGCTAAAGCAAAAAAACCATTTGATATGGCTCAAGCTTTCAAGAATGCAGTTATTGCAGGAAGGCAATCTTACCTTTCTGGAAGAATTGATAAAATTATAATGGGAAATCCTTCATCGCCAACCAAAGGAATTATTTAATTTTTTTTTTATAAAACTTTTTTTTATAATTTTTTTTCTTAGTAAATTTTTTCTTTTCTTTAATGTCATAAATTTTAAGTTCGTCTTTTTGCTGTTTTAAATTTTTTAATTTTTCACGATGTTCCACAAGTTCAATGGTTTTTTTAGATTTATTTTTAAGATTAATTGTATATTCTGGAATAATTAAAGTATTATCAGTAATAATATCAATCTTCATCTTATTTTTTTTTTCAAAATAAGTTAAATTATCAACAAAATTTTCCTTCAAAAAATCAGAAATTTTTTCACAAACTTTAAGTTCTACAAATTTAGCTTTATTTATCACTGATTTTAATTCTACTATTTTTAAAAGTTTTTGAGCAAATGACTCATCAGTCAACTCCACTTTCCATTTGACTGCACTTTCTCTAAGTCTTTGTCTTGACATTTCAAGCAAACCAAAATTACTAATTCTTCCAATTTGTATTCTTGCTCTGTCTGATCTACATTTTTCTTTTAATCTTCTCTCAACCATCCGTCTATTACCATAGCCAAGCATATCTATAAAATCGATAATTATAAGACCTGAAAGATCTCTTATTTTTATTTGTCTTGCTATCTCTTCAGAGGCTTCAAGATTAGTATCAAGAGCTGTACTTTCAACATTTTTTTGTTTTATTGAGCTACCAGAATTTATATCAATAGATACTAAAGCCTCAGTAGGATTAATTACCAAATATCCTCCAGAGTTTAGTTTTATTTCCGAGTCAAAAATTTGATTTAATTTTTGCTCAATATTTTCTTCAATAAATAGTGGGATTTTACCTCTATATTTTTTTATTTTTTTTACATGGGAGGGCATTATCATCTTCATAAAGTTTTGAGCTTTTTTGTAACCTTCATTACCCTCTACAATTATACTTTTTGTATTTTCATCGTACATATCTCTTAAAGTTCTTTTTATAATTTCGCTTTCTTGATGAATTAAAGAGGGGGCAATTGAATTAAGTGCGTTATCTTTAATTTGATTCCACGTGTTTTTTAAAGTCTCAAGATCTTGATTGATTTCATTCTTAGTCTTATTACTTCCTGCTGTCCTCACAATTAGACCCATCTCTTTTGGAATTTCGATCTCATTAAGTATAGATCTTATTTTTTTTCTATCCGCTGGATTAAAAATTTTTCTTGAAATTCCACCACCCTTAGGAGTATTCGGCATCAAAACAATATATTTTCCAGCAATAGAAATGAATGTGCTAAGTGCTGCACCTTTTTGACCTCTTTCATCTTTTATAACCTGTACAAGAATTACTTGGTTTGGTTTAATAACTTCTTGAATTTTATATCTTTTGAATTTAATCGTTTTAAAATTATTTTTATTATTTTCATATTTAGAATTATTTTTTTCTACTTCCTCTTGACTATTATTTTCAGATAATTCTGTTTTTCCATTAAGCTCATCATAATCATCCTCTTTTTTATCCTCTATTTCTTTCTTTATTTCCAAAGGGTCATCAATTTCTAGTTTTCCTTCTGCTAGATTTTTTTCTTCTTTTGCCTCAACTTCTTTAGATAGTTTTTCTCTTGCTTCTTCTTCTTGTTGCTTTATTATTTCGAGATCACTCTTTGGAATTTGATAATAATCTGACTGAATATCATTAAAGGATAAAAATCCATGTCTATCCCTTCCAAAATCAACAAAAGCTGCTTGAAGCGATGGTTCAATTCTA
>CACGBI010000041.1 GCA_902571235.1 uncultured Pelagibacteraceae bacterium
TGGGTATATTCCTTTTTGGCGCTGAAATGAACTCAGTTACTGGTCCTTTTGGATATCCATTAACTTACTGGTTCACTTGTCAAGGTTCTCTTGGCTTCTTTGTAATTCTAATTTTTTGGTTTGCAGGTAGACAAGAAAAAATTGATGAAGAATTCGGCTTTGCAGAAAGAGGAGAAGATTAATGATAAAAGGTAATTTTATAGATAACTTGCCTAAAATTTATGGAATCTATACGGGTGGCTTTATAGCTTTCATAATTATTATGGCAATAGGTGAGCAAATGGGTATGACAGCCAAAGCAATAGGAATTGCTTTTGTTGCCTTCACAGTAGCCATTTACGCACTAATTGGTTGGCTATCTCGAACAGCTCAAGCGAGTAATTATTATGTAGCTGGAAGACAGGTTCCAACTGTATTCAACGGTATGGCGACAGCGGCAGACTGGATGTCTGGAGCTTCATTCGTTGCAATGGCAGGTGGTATTTACTTCAAAGGTTACGGATATATGGCTTTGCTTGTAGGTTGGACAGGTGGTTATGTGTTAGTTGCAACTTTATTAGCACCTTACTTAAGAAAATTTGGCTGTTATACAGTACCAGATTTCGTAGGTACAAGATATGGTGGTAATACGGCAAGATTACTTGCAGTGATCGTTTTAACGGTTGCTTCATTTACATATGTGACCGCACAAATTAACGCTACAGGTACTATTGCATCTGTTGCTCTAGATATTCCATTTCAATACGCAGTTTATATTGGACTAATAAGTATATTATTATGTTCAATGCTTGGTGGTATGAGAGGGGTAACTTGGACACAGGTGGCGCAGTATATTGTACTAATCATAGCTTATCTACTTCCGGTATTCTGGATCAGTAACTCAATAGGTGCGGGTTTCTTCCCACACTTCATGTTAGCTGATGAAGTTGCTAGAATTGGTGAGTTAGAACAACAGTTTGGGTTTGTTAAAAACTCTGCTGCTGATTTAGCTACAGTACCTAAAGGGTTAGCTGGTATTACTAAAGCTCACTCTGAAGTTAACGCAACACCTTGGGCTTTCATCTCACTAGCATTAGCTATGATGATGGGAACTGCTTCATTACCACACGTAATGATGAGGTTCTTTACAACTCCAAGCGTAAAAGCAGCTAGAAAATCAGTAGGTTGGTCAGTATTTTTCATCTTCCTACTTTATTCTTCTGCTCCAATGTTAGCGACACTTTCGAAACTTGCATTAATTGATCCAAACTTACCGACAGGTATTATTGGTAAATCAATTGCAGAAGTTCAAGCGATCGATTGGTACCAAAACTGGAACCAAGCTAATTTGATGTTTGTTAGTGACTTTAACGGAAATGGAACTGTTGAATTAAATGAGTTCTTCATGGCCGGAAAAGCTGTTGTATTAGCAACACCAGAAGTAGCTGGATTACCATATGTAATCTCAGGTCTAGTTGCAGCTGGAGGTATGGCTGCTGCAATGTCAACTGCAGATGGCTTAATTCTAGCGATAGCGAATGCAATCTCACATGATGTTTATTATAAAATGATAGACCCGAAAGCTGAGACTGCAAAAAGACTAACTGTTGCAAGGGTATTACTTGTAGTAATTGGTTTCGCTGGTGCAACTATTGCAGCCATGGAGATCCAAGGAATCTTAGGTTCAGTAATATGGGCTTTTGACTTTGCGATGTCTGGATTGTTCTGGCCACTTGTACTTGGTGTATGGTGGAAACGAGCAAATACAGAAGGTGCATGTGCTGGTATGGCTTTAGGATTACTTTCTGGTTTAGTGTATCTAATTTGGGTACGTAACGGTGGAAGTGGATTCTTAGGAATCACTCAGTTAACATTTGGTATCTTCGGATCTACTGTTAGTTTAGTAGCTATGGTTGTTGTAAGTTTAATGACTTCAGCACCAAATGCTGCAACACAGAAAATGGTTGATGATTCAAGAGTGCCTTCAGGTGGTGCTGTAATTGGCGGCCAAAAATAAATAATCTTTTAAAAGGGGCGATTAATTT